>JAMFSL010000364.1 GCA_026225275.1 Puia dinghuensis
ACATTCCAGCAGGTATATAAATAGCAGGTCATATTTATTAGTATAATCCGATGCCTGCTCGGCAAGCATTTTCTTAAAAAGGTTCTCAAAGAAAACCTTGTCCTTATCGATTAACTTAAATACTGATTGTGAGCTTCCGTCGAAAACCGACCAATCCGAAGGGCGGATATAGGTATGCAACGGCAAAAAATCCTCGGTGAACATGCAGCTGTAGCCGCTGCAGGCACCTTCATGCACTTCCCAGCGATAAGGGTCATCGCGATTGGTAAATACCAGCGCCCAATCACCGGAGTGAAACACATACTCCCGGCCCCGATAGTGATAGGAAGAATGCCCGTTGATAAGTGATATTTTATAAAAATCCTTTCGACTGTAAATCGCGGTTGCCGAAACGCTTTCGGCTGATAAGTCCTCCAGCCGTACAGCCACAAAATATCCGCCTGCATAATCGTTTTGGTTGGAAATGGCGGGTGCATAAACCTCAATTGAATGCTGATCGATCATATTCAAAGATTAAGAGCTTTTTGAGAGGACAGTTGCCTGTTTGCCTCGTTTGGACTATACCCGAAATATTCTTTGAAGGAATCTGAGAAATGCGACAGGTTTGCAAAACCAACCTCCCAGTAAACATCCGACGGCCGCTGTTTCTCTTGTGTGATCAAAAAATGTGCTCGTTCCAGTCGTTGTTTTTTTAGCCATTTTTCGGGCGGCGCGTTGAAAAGTTTCATGAAATCGCGCTTAAATGTAGAAAGGCTTCTGCCCGTCAATTTGGCGAACTCCGACAAGGAAACATTATATGTAAAGTGCCGGTTCATATAGCTTTCCAGGTCTATTTTGAAGGGATCATTAAAATCAAAGAGAAAAGTTTTGAGTTGCGGATTGCGAAGTAATAGTTCAATAGCTTCTGTAGTTTTGGCATTTGCCAAAGATTCAGTCAATGGTTGGGAATGCTCAAAATACGGCATCAGCGAATCGAAATACCCTTTCATAAAAGGGTCTAGCGGCAGTGGCACATTCGTTTCCCCGGTGTACGCACTATTTGCCATCACGTTATGCTCAATACTGTAATTTTTAAGGAAAGCCTGGTCTAAAAAAATACCGATACCCTTAAACGGTGTTACCCCTTCCGGCTTTTTGGTGGCTTTGATCAATTGATTTTTCCTTACTAAACACAAGGCGCCTTGTCCAAAAGATGATATACCGGTATGAGTAACTACTTCCATTGTTCCAGACATCATCAGCCATAAAATGTGTTCAGGCAAAAACGAACTATGTCCCTTTTCATATTTTCCCGAATAGGAATATAAAATGTTGTGTTTTTGCATCCAACAAATTTAAGAATCTTTATTTCAATTGGCTCATTATTACGTTATCCATCAGTTTATCGGATAAGACCTTCTTCATAAATAAAGCCATCGAGGCCATATATCCGCCCCAATATCTCGTTTTAGGATCTTTTGCCTCCAGGCTTTTTAAAACGAGTTCGGCGATAACGAGTGCCGCTGGTTTTTTAACTGAATTTCTCTTGAACATTTGATAGGTTTTCTCAGCAAGATTCTTGTAAGCCGTTTCTCCTGACACTTTGAGCAGGTTGTCTAACGCAATATCGCCCCATTCCGATTGGGTAGCTCCCGGTTCAATGACAATTACATCAATGCCGAATCCCCGGACCTCATTTCGTAGGCTATCACTCAATCCCTCCAGCGCAAATTTGCTGGCATGATACCAGCCGCCCAATGGACCAGCCACCTTTCCACCCACAGACGAAATGTTTACGATCTTCCCATATCTGTTTTTGCGCATGCCCGGCAACACCAATTGCACCAGCCGCATCGCTCCAAATACATTTACTTCCAACTGGTAACGGGCATCTTCCATTTGTACATCTTCAATCGAACCGTAGCAACCAAAGCCTGCGTTATTCACCAGGATATCAATGCTTCCCGCTTCATTCATAATCTGATCTACACAGGCGGCAGCGCTTTCGCTTTTTGTAACATCCAGCATTATCGGCTTAATACCATATGCCTCCAGTTCTCGCATTTTTTCAACTCTGCGAGCCGCTGCATAAACGGTATATCCGTTTTGTGCCAAATATATTGCGGTTGCTTTACCTATTCCGGCTGATGTACCTGTGATTAATACTACTTTGCCCATTTTGTATTATTTAAACAATACAACAAAGCTAAATTACTTTATATCTATAGACTTTGGCCAACGGGTCAATCTTCTTTGGTCAGCGGTCACATTATGAATAAATTGGGCCATAAAAGCAACTGTTGCCAAATTTGCAACGGTTAGGGCGAAATCGTATATGAGTCATATGCCAATGGGAATGATCGGCAGACCCCTCATATATTAATGTCCGCGACTAAAGCGGTCATCGGACTAGTCGCAGGTATCCTGGAACACAAAGGAGATATTGATTTGAACGACCCCGTTTCTACCTATATTCCACAAACCCGGGAAACCGTTTATCGGGATGTAACCTTGCGTCAGTTGCTTGATATGCGTGCAGGAATAGTATTAAGCGAGGATCAACAACAGCGATATGATTTAGCAACCAATTGGGACCCGATACCGGCAGCATATCACTCGATAGGCTTACATGAGTTCTTTACCGGATTGAAGCATTCAGGAAAATCAATGGATGACTCTTTCAGGTATGTATCCGCAAATACTGATCTTTTAGGCTGGGCAATTGAAAGCGCGACTGGAAAAGCAATGAATACGCTGTTGAGCGAATTACTTTGGAAACCTATGGGCGCTCAAAATGAAGCTTACCTGACGGTAGACAAGGATGGATCTCCGAGATGCACGGGAGGGTTATGTATTACTGTCAGGGATTTTGCACGCATAGGTCAGCTCATGCTGGATGATGGGATTTTTGATTCAAAGGAAATCGTACCGCTGTCTTTGATAGGGGATATTTCAAAAAATGGAGATCCCGAGGCTTGGAAGAATGGCCAATGGGGCAAAGCGTTTGCACCTATCAGCAAAAACATGTCTTATCGCAGTGGTTGGTATATTATCGATGATCAGCCCCAAATTGTATTCGCCATGGGAATTTATGGGCAGAATCTTTTTATCGATAAAGTTAATAAGATGGTTATCGCGAAGTTTTCGTCCTGGAAGAAGCCAACAGATTATCTGGCTTTACCATTAACTCATCATATGGTAAAAAAGATAAGGACATCATTGAAAAGTTGATATTATATCGATAAATGGTACATGACGGTAATCAGTCCGACCTACGACGTTCGTCATTGTGGGTGGGGGAGGAGTGGAATAGCTTTGTAATAAGGCTAATCACTTTATAAATTTACCTGGTCATGAAGAAATTTAATCTTTCGTTTGATTTCCGGGGCTGCCAATATGTTGCGGCCATTCGTGTCCGGCAAAACGCCGGAATAACCGAGTTTGCTATTACCGTGCTGAACTGGAGATTAGAGCGGTTGCTGTATAGCAATCATATCATCAAAGAAGTGGACGCGACGCTGCAGGCTAATGTCCTCGAGGAAAACCACGAACAGACGGAGTTAAAACTGATCATTGTTGCGCGATTAGCCGAATACCTCAAAGAACCTGCCTTTGTCAATGAAGAATGCCTGCTGGGGGGGCCACAGACGGAAAACTGGGAGACTTTCCATCCTCTTGCCCGGCATGTGCATGTTCCGCATAATGCGCCCGCTTATTAGCGGACCACAACTCGCAGCGACCGCCAGTTTGCCCGCCTTGCGGGCTTTTTTTTTGCCCTCTCCGTCTGTAGCCAACCACCCTCTCCGTCTGTAGCCAACGCCCTCTCCGTCCGGCGTCAGCATGAACTAAGTCAGTGGCCGATATGACGACGCTCATCGATTTGACCCTTTCCAGACGATAGTTTTGCTCTCATTGATCATCATTACAATTTACGTCAAACATGAAAAAGAATAATCGAACCGCAATGTCAGGCTCTGCATATACGACAGCGTTATGGGGTCCGGCCGTTATTTTCCTGGTGCTTTTTTCCGGTTCCCTCCGGGCGCAGGATGCTTACAGCGCATCTGATCCCGATATTAAAGTATTAGGCACGTCTAATCTTCACAACTGGTCCATGGAGGCAAAAGACTTATCGTGTACCGCGAAATTCGGTTTTCTGCCGGCGGGGAGCAGCCAGCCGCAATCCCTGACGACATTTGACCTATCGATACCTGTTCACGATTTAAAGAGCGGCGAATCATCGATGGATTCAAGGGCCTATAACGCCTTAAAGGCGGATAAGTTTGCGACCATCCTTTACAAATCGACATCGGCCGTTATTGTGCCGGGACAAAAGAACCAGTTCCAGGTAAAGAGTACGGGGAGTATGACCATTGCCGGAGTGACCAACCCTGTTACTTTAAATGCGACCTGCCAGGTGAATCCCGATGGGTCGATTGCCTGTAGCGGCTCCGAGCAACTGAAAATGACCGATTACCAGATTAAGCCGCCTGTTTTTATGCTGGGCGCACTAAAGACCGGCGACGTACTGAATATTAATTTTTCCCTGACATTTAAAAAGTAAATCATGAAGAAAATTATCCTCTCGGGATTGCTGACAGGCGTAGTCCTGCTGATCCTTAGTATCCTCGCTTTGTATGCAACGATCTGGCTATTCCCTACACTGGCGGCGCAATATTATGACCCCGCATTTGATACCCAGGCGGGCAGGTATATGATCTATTATATACATCCCTTCGTCATTGCCCTGGCGCTGTCCTGGTTTTGGGATCGCTTTAAAGGAGTGCTGACGGGCGGCTTCCTGACCAAGGGCATCGAATTCGGGTTGGTGTATGCGCTGATCGCCATCTTCCCGGTGATGTGGCTGATCTACAGTGCGATCAACGTGTCGCTCGCGATGGTGGCTACGTGGTGGATATTTGGTCTGCTTCAGGGAGTGATCGCCGGGCTTGTTTTTGAAAAGCTGAATCCTTAAACAGACTTAACTCCCATCATGAAAAAATATCTGCTTTCCCTGTTGCCGGTGTCGCTGCTGGTCAGTGCTGACCTGCCCGGCCCGAAGGTTTATACGCTGTCCCCGGGATACACCGTGACGATTGACGGCACTTCCAACCTGCGCAACTGGCAGGAGAAGGTCGGTGAGGTAACAGGAGAAATAACAGCGGTGGTGAACGAAGATGGCAGTGTGGACCTTACATCGCTCCGGATAAAAATGGAGGTACTGTCCATCAAAAGCGATATGGGCAGGATAATGGACAACAAAACCTATGAAGGGCTGAAGGCGGCTGCTTATCCGGAGATCCTGTTCACGCTGGGCAGGCCGTTGAAGCTGATGCAGGTAAGGGAAAGTCAAAACGCCATCCCTTTGGAAGGAAATTTAACGTTGGCAGGCATCTGCAAACCAGTGACCATGCAAGTAAAGACATTCGGGATCAGCCAGGGAAAATTGGTTTTCGAAGGCTCCCAGGCATTAAAGATGACTGATTACGGAGTCAAGCCGCCTTCCGCCCTTTTTGGGACCATGCGGGCGGGACCGGATATCACGATACGTTTTAAAACAGATTTTAGCAACCAATCATTTACAACCACTTTAAAAAATTGACAATGGAAAATTTTATTGAAAAGATGCGCTCCCTAAACACTTTCGGGAAACCGCTCTTGATATCGTCCCTGATGATAGTCTTTGTGGCGACGGGTTTTTCTGCGATGGCGCAGCAGGGGGAAATGCAATATTTCCGTCCCAATGACAAAAGAGGAATCAATGTCTTTGAGACCACGAAGAACGATACGACTTCCTTTTACAAGTTGCACGTAAAGGTGGGGGGCAATTTCGAGCAGAGTTTCCAATCGTTGAAGGACAAAAATACGGCAACCCCGATGACAGAAGCCGGTTTCAACGGTAATGTCAACAGCGTTGAGGCGCTGACGCCGGGATTCGACCTGGCAGCCGCCAACCTGAACATTGATGCCCAACTGGCGGATGGTATCCGGGTTAACCTGACGACCTACCTGGCCTCCCGGCACCATGAAGATACCTGGGTAAAGGGTGGGTATATTCAGTTCGATAAGCTGCTTTTCATGCATAGCGCGCTGATCGATCATCTGATGAAGAGCTTTACGATCAAGATCGGACAATTCGACGTCGATTATGGCGATCAGCATTACCGGCGGACGGATGGGGGCAATACTATTTATAACCCCTTCATCGAAAACTATATCATGGATGAATTCGCTACCGAAATTGGGGGTGAACTCTATTATCATGACAAATCCGGGCTATTTGCCATGGGTGGAGTGACCAATGGGGAATTGGATCCGACCGCTATAGCGGCTACTAAAGAGGATTCCGCTACCGGGCAAATGAATCACTACGCGGCGGCTTTCCATGGCAAGCTGGGATATGACAAACAGCTCACAAAGGATTTCAGATTCCGGCTGACAGGATCAGTTTACACGGATCATAGCGCCAACAGCAATACCCTTTTCGGCGGAGACAGGACGGGCTCTCATTATTTCTATGTGATGGAAAACGCGGCTATCGCCAAGGGAACCGTACTCAGCGATGAAAATGACTACAGCCCCTTTTCCGGCAGATTGAACCCGGGATTCAGCGAAGAGGTGAATACCTACATGGCGAACACGTTATTGAAATACAAGGGCCTTGAATTTTTCGGCACCTATGAAAATGCCCGTGGCAGGACCATTACGGAAGTCAGCCAGCGCAAGGCCACGCAGTATGCGGCTGATGTGATTTATAGGTTTCCCGCCGAGAAAGAAAATTTCTGGGTCGGCTTCCGGTACAACACGGTGACGGCTGCGCTGCAAGGGTATGCCAGCAATATTACCATACAGCGGGAAGCGGCTTCCGCAGGCTGGTTCCTTACCCGGAACATCATGCTCAAGGCCGAATACATGAACCAGGTGTATATGGGTTATCCTGCCAGTAATATCCTCAATGGGGGTAAATTCTATGGTTATGTGATGGAAGCGTCGATTGCTTTTTAATATTTCATCTTTAAATTCATCTATATGTTACCAAAAAAAATGAAGGCGGCGGTCCTCCACGAGTTCGGCGGACAGCTAACCATCGAGGAAATGCCCGTCAAAGAACCAGGTGAAAATCAGATCCTGGTAAAGGTTGTTTCTTGCGGCGTTTGTCATACGGACCTGCACGCCTGTCAGGGGGACTGGCCTGTAAAACCCAAGACTCCGTTGATTCCCGGACACGAGGCCATCGGTTATGTGGTGGCGTTGGGGCGGGGGGTACAAAATGTGAAGGAAGGGGATATTGTAGGTGTACCATGGTTATTCAGTGCCTGCGGATGTTGCGAGTACTGCATCACCGGTTGGGAAACCCTGTGTGAAGCGCAGCAAAACGGCGGCTATAGCGTAGACGGAGGATATGCCGAATATGTGGTGGCAGATGCGCGATATGTGGCACAATTTCCTTCAGGCATCAATTTTATTGAAATGGCGCCGATCATCTGTGCGGGAGTAACGGTTTACAAAGGCTTAAAAGAGACGGATACCAAACCCGGCGAATGGGTGGCTATTTCCGGGGTCGGCGGACTGGGTCACCTGGCCGTGCAGTATGCCAAAGCCATGGGGTTGCATGTGGCTGCTATAGACGTATCGGATGATAAGCTCCAATTGGCCAAACGACTGGGCGCGGATTTAACGGTCAACGCGAGGGAGCAGGATCCGGGCGCTTTTTTGAAGAAACAAACGGGTGGGATGCACGGGGTACTGGTGACGGCACCTTCCCCCATTGCCTTTAAACAGGGGCTTTCCGCGCTGAGGCGAAAGGGAACCCTTTCTCTGAACGGCTTACCTCCTGGAAATTTCGACCTGCCCATTTTTGATACGGTGATCAACGGGTACACAGTAAGGGGTTCTATCGTGGGAACGCGGAAGGATATGCAGGAGGCCGTTGCTTTTGCGATAGAAGGTAAGGTAAAGGCGACCGTCCATGCCACTAAAATGGAAAATATCAATGCCGTATTTGCAGAAATGAAGAAGGGGGAGATAGAAGGACGGATCGTGCTGGATATCTCACAGCCTGAAGGCAACAGCAGCCGGTCTGCGGCCGAAAAGAAAGACAAAGTTTTGGAAGGAGCGGCCGTTTAATATAGCCGGCTTGGATCAGTGAATCGTTAAAATGAATTGACCGGTTAAAGGATAGCCCTTAACCGGTCTTTTTATAGTGGCAATAGGTTTAAGCATGGAGACTTAAAACGGGTACCGGACTGTGCTCCGCCAGTTTCCGGGACTGGCTGGTATGGAAATCCAGGAGGCCGTATTTTTTAGGGAAGACCATAACGAGGTCGGCCTCGTTGTGACTGAGATATTCCAGGATGCCTTCTTCGACTTTTGGCTTCCGGATATAGTGGATAACGGGATAAAGGTCTTTGAGCAGTTCCTTCCAGCCGCCGGATTCGAAGGTGCAGGCTTCATCGTCGAGTACCTTTTTTGTTTCAACAGTAACGATGTCGAAGCGGGAGCCGAAATAGGCGCGCAGATCCTTGAGCAGCGGCAAGGAATTCGGCATTCCTGAGCCGATATCATCCATGTCGCATGCCAGGAGGATGTGACGGAAGTGGTGAAAAGCGGCCGTTTCGGGTACGACAAGAATAGGAGAATCGAGGTACCGTAACAGGGAAGCGACGGGACTGCCGTCCAGGAATTTTTCCAGTGTGGACCCGGTGGCGCCGAGTATGACGGCATAAGGCTTCATTCGAAGGCATAGCTCTTTTACTTTGGCAGATACGCTGCCGGCTTCCACGATATAGTCGACCTTGATCCTTTGGTGAGTTCGCCTGGTCAGTTCGACCTGTAGCCGTTGAAGCTCGAGATTGGCGGCTTCGATCATCTCCCGGTAGAGGTCGTCTGTCATCATGAGGTCGGCGGAACTGACGGGCGCCTCAATAACGTGGACAAGATGGATGTCCGCTTTGATGACCAGGGCAAGGTCTGCCGCATAATGGGCCGCATTAGCGGCGCAGGGGGAGAAGTTGATAGGAACGACAATGGATTTCATGACTTTGTTGTTTTTAATACAGAAGGTTTTGCAATTTCTGCACGTCCGTTATCCGTATTTTTCCTTCTTGGATATCGATGAGCTTTTCGGCTTTGAAGTCGCTGAGGGTGCGGATAAGAGATTCGGTGGCAGTGCCGATATATTGAGCGATGTCTTCCCGCGAAATGGAGATGGCCATGGCCGATACGGACCCGGCAAATTTGGTGTGAATATCGATCAGGCCTTTGGCGACGCGCTTGCGTAAGGAGTCATAGGCAAGGCTGAGTAGGCGCTCTTCTTTTTCCTTGACGTTGAGGGCAATCAGCCGGATAAACTTACCCGCGACCTGAAGATCCTTGTAGAGGGCGTCCAGGAATTCTTCTTTGGGGAACACGGCGACTTCGGCGTCTTCGAGGATTTCGGCGGTATCTTCATAGGACCTGTTCTCCAGCAGCGGAAGATAACCGATATAGTCGCCGGGCACGTAGAGGTTAGTGATATATTCTTTGCCGTCTTCGTTGATGCGGAAGGCTTTGATCTTGCCGCTTTTTAACAGGAAGAGGCTTTTGGACCGCTTGCCTTCCTGGTAGAGGAGCATTTTTTTTGATAGCTCCCGGGTCTCTGCGGTATCGCCATTGAGGCGCAGGATGCCGGAAGCGCTGAGGTCGGCGATGAATTCGCTGGCCCCTTTTTCGGTCACGGCGTATTTGCTTTGGATGATATCGTTTTTCTTTAGCCGGATCTCAATGGCGTTGAGCAGTTCAATTTCGTCGAAGGGCTTGGTGATATAGTCGTCGGCGCCCATTTCCATGCCTTTGCGGAAATCGACGCGTTCGGTTTTAGCGGTGAGGAAGATAAAAGGAGTCTCCAGAGTGGCTTCATTCTTACGCAGCAGGTGGAGGACGCCATATCCATCGAGATCTGGCATCATAATGTCACAGATGATCAGCTCGGGTTTTTCTTTCAAGGCCATCTCCACTCCTCTTTTGCCGTTCTCCGCAGTGAATACTTCATAGCCCGCGAGGGAAAGTATCTCGGCAGTATTTTCCCGAATGTCGTGGTGGTCCTCGATAATGAGTAATCTGCGCATGAAAGCTGGGTTGATGATGATCTATTGCAATACTACGCTATTCGCGGAGCCCGGCAACTGATTATGATCAGGACTTTCCCTGACTGCTGTCATAAATCGGGGATTTCGACGGTAACCAGGGTGCCTTCGCCGAGGGCGCTTTTAAGGCTGACCTTGCCGTGCAGCAGGTCAAGATATCGCTGGACGATATGTAGTCCCAGACCGGTGCCTTCGATGTTCACAGCGTTGGAGCCGCGGAAAAAGCTGCTGAAGAGGTGCTGCCGGTCCCCGGCGGGAATACCGATGCCATTGTCCCGGACTGAGAGAACGACTCCGCCTTCGGGAAGAGGCCGGGCCCGCAGCTCGATGGTGGTGCCTTCGCCCGAGAACTTTATGGCATTGCCGAGCAGGTTGATGAGAATGTTTTTGACCAGGCGTTTGTCCGTGGTGAGGATAAAGTCACTGCCGTATTGGCAATCGATGGTTTGGGCCGACTTGGCAAGGGATTGCATTTCTTCGGTGACTTCTTCAAGCAGACCGCTTAATAGGAAGGGGGTGGGCTCTGCCCTGATTTTTCCTTCTTCCAGCCTGCCGACGGACAGAAAGTCTTCCAGCAACACGTCCAGGTGTTTAACGGCGTCCCTTGTGCGTTTGATATGTTTGTCGCGCTTGTCCTGGTCCTCCGTAGTCGTATAGCGGGACAACAACGTGGCAGAGGAGAGGATGGTGCTCAGGGGAGTACGAAACTCATGGGATGCCATGGATACGAAGCGGGATTTGATCTCACCTAGCTCTTTTTCTTTACTCAGGGCTTCGCTGAGCTCTTCCTGGGATTTTTCCAGTTCCTGCAGCGCCTCGCGAAGAATAAAGGTCCGCTGTTCGACCTTGGCTTCCAGATCGGTATTTAAACGCCGCATTTCTTCGGTGATGGCTTCCAATTGTTGCTGTCGGTTGAGCAGTTCCTGTTCGCTGTGTTTGCGCGCCGTGATATCGACGATGAAGGCGATGACAAAAAGCCTTTCGTGCTGGCGGTAATAGCCAAGGCTGACTTCCACGGGGAACTCCTTTCCATCTTTTTTACGGGCGAACAGATCCCGGCCCCGGCCCATGGTGCGGTGGCCCGGCTGCTCGTAGAAACCCTTTCTGTCTTGTTCGTGGCGGTGGTGAAAGCGCTGGGGGATCAGCAGGTCGATAGACTGTCCCGGAAGCTCGTGAGGGTCGTAGTGGAACAGGCTGGCGGCGGCGGGATTGAGCAGGACGATCTTGCCCTTGTCATCTGTGAGAATGATACCTTCGGTGGCATGTTCAAAAAGTGCGTTGATCTGATGCTGATCGGATTTGATGGAACGGTAGAGTTTTTTGGCGTAGGGGACGAAAACGGCGGCCAGCGCGATCATGACCAGGATGACAAGGATGAGGCTGGCGTCAAAATAGCTAAGGGCGGGGTTGAGGTATTTCAACATCGCAGTGACCAGGGCAACGATCAGGCAAAGCAACAGTACAAGCCGCGATTTTTCCTTGAACATTTTCAGAAGGGGGTTAATGACCTGCATAAAGATAGGTGGTCCGGACTTGTAAAGGCTGGGAAAGGTCATGTGCCCTACTGATCTTGATCAGGAATGATGAAAGTCACACCGTCTGGTGATGACGCTCATTGCCTGGCTGACCCAACGGCCGGACCTTTACAAAAAATACCATGGAAAAGATATTGCTGGCGATGGACGGGTATAAACAAAATACATATGCGATCGATTTTGCCTGTTACCTGGCAAAATTGACCCACTCCCGGTTGACCGGGGTCTTCCTGGAAGGGGATCCGGAAGACGACGAAGCGGAGATCATCCGGCTGGAAGCATCGGAAGCGCTGGAAGCGGCCCGCCCATTTACGGCCGGCGTATTGGCAACAGATCCCGTCTTGCAGCGCGTGCATCGGTTCCATGAGGCCTGTCTTAGTCGGGAAGTGGCCGCAAAAGTACACCGGGACAGGGGCGTGCCGGTGGACGATATCCTGTTGGAAAGCCGCTTTTCTGACCTGATTGTCGTGGACCCGGAGACGAGTTTTCGCAAAGTGGACAAAGGATTCCCGGGACGTTTTATCCGGGATGTGCTGCTGGCGGCCGAATGCCCGGTAGTCGTTTCGCCCTACCAGTTCAATAGCCTTGACGAGGTGATCTTTGCCTATAACGGGACCAGTTCCTCGGTCTTTGCGATCAAGCAGTTCACCTACCTGTTCCCTGAATTTAAACGCAAGAAGGCCGTCGTGGTCGATGTTCGCACGGGCGAGGAAACGGCTATCGAGGAACAATATAAAATGAAGGAATGGCTTTCGGCACACTACCTGCAAGTCGACTTCGTGTTGTTGAAGGGGGATCCTTCGGACGAGCTGTTCGGGTATCTCCTGCAACGAAAGAATGCCATCGTGGTGCTGGGCGCTTATGGGCGGGGTATCCTCTCGCGGTTCCTGAAGCCCAGCCATGCGAGCCTGCTGCTCCGCACGATCAACCTGCCGATTTTTATCACGCACCGGTAAGCTGGTCGGCCTTTTCAAAACGGCCGGTTTTATCTGTCAGTCCGATACGGAACGTCACTCCGCCCAGTTGACCAAGTGCTTCGGAAGCAAAAGGCCATTCTTCGGTGAGTCTTGTGGTTTGGCTGGTGATGAAGGGTAGCCGGCGGGCATGGAGCTTTTGCAGCGCATCGAGCCGCAGCAACGGGTCGGTCAATTCTTCAAAGTCTCCATGGGCAATGACGGTCTGCCAGTCGGCCAGGCTTTCCAACCGTTCGACCTCGAAACAGACGGAGGGGTTTTTGCGGAGGAGATCTGTTTTTAGCCCTTCGTGGGTATGGCAATAGATAAACCCGCCATCGTAGGCGTAGCTGATCGGTACCACATAGATACGTTTTCCATCGCCGCAGCCGATACGGCCCAGCACAGTTTGATGAAGGAGGGTTTCAATTTCGTCGGTGTTTAACTGGCCCATCATAATAGTAGGTTTTAGGTCGTGAAGATAGGCTCCGCGACTTTCGGGAATGATGACCGGGGTCAGGCAGGGGGATGAGAAATGACAGGGGCAGAGCAGACGGCGTGATCCTGGCAACGTCTCACCCGGGCAGGCTGACGGTAAAGGTGCAGCCCTGGCCGGGAAGGCTGGTCAGGCGGATCTTGCTGCCCATGAGGTCGAGGTATCTTTTGACGATGCTTAGTCCGAGACCGGTGCCGGAAATGCCAGTGGTGTTGGTGGCCCGGAAAAAGCGTTCGAAGAGTTTTTCCTGTTCTTCAGTGGGAATGCCGATTCCCTCGTCTTTGAATATGATGTCCACGGTGGTCGGATGGTAAATGAGCGAACAGTCAATAGATGAGCCGTTGGGCGAATACTTGACAGCATTGGACAGGAGGTTGTTAAAAACATTGTGCAGGAGATGCGTGTCCACAAGAATGGTCCTTGGCGTGCCTTTGGTGTGAAGATGGATCTGCTGGCCTTCTTTAAAGGACCCTTCCATGTCCTGGATGACCTCGCGGGTGAAGGGGATGAGGTCGGCTTCGACCGGACTATTGCTGACCATGCCGCCTTCCAACTTTTCCAGCGAGAGGAAGTCGTTGAGGATCTGCTTGAGATTGTTGACATTGGATTTGATGCGGTGAATGTGTTTGAGCCGCTTGTCCTGCATGTCGGTTTCCGGGTATTTTTCGATCAGGGAGACGGAAGAAAGGATGACGCTGAGCGGCGTCTTGAATTCGTGGGAGGCCAGGGTGACGAAGCGGGATTTCAGTTCATTGAGTTCTTTTTCCCGGCGAAGGGTGGCCTGGATATCCTCCTGCGCCTTTTTTTGGTGCGTGATATCACGGGTGATCTTGGCGAATCCTTTCAATATGTTGTCTTCGTCATAGATCGGGGTGAAGACAACATCGGCATAGAAGACGGACCCATCTTTTCGTTTGCGCAGCCCGATGCTTTCATAGCTGCCATCTTCCAATGCCTTTTTCAGATTTTGACTGGGCTCGCCCAACCGGTTGTCTTCTTCAGTATAGAAGAGGGAAATGGGCTTGCCGATGATCTCGGCTTCTGTATAGCCTTTGATCTGTTGGGCGCCTTTGTTCCAGCTCACGACCAGGCCTTCAGGGTCGATGAAAAAAATGGCGTAGTCTTTAATGTGCTGAACAAGAAAACTGAACCGCTGTTCCAGTTCGTTCCGCTCACGCTCGGCTGCCTTTCGCCCGGTGAAGTTGAAAAACAGGAGGAAGAAAAGGGTAAAAAGCAGTAACAGGATGCCCAGGCCGAAAGGTAGGGTAATGGTCTGGCGGGGATTGAGAAGCGCGGTCAGGATCAGCAGGAGGCCGGCCGCGGCGAGAATGCCGAATGATATGACGAGTGTACGCCTGGAAAAGATCATAAAAGGGAATGATGATTAGTGTAAGGCGTGTTCTTGCTCTTCGTGAAGTTACGGCTATTTCATCGAAATGCGCGAATGGCGGTCATCTATCGGTGGGCGATGAAAATGGGTAGTTGATGTTCATGGATAATGCTTTCTGAAAAACTCCGGTTGCCGATATAGGAGACGGGTGACCGGCCGAAGGAGCCGCTGACCAGCAGGGCATCCTTTTTTTCGCTGATCCAGGTGGTTAAGTAGTCACTGGCGTTGAAATGCAGCCTGGAAATGCTCATGCAATCGAATTTGGCCCGGGTGAATTGTTTCAGGCTGTCGAGGTCGGGAATGGAATCGCTGGTCCCTTCATTGATATAAAGGATTTCGGTCGGGAGATCGGTTAAGTCCGGGAAGAGATAGCAGAATTGCTTGAGGGCATAAAGGCTGTCACGCGAGCCGTCATAGGCCATGAACAGGCGTTGGACGGCGGCAAAATTCTCAGGAACGATCAGCACGGGGCATTCGGCGGAACGAAGCGCTTCGCGCAGGTATTGGTTGGGCTGTTTATTGTCGGTTTCGGCGTAGAATAGCTCCCCGCTGATCAGGATCAGGTCGGCAAAGCGGCTTTCTTTTTGGAGCAGGTTTTTATCCCACTCCCTTTCGTTGTCGTGAAGCGAATAAGGGATGTGGTACTGCTCGCACTGTCGGGAGAAGAGGGCTTTGTGGACGGCGATCATTTCTTTTTCATTGTCTTCCAGGTCCAGGATGGGTATCATGCTGGCACCTGTGGTGGCGGCGGCAAGGGCAGAATAATCCACAGGCCGGAAAAAGAGCCCTTTGGCATGGACGCGCTCCTGTCCTTGCATAGAGTGAAGAAAAGTGAAAGGCCCTTGAGGAAAATGGTGGCCGGCTCCGACTATAAGTACCTGTTTCATATGATGATATTGAAATGATTATTCAATTTCCGTGAAGATATACAGACAAAGCAACCATTATATTGATGGATCGCATCCAGTCACATGACCTTGCTCATCTTCAGCCTATCATCGATGGAGGTAGGGTGTAGAAATAGGTCAGCTGATCTTCCCGGCAAAAAGGCTGCAAGTGGCTGGAGACCGAAGACAGCGCCTAGGCTGGCCATTCCGAATCTTATCTATTTATATGGTGATCGATTTATTATTCTCCTGTTTGCTGTAATTTACCCGGCCAATAGGCTGCGGGTGGCGGAATTCTATAGAATGGCTTCCGGGATAGTTGGATGGGCACTTCAGCCAGTCGGGTATAGCGCTGATAAGATTGGGCCGGTCCCGACGACAGCAGGCCGCCTCCTGACGACTGGCTGACACTTGGATTACATATCAAACCATCTTTACATTATAATAAAACATTATGAAAATTGCAAAAATGCTCGTCGAGACCCTGATCGCCGCTGGCGTAGATCAGATCCATGGTCTGGTAGGAGATTCCGCCAATGCAATAGCCAATGAGATCCGTGAACACGATGCAATCCGCTGGCTGCACTATCGCCACGAAGAAGCGGCTGCATTTGCCGCGGGGGCCGAGGCCCAACTGACAGGTAAGCTGGCCGTATGTATCGGCAGCTGTGGTCCCGGAAACATGCATCTGATCAATGGGCTTTATGACGCCCATCGGAGCTACGCCCCGGTATTGGCCATCGCCACCCACATCCCCAGTACAGAGATCGGCACCGCCTATTTCCAGGAGACCGACCCCAAACAGTTATTTAAAGATTGCAGTCATTATTGTGAGTTGATCTCATCCGGCGAACAGATGCCCCGCGTTCTGCAGATCGCGATGCAACATGCCGTCGGCCGCGGTGGTGTAGCCGTCATTGTGCTGTCCGGCGACGTCGCTCTCGAAGAGGTGGAAGAAGCCGCCCTCCGGCATAATTTGCTTACCCAGCAGCCCGTGATCCGTCCTTCGGATGACGAGATTACCTCGCTTGCCAGCCTGATCAACGATCATAATAAAGTCACGGTGTTTTGCGGCAGCGGCTGCCGCCACGCGCATGATCAGGTGGTCGAACTTTGTCGGAAGATCAAGGCGCCGACGGTCTACGCGCTGCGCGGAAAAGAGTATGTAGAATACGATAATCCATATCATGTGGGCCTCACCGGTCTTATCGGTTACCGTTCCGGCTATATCGCTATGGAACGCAGTGATCTGGTACTGCTGCTGGGTACGGATTTTCCCTACAAGGATTTTTACCCTAAGGACGCGACAATCGTTCAGCTCGATATACGCCCGGAGAATCTCGGCCGTCGGGCGGCCATCAACATCGGGCTGGTCGGTGATGTACGCGAAACACTGAAGGTCCTTCTGCCACAGGTCGACGAAAAAAACGACCCGTCGCATCTGGAATATTGTTTGCATGTCTACAAAAATATCCGGGCGCAGCTCGACGCCAAGGCTGCGCCGGACCGGGACGGCTCCATACTTTTTCCTGAGTATGTCGCGGCCGAACTCAGCCGGCAGGCTACTGATGATGCCATCTTTACCTGCGACGTCGGGACCCCCACCGTTTGGGCTGCACGTTATCTGGAAATGAAAAAGGGCCGTCGCCTCCTGGGATCATTTAACCATGGCAGCATGGCCAACGCCATGCCCCAGGCCATTGGCGCGCAGTTCACGTATCCCGACCGGCAGGTGATATCGCTCTCCGGCGATGGGGGCTTCTCCATGCTGATGGGTGATCTGCTCACGATCCGTCAGTACAAGCTGCCGGTAAAGATCGTGATCTTCAACAACGGGATTTTGGGCTTCGTGGCGTTGGAAATGAAGGTCCAGGGTTATCCTCCTTTTGTCACCGACCTGGACAATCCCGATTTTGCCGCCATGGCGGAGGCGATCGGCATCCGTGGCATTGCGGTTCGTACACCGGATGCGTTACCTGCGGCCATTGCCGAGGCGTTGGCACACGATGGGCCGGTGGTGCTGGATATGTATACGAACCCCAGCGAATTGAGTATGCCTCCGGCGATCGACCTGAAAGAGGCAAAGGGGTTCAGTCTGTATATGTGGAGACAGATACTCGACGGGAATATCGGCGAAGTGGTGGAGACGGTAAAAACGAATTTTTTAACGTGATATCGCGCCGAAACGCTTTCATCACATAAATCTTTACAACCATGGCAAATCTTTGCAAACATCTGACAGCTATCACCGACATCAAGACCGCCAAAGAGTATGTCTGTGAGGAATGTGTCAGGCTGCACACCCAATGGGTACACCTGCGCACCTGTCAGACCTGCGGCGTTACTCTTTGTTGCGAGGACTCCCCGCAGCAACATATGAAGGCACACTATCATAAAGTCCATCACCCGGTGGTATCTTCAGCAGAGCCGGGTGAGCGATGGCTTTGGTGTTACCCGGATCAGCTGATGGCGGAGTATTGACCCCATCAACGATCGATAATCCTAAAGACATATCCCTGTCCTCAGCTGAGACAGGGATATTTTTTATTACGTCTTTTCGGACGGGAAGAGAGGATAGTGGCAACGGTAGTTCTCAGGCTTTTCGGCCAATTCTCGATTTCGGGTTGGCGGAGGTGGAGAGCATAATAACAGGTATTTCTTTCAACAGCTGGTTTGCTTTGATGGCCGTCAGAAAGCCCTTGCCGTCCATAACGGGCATATTAAGGTCAAGGAAGATAACGTCGGGAATCAGTTCCCGGGTCTCCAACTGCTGCAAGGCAGCTTTGGCATCGGCCAGCACTTGGCACTCAGCACGGATTGCGACTTCCTTCATGGCCATTAAAAATAACTCCCGGTCATCTTCATCATCGTCGATCAATAAAACCTTGGAATATCGCATAATAAGGCGGTTTCAATCCCGTAATGTATACGATTTGTTGCTATAAAGTATGGAATTGATTCAGCCCCGCCTTCATTGATCCGCCTATTTTTTACAGTAATCGCCGGATTCTTCTACCGGGTATTTTTTATCCAGATCGACGTTGTTAAAACTTTTCCGGCCACCCCAGGAGAATAATTTTTCGAAGAGCGGAAGAAGCTTGTTGGTTTTGATCCCTTTGAGAAAGTATACTTCATGCTCTTTTTCCTTTATACCCATATCGTAGAGTATTTTGTCATGTTCATTTACACCAATGGAATTAAAGTATTGCTTCATCCGAAAGTATTCACAAACATTGCCGCTCTCCAATCTGCCGGCGAAATAAAAGGGCATGAACCAACCGATAACGTGACAGCTAAAAGAAATTATTTTACCTACAATGTGAAATCTGCATTCATAATATGTCGATGGCCGAATGCCATATTGATCCATTAATTGCAAGACCTCTTTCCGATGGTTCCATTCGTCGATTTCTATTTGCCTTATCGCTGCTTTTTCGGTGGGGCTTTTAACAGATGCAGCGTGACCCTGATAGGCAAAAGCGGCTGCTTTTTCTGCTGAATAGGCTTTTTTCAACAGGTCTGTCAGTTGCGGGTGTTGGAGTTTGGGCTGCGGCATGATCGGTGGGCATTTAGAGTGCGAAGATAAAATTTTCTCTTTACCTTAGGACAATGCAAAATATAAGGCACTATATAAAAACAGGAGTATTATTTATTTTTGTTGTATTAACAGTGGCTGGCCATTCGCAAACCACCATCAACAACTTCAAATATGTACTTGTACCACAAAAGTTCGATTTTTTAAAAGACGCAGATGAATATGGGGTGAACAGTACTATGAAAGCGTTATTGGAACAAAAGGGATTTGTTGTTTTTTGGAACAATGAAAATTTGCCGCAAGCATTGGCTGCCAACAAATGCGCTGCCCTCATCGCCGAGGTGACCCAAAGAAAAGCAATCTTTACTACGAACCTGACCGTACTGTTGAAAGATTGCTCGGGCACTATTGTATTCAAAAGCAAGGAAGGCAAAAGCAGGGAAAAGGAATATAATGTTGCCTACGACGAA
>JAMFSL010000365.1 GCA_026225275.1 Puia dinghuensis
TTGGAGATCGAGATCCGGGAAACATTATTGCAATACCTGTCCGGCATTGTCAGGAATAAGGTATTTAATTATTACCGCACTAGCCGCCGCCGGCTGCAGCAATTGAAGGAGCTCACCGAATTGCTGACTGCTGCTACAGACACGGAGGATAGCCCCATCAATATAAAAGAGGAAACGGAAAAAGAGCAGGCATGGGAGATCGCAGTAGACAATCTGCCGGACAGGATGAAAGAGGTCTACATCCTGCGCAGTCGTCATCAATATTCGTTTCAAAATATCGCAGATACGTTGAAAATCAAGCCGCAAACAGCTAAAAATGCCTTTGCGCGGGCCCAGGTACTGCTGCGTGAACACTTCAACGGATTCCTTCCTCCCGTCGTTTTCCTGGTGGTCTATTCTTCCTTGTTATACGATCTTCCTTTCGTGTCCGGAATTCTACTCCCTTAACAATTTGTTCATACAGCAAGGGCAGTACCAAACGAATGGTGCGGTTACAATGAGGGTGATGCACCGTAACAATCGAATAGCCAGACTGCTGCTGAAGAAATACCTGCAAGGAAAATGCACGCCGGAAGAAATCGAACTGCTTCACCGGTGGTATGACAAGCTGCCCCCATATTTGCCTTCCGGAGTGACCGATCGCGTCCTGCTGGAAGAACAATTACGGCAGGCCGTCTGGAATAAGATCAACCAGGGACAGGCCCCGGTGAGACGGTTAAGATACCGGCTGCCGGCCGCTGCCGTCTTCATAGGTATTCTTGTTCTCTCCGTTATTTTTTGGTTCAGCCGGACTTCCTCCCATTTTAATGAAATCGCTAATACAACGACCGGCGTTCGACGGATAGTGTTGCCGGATAGTACGGTCGTACGGCTGAATGCCAATTCCCGGCTGCGCTGGAATGATGACTTCGCTGCGGGTAATCGTTACGTCGAGTTAGACGGAGAAGGTTATTTCGATGTAGCGAAAGATGCTGCACATCCCTTCAGGGTATTATCGAAAGGTGTCGAGACCAGGGTACTAGGTACTTCATTCAACGTGGAGGGATATCGGAATGAGCCGGACGTCAGGATTGCCCTGGTAAAGGGCAGCGTGGAAGTAGTTCGGTTGAATAGTCATGATGCGGCGGTCAGGCTGCAACCCGGAGATATCGCACAGGTGGATACAGATGGTCATCGTGCGGTGGCGATAGAACGTGGAGATGCCGGTAGCTACGGCGCCTGGACGGGCGGCGGGTTTATCCTGCAGAACGTGCCGCTGGAAGATGCTTTACAACGACTTTGCCATAAATACGGCTACCGGCTGAAGGAGAACTTCCCGGCGGGCCGCAGGAAACCGATAACCGTTTCCTATTACCAGAACAGCTTTGAGGAAATATTGGATGGATTACTCTACATCAACCATTTGAATTATTCAATCCGGGATAGCGTCATTACGATCTATTAGCCGGTATCACGGTTGTGAGCAAATCGCTAACCACTCACAGCAGGAAACAGAAATTATTATGATGTATACATTTACCCATTGGGCGCCCAGTGCCCGACAGAGTTCCTATTGCCGGACCCTGACCCGAACGACAGGCCTGCTGTTGCTGCTGATGATGTCCTTTGGCATAATGCTGCGGGCGCAGACACAAACCCCCGGGGACCTGACAGAAAGGGTGTCCCTTGACCTTACGCACGTCACTTTGTCGAGTCTGCTGGAAGATCTAAGCAGGCAGACGAAACTGCACCTGGTGTATGTGAAAGAGGATTTATCCGGCACCGTCGTCGAATCTTTCCACGTGCACAACCTCACGCTGAAAGAAGTATTACAGGAATTGCACAGGAGGGTGCCTTCTCTGGAATACACCGTGATGACCTCATCCATCGGTTTCCGGCTGAAGGCGCCGACGCGGGTTGCAGAAGGGCCGGTCCTGTCCGGTCCTTATATTAATGGACAGGTGACCGACGGGGCTACCGGCGTCCCGATGAATGGAGTGTCCGTACAAGTACACGGTTACACGACTACCGTGTCGACGGACGCTGCCGGTATCTTCCGCATCCGGGTGCCTGATGATAAGGCAATCCTCATATTCACCTCGGTAGGTTTTCAGCGCAGAGAGGTTCGCGCCGGGTCGGGGGCGCAACTTCAGGTCGTGATGTCCTTGCAAGGCAACTCCCTTGGGGCTGTCGTCGTCGAAGCCCGGCGCAAGGTCAACACGGAAGCCTCGCTGCTGAATGAACGCAAGAATATGGGCATCGTTTCCGATGGGATCTCTGCCGCTAATATTGCTAAGACGGCCAGCATCACCACCACCCAGGCTCTGGCGCGGGTGGAAGGCGTTACGATCACGGACGATAAGTATGTAGCCGTCCGTGGCCTGGGCGATCGCAGTGTGATTGCCGAGCTGAACGGCGCCAGGCTTTCCTCCTCCGATCCGGACCGCAGTACAGTGCCCCTGGACCTGGTACCGGCAGCCTTCCTGGACAATGTCAATGTGTATAAGACCCTCTCCCCCGACCATCCCGCCGATGCGTCGGCCGGCCTGATAGAGCTTAAAACACTATCCGTCCCCGATAGCATGACCATACAGTTTACAGCACAAGGCGGCGTCAACTCCACGATCGGCTTCGGCGGAAGCGTCAACGCCTTTCAGGGATCGAATATGGGGTTTCTCGGGCAGAATGTGCAGACGCATGATCTTTCCCAGGCCTTTCTTAACCTGTCCACCGAATATCCGGGAGGTCTCCAGCAGATCCAGGAACTGTTTATCCAAAGCCGGAACAGTCCTGCGCTGACGGCAGAGGCCAATCGCATCAACGGGATTATGCTGTCTTTTGCGCCGGTGCTGACCACCTCCTATACGCCGGCACAACCCAACCAGATCTATTCCGCCAGTATCGGTAATAGCTTCAATGTATTCGGCGACCATAAGTTAGGGGTGATCGTCAGCGCCAGCTATTATCACCGGACGGAAGACCGCTATCATGCCAAGCTGAATCAATACAGCCTTTACCAGGGCGTGGTCACGGGCTCGCCGGATATTTTCAACCAGTTATCCATTCCACCCTTTATCACCCCAAACTTTCCCCGCCTGGGCGATTACCTGGGCTTCCAGGAAAATACGGGAACTCAGACACTCAACTATGGCCTGCTGACGGGCCTCACGTATCAGTTCAACCGGCTGCATGGCATCCAGGTGCAGTATATCACCACCCGGGGTGCGGAGATTCAGGGGGCCAACCTCGAAGGTTCTTTTCAGAATACGGGCCTGCAGTTCCCGGTATATGATGAAGTCAATCAGCTGAAGCAATCCTTCAGGGTGTTCAATACCTTGAATATACAGGGCGAAGATAAATTATGGAACAGCCCGCTGGCGCCGCAGGTGAGCTATAACCTCAGCTCGTCGAAGTCATCAGAAGACGATCCGGATTTCCGGTTCACCGACCTGGCCGATCTGCGGACATCGCGCTACCAGGATGCCAATGGAGTGGGTGCAACGACCGATACCTATGCCTTTATCGTGGGCATCGTGCATGGCATCGGCCCCAACGGGGTGATCGGTGCGGACCCTAATGGCCGGAAATACCGGGATCTGGATGAAGACAACTACAATGCCAAGGCGGACATCACGGAAAACTTTATCGTCAAAGGGTTGAAAGAAATGGTGAAAGTGGGCTACAACTACCTGTATCGTGACCGCACGTTTACGGAGAATATCCTGGGCCTGCCGGGCACCGATCTGGGCGGAGATGATGGGCTGCTGCAGAAGGTGAATGGCAATCTAAATGAACTCGTTTCCTATAACAATATTGGTCTGCAGGCGCCTGCTGCCACTAATGGAGACGGTCAGCCGCGTGTCGGCGGATTTTTGTATCAGATCAAAAAATCGCCGGACAACTATGCCGGTACCTATGAGACGCAGGCGTTCTATCTGATGGCAGACGTTCACCTGACAGACAAGCTGCGGCTGTTGGGCGGGGTTCGCTTTGAATCGACGAGTATTCATGCGCATGTCGATACGGCCAATGTCTATGACCCCATCGCTAATATCCAGGCCCTGACCAATACTCCGGGGAGCGATCAGACGCTGACGGGACCTTCGACAAGCACGCCCAATACGCAGCTGGTGACGGGATTCAAGCCTTATTATTCGGCTAATCTGACCTATACCTATCGGAATAATATGAATTTCCGGCTGGCTTATTCCACGAGCCTGGCTCGTCCCGAGTTAAGAGAGCTGACGAATATTTATGAATTCGATCCCTTTCAGTTCGCGGTTGTCGTGGGTAATCCGGCGCTGGTCAATCAGCTGACGCAAAGCGCGGATTTTCGCTGGGAATGGTTCACCGGCTCCGGCGAAGTCTTCTCCGCCTCCGCCTTCGGAAAGCTGATCGATCACCAGCTCAACAAGGTGTTTATTTATAATAGCCAGGGCACCCAGACGCAGTACCCAGAGTTCCCCATTGTCGAGTTCCAGAATGATCCCAATCAGGGTAAGGTCTATGGCATCGAGCTGGAGGCGCGCAAGGATCTGGGCCGGATCTGTGAGCCGCTGCAGCATTTTTTCATCGGGGCCAATGCGATGCTGGCGCATAGTGAAGTAGTAAAGAACCCGCAGCGACTGGATGCGGACCGCATCAATGATCGCTCGTCGCCGAGCACCAGCCCGCTATTCGAACAGGCTCCTTATTCCGTCAATGCCTACCTCGACTATGACAACCCCAAACTGGGAAGTAATTTTACCACCAGCTTCAATATCGTCGGAGAGCGGTTAATACAGGTGCAATTGGATGGTACCCCGGATATCTACGACCGGCCGGTGCCCGTGCTGGACTTTGTGTTCAGTCAGCGACTCAACAAACATTTCCTCGTAAAGGGCTTTGCCAAGAATATCCTGAACCCGCCTTACCGCCAGGTGTATGCCGATCCGGGGAATGACGGCAAATACCACGGTATCACCTATCTGCATCAGCAATACTACCGCGGAACGGAATACGCATTGGGATTAACTTATTATATTTTCTAATCATGATCAGACAATTTATCACATTATCCCTATTGGCATCGATCGTCCTGGTTTGTTCGTGCAAGAAGGTCAAGGAAAATGCCTATCTCGAGACCTCGGGCACGGAAACGAATACGAACTCCAGCATCCGGCTCTTCAATTTTTACAATTTCAACCTGAACATAACGATCAACAATATTCCGTTGACGACCTACAGCGCTCCTTTGACGCAGGGGACGGCGGTCGGACTGAGCCTGTTCCCGCTGGGTTATTGGGCGTCCAGCACTAACGGCAATCCTTTCTTTATTCCCAGCAGCCTGATCACGAAGACCCAGCAGGTACATGTCCTGATCTCGATTGTCAATGGCCAGGCGTCCGTGGGTTTAGCCGGCTTTTCTTTTGCTTCTATCGACACCACGTTGACGAACGATCCCCTGAACCCTAAGGATTATTATGTGCTCTCCAGCGGCCACCTGCTGGTCATACCCCGCAATACCGCGGCGCCGATCATGCCGGATCATTTCAAGATCAGGGTGATCAATCTGGGTGCTGCCAGCGATCCCAATAATCTCACCGGTCCGGTCAGCCTGACCTATGCCGACGGCAGCGCGGTCGATCCTTCGCTGGCGAATGTACCTGCCGGCGGCACTTCTGCCTATGTAGACCTGCCGTATGGCCCCTATATGTTCAAGCTATTTTCCAACGGTGATTTTTCCCGGCAGCTCACCGAACTGCCGACCCTGCCCAATATGAATGTCTGTTCTTTTGGAGCCTATGCTCCGGTGCCGCAGGAGGGCATTTTTCCGCAGCTGCGAACCTTCGCGCCCGGCGCTACCTATAGCATGGTTATTACGCAGAATCTGCAGGTCTTTCCAGCCTGTAATCCCAACGTTGCCCCGGGGATCTTTTATTATAATGGCTATCGCATCATTACCGAGCAAAGCCCCGGGGCCAATGTAACGTATGCGCGGATGGATGCGGTGAATGCGCTGCCGGTCGAGTCCATCAATATCAGCGTGGATGGGCAGCCGCTGGGCGGCACGCTTCCCTATACGGCTCATGCGGATTACAGCACCTTTGTAGCGGGGAGTCACCAGGTAGAGGCTACGGATGCCAGCGGCAATGTGCTGTTCTCCAAACCGATCACGTTATCGGCCTACGATGACTATACGGCCTGGGTCTACCTGAATACTTCCGGCCATCCGGATATCTGCTTTGCCAATACGGATGCGACGTCCAGCCTGTACCAGACAGATGCGAACGGAAATGTATTCACTGAATATACCAACCCCGGCAATGTGGTCGTCGCTCCGCCTGTGGATGATGGCACCAATGGGTCGATCCGGGTGGTGAGTATTCCCTATGCCTGGCAGACCCGGTTCCTGAACCTCACACCGGACCTGCCCTACGCTACTTTCACCGATAATACCTCGCCTTTTCCGCAACTTGGCCTGGGTGCGGTGGACGGCATCACCGCGGTAGGAAACGGCGACAGCCTCAACTTTGCTTCCGCTTCGGAAAATCTTGCTCCCGGCATCACAGCGTTGTACAATCCTTTTGTGATCTCGACCTATCAGCCAGCTTTTTCCGTTTATGGGGGGCCTGGTTATGGCTACGCCATTTCAGGGCCCAACGGGCCGCTGCCACCCACTGTAGTCCGGGCATTCCAGTCGTCCCCCGGTCCGCCGGAGGAGGTGCCAGGGGTGGTATTGTCGCAGGTGGCACCCCTGAATGGATCTTCTTATATCGCCAATCCGGCGATGTACACGAATGGCTGGCTTCCCATATCGGAACCCGGGGTCTATACGACGGCCCTGGTAGGCCGGGTTTTTACGTCCAGCTCCACATCGGATGCTGCTCAACTGATCATCCTGAAACATAATAAATAGAAGACCATGCTTTCGACCAATCGCTTTCTCTTTCCTATATTACCAGTGGCGGTGATGCTCTTCTTTACCGCCTGCAGCAAATATGCCGAAGGACCCACGTCCATCGGCGGCAGTCCTGCATACCTCCGGGTATTTAACGTTATCCCATATACGCAGACCCCGCTGAACTCCAGCGGCGTAGTCCCTTTCTTTACCTTTGTTCTCGATCCTCAGTTCGATAAATCGGGTGCGACCGACACCGGCGCCATTGTCTGTGACTGGCTGGGGACCCGGCAGTTGTATTGCACTTCCTATCCGCTGACCGAAGGCAATAGTCTTGGCGCCTCGCTGGATACCTTTGTCAACCACAATATCAATTATGAATACCCCGGATCGGCGCATGTGCTGGCGGCCCCGACGATCAACGGCTATGACCTTTCGGCCTGGGCCCAGGTTCCTTCCGGCAAGCACCGGGTACAATTTATCGCAAGGCCGGAGAACAATACGCCGTTCGACAGCCTCTCCACCACCATCCGGAACGCCGTGACGATCGACACTACCATCGATCTGCAGCCAGGGGAGGTGTATACGCTCGAGGCCATCTCCACGGATGAAGACAAAAACATTTACGGGGCTTATCTGCGCCAGGAGCAGTTTACGCATCAGAACTTCAGCGATACGAATTTGTACGCCTCTTTTTACAATCTATCAGGCAAAAAGAGCATTATCCAGCAGAATAATTTTCCGGATTCATTCACTGTTTCCGGCACCTTCCGGGTGTTGAACGATGTCGAATACAATTCCACCGGTGATCTGGGTTATACCCCGGTGGCCGGCTGGAACGACATCTATCTGTCGACACTCACCCAGCATTTTGCTCCTACGGCTCCTTTCATTGCCATGCCGCTGCTGCCGGAATCGTACTATTTCGATGACCAGAATGTCTTCCGTACCTATGGAACATACACTACCTCGATTATCAGCAGTTTTGGGACGCTTCCTTCGCAAAGCTTTTATTTTACGTCGCCGGGTAGTCCCGCTACTGCTTCTGTCCATGAGGTAGACTGTATAGCGGACCCTGCGTCGATCAATAACCTGCCGCTATATGAATTGATCGTCACAGAGCAGGGAGGGTTTCAGGAACCGCTGCCGAACATGAACCTGTTCTCTACCACTACCGGCCAGCCGCAGGTTTATCCCAGTATTGTCATTTTCGAAGTCGTCTATGGAGCAGTCTATATGACGCGTATCCAGCCTGCATTTTATAATTAATCATCCCATTATGCAATCCAAGATACATCATTTATTCCTGCTACTTTCCCTGGCTTTGCTGACAGGAACGGCCTGTCGCAAGGTAGTCGCCGCCGGAGCAACGGGTCCATCCGGCGAGACCCTGCTGAACTATCTGCAGAACAATTATTCATTCAGCCTCTTCTATCATGCCATCCACGTGACGGGTCTGGACACTGTGATCAGCGGTACGACCCCCTATACCTTACTGGTGCCGGACAA
>JAMFSL010000067.1 GCA_026225275.1 Puia dinghuensis
CAGCCTTTAACATTACCCACAAATTCGGATGTCCCATAGTCCGCCACTACGACGGCATCGGCGGAGGAATCCAGACCGCCGGCAGTAACGACAAAATCAGCGGGAGTCACCTTACCGAATTTAACGGGTATTTTATCCTGGGCGGAAACTGTCATGCTTGCCAGGATGCAGCAGCATATGACAATGCAGGGGTAGTTGCGAATGGTCATGAGGCGGTTTAATGTTTAGGTTATAAATGGTTTAGGGCGCTATTTCTTTTTTAGTACGATCGTCTCGCTCTCCTTCTTGACAACATAGCCGAAGAATTCCCGGAGATTGCTGTAATCATCGGGGTAAAAATTGGCCCTGTTCAATTTAAGATGGCAGCGCAGCTGGATCATACCGCTTTGGTTTGCTATCAGGTATTCGAACATTCCCTGGTCTCCGTTGAGGGCTATCCTGGCAGATTTTGGCAATTCATCCACCTCATAGCCGTCCGGTATCTGCATGTTGAAAATATATAACTCATCCATCAGATATGGCATCTCCACCGGGTATTTCCTTTCCGCAGCCTTGAAGGGGTTTTCGCGAAGACCCTCGCCTAGCATGGGAGGTATATAAAGCGGCGATGCGCCCGCCGGTTGGTTCAGGCGAAAATCATAATAGACTTTGACGGGATCTTCCAACCTATTTAACGAGTCGATACCGCCATTGCCGATCTCCATGTCTTCGCCCCAGGATGTCTGGATATCTTTGAAATAGTCTTTTTGATCCTTACCTCTCAGGTGTAACCGCAGTCGGTACGATTCTTCTTTACCGAGCGTCGACTGTACCGTACCTTCTATGCCTTTATCCGTATTGGAAATCAGTACCAGCGTCGTCTTGCTTTCCTTCAGCGAGTCGGTATTGAAATACACAGATCCCGAGTCCTTATCGCTGATGATGCGGGCATGTCCGTTGTAACAGTTACCGGCCAACTGACCGAATCCCAACTCTGAATGGGCTGCATCCAGGTAATAGACCTTCCCGTTCACCGTTACGCGGGCGATCACATAGTTCAGCCGCTGCAAAATGGGATAGGAAGCCAGGTTGAAGCCGTATTCCCGGGTGCTCAGTACGACCGGGTCGGCCTTTATACCTGCTTTGCGCAGCATGGAGATCAAAAGCAGATTGATGTCCCCGACCGAACCGCTGTTCTTTTTCATGACATCGTAGAGGTCCGTCGTCAGGCGATTATTATAATAATTGTTACAGGTAAAATTGCTGCTCACATAGTAGTAAATAGCCTTTGCCTCTTCAAGCGCGCCGTAATTACCGGCGGTGAGTTTTGCGACGGATTCGGCGATCAGGTGGTTACCCTGGTTGAGTGTCCCCCCGAAATAATCTGCTGCCAGCAATTCGGTCGTGGCTTGCCGCCAGCTATTCTTATAGTCGTGATATTCCTCGCCATCATAGGTCCTGGCCAACTGAAATTCGATTTCGTCCAGGTAATTTTTCGGCGTAGACAAATAGTTTTCTTCCTGAAAGGCCGGAATGTTTTTCATCACCCATCGATGCAATACCGTATTGGACGAGATGTTGAGATCCTCCTTATCGTTTGCTCCTATACCGGTGCTACCTTTTTTCTGCGAGATCCTGTAGTTTTCATGCCCTTCTCCACCCTTGTCTATAAAATAGCTATGAATGCCCTGTTTGACCAATATATAGGATTTGAGGTTGGGAATATTGATCTGGTATTCGCTCCAGAGACAAGGATAGGCTATCGACTGGAATTGCCAGGATGGAAGATCGACATAGAAATCGGAGGTTATAGTGTAAGTATATTCAATAATAGAACCCTCTTTCACTCCGGGAAGGGTAAATTTAGTCTCAAAATGATTTTTATCCTGCTGGTTTTCAAACACATCATTCTTCTCCAATTTGGTCACTAGAACCAGTCCGTTCTCCAGATTATACGTAGACGCGGCGACTTTATCGACAATCTCGTCAGCGTCGTCCCACTTTTGGTGGGAGATGACAACGGTAGCCAGTCCTTCGATGGCCTTTTTGTTCAGGATTTTTATCCGGGTCTGCCGCTGGTAAACATAGGCAAATTCATTCTGCTTGCTGCCGGTGAAGTGTACCGATCCGACATCCGACAAAATGACGGCGCTTGCATTGCTATCGATAATGGGATTGGCGGAAAGGGTAAAATCCGCCGGGCTAATCTTTCCGAGGTCCTTTATTTTGTCCTGGGCGGAACAATGCCTTTGCAGCATGCAAAGGAAAAATATCATAGGAAGGAAGATAACGGCTTTAAGGGCAGTCATAAGTAGGCTTCTAATTAGGAGTTAAACGACTCTAATATAGATAAATTACTTATATTATCTAAACCCGGGAGATTAAAATTTGGTCACTTGATAAAAAACAAGCATACGTCCATGATTAAACCATGGGCCGTCAGGCAGGCCGGAGATCTATCGCATAACGGTTACCCGCAGACCCCCATACAGCAGACGACCATTCCCGGCGGCTCCGCCATTCAACAGGGTTGTTGCACCGTACTGTAACTCAGGCCCTGCCTGTATCCTGATCCCACGTATCGGCAATGCGGCGACCAAGCCGGAAGTAAAGCTGACCTGCATGGGCCGGATGACTGAATTATCCTTGAAATAAACCGCTGACTGATCGTTGTAATACAACCCATTGGATGACATCAGGCGGGACAGGGTAACACCTCCCCGCAGGAACAGCGGCAGGACGCGGCCGCGGTTAATCTGCCATTGCATGGCCACCGGCAGCTCCAGATAGTAATACCGGTTGGTGTAAACCTGCACATCTCCGAGGGAATAATAAGGATAGGACTGTACCGGCGCAACGGTTGAAGCGCCGATGAGGGCACTGGCTGACCGGGAATAGGTCGTCACCACCCCGCCTACCCGAAGACGGCTTGAATAATAGTGCAGGTCCAATCCCAGTGTAAGCGACCACCTGGCGCTCAGCGGCTTTTGAGCAGCTATGCCAGCCCAATAGGAAAGGCCTGGTTCAACGGTTGAAGTAATTTTTTTGGAACTTGCACTGCTGGAATTGACGGCAGCGTTAAACGCAGCAGGATTCACAGAATTTGACAATGCGGCATTAGCATAAGCATAGGTGGTAGTAGTCACGGCAGTAGCCTTGCTCAGCAAAGACTGATTATAGGATGAGACACCGAAACCTCCCGAAAATCCAACCGACCATGGCCGCTTAGGCATCGGGATCCCGGTGACGGCAGTTTTCGTTGCCGGCGACGGGGACAGCCGTGGTCCCCTGATCCCCGATACTGCCGCTAAACAACTGATCAGCCCCGGTTGATAGTCGGAATGCTGACGGACCGCATTGGTCACAGGGGAAGCTTTCATGGCGGATCCTGCATCGGTTGAGGATTTCGTATCAGTCGGAGATCCTGCATCGGTTGACAATCCGGTAGTAGCTGAGGATCTGATATTAGCTGGGGATCCGGTGTTAGCTGAGAATCCGGTGTTAGCTGGGGATCCGGTGTTAGCTGGGGATCCGGTGTTAGCTGAGAATCCGGTTCGGGTAGTAACCGGATCGGTTGCCCTGGCCGAGACGCCGCTACGGTGATCGTCCACCGCTGTCAAACCCCTGCTACCGGCAGAAAACCTTGCATCCGACGGTCTGCCGTTAACCTCCGTACCAGTAACCGATTGATCCGCAGCCGCGGGGCCGCCGGGGGCGCCGGAAGTGCCGGAAGTTGCGGGAGCGCCGGAGGTCGATCTTTCTGCGGGGACAGCCGATATATTTTTTGTGTCCCCTGTCCCGACGGAAATGGATGCACTTTTAGCTATAGATTGGGTATTTGTCCGCAGGTAAATAGCGGCGCCAATTCCGGCCAGGACCAAGCCCGCCGCGAGGGACCAAAAGAATACAGGCATAGCGCGACGCCGGCGTGGCGTCATGGCAGCCTCTATGTTTTCCCACACAGAGTCGGATGGAATAAATTCCAACTGCTCCATTTTATCCTGCACCGCTGATTCAAACTTTGGGTCGTGCATAGCTGTTTTCGTTTTTGTTAACCGCTGAAAATTTGTTTATCCAGCTGATCAGTAGAGCCCTTGCCCTGGCGTATTGTGACCGGGAAGTCCCTTCTTTAATACCTAATATTTTGCCGATCTCGACATGACTGTATCCTTCTATCGCATGTAAATTGAAGATGGTCTGATAGCCCGGTGGTAATTGCCGGATCAATTCGGCCAACTCCTTGGTGCTCAGTAGCACTTCGGGGTCGTCGTCCGACACCGGGTGAAGTCCCCCGTCCGTAAACAACAGGTCCACCTGGTAACGACTATGCTTTTTCAGGTAATTGATGGCCGTATTGACCATGATGCGCCGGATCCAGCCACCTAATTCCCCGGAAAAGTTGAATTGGTATAAATTCCTGAAAACCATGATAAAACCTTCCTGCAAAACATCTTCCGCATCGACCATCGACTTGGTATACCGGTAGCAAACGCCGAGCATAGGACCCACAAAATGCTCATATAACCGCCTTTGCGCAGCCGCATTTCCCTTAAGACAGTCTTTTACCAATTGGTGGTGGTCCATTCTATCCTTGTTATCGTTGTTGACAATCAAATCGCTATAACCGTTGCATTGGAGTCGTACCTTTGTAATCATGACGACTTCATTAGCGCCCATGACGACCTCACTGGAGGAAAGAGACAGGCAGGTGATCTGGCACCCTTACACCCAGCATAAAGATCTCCTTCCGCCCATTCCTGTCGTGCAAGGCAAAGATAGCCTGTTATTCGATGACAAAGGGAATGCCTATATCGACGCCATCAGCAGCTGGTGGGTCAATATCCATGGCCACGGAAATAGCTATATAGCCCAAAAAATGTATGACCAGGCCCGTCAGCTGGAGCATGTGATCTTTACGGGTTTTACCCACGAGCCGGCTGTCAGCCTCGCCGAACGCCTCCTACCCCTGCTGCCTGGCAGTTTTTCCCGGGTCTTTTATTCCGACAACGGATCTACCGCCGTAGAAGTCGCTATAAAAATGGCCATCCAGTATTGGGGTAATCAGTCGGACGGCGCAGTGGGCGTGGACAAAGCGCCCGGCGCCCGCACCAAAATACTGGCTTTCCGGCATTCCTATCACGGCGACACCTTCGGGGCCATGAGTATTAGCGAACGGAGTGTTTTCACTGCCCCCTTCAGGGATTATCTTTTCGAAGTGGTCTTTATGGATACCCCTACACCCGAAAATATTCAACAGCTCCGCACCGATATCCGCCGGCAGGGTCAGGAGATCGCCTGTTTTATCTATGAGCCACTGTTGCAGGCAGCAGGGGGAATGCGGATCTATTCGGCGGCATTGCTGGACGAATTACTGGAAGAAGCAGCCCAACAAAATATCCTGTGCATAGCGGACGAAGTGCTGACCGGATTTGGCCGTACGGGGAAACTATTTGCCGGAGAGTATCTCCGCTGGAAAGCCGATATCATCTGCCTTAGCAAAGGACTAACAGGGGGGACCATGGCCCTGGGAGTAACGGCAGCTACAGAAAAGATCTTCCGGACCTTTCTTAGCGACGACAAACGAAAGACACTATTCCACGGGCATTCCTTTACTGCCAATCCAATTGCCTGCAGTGTCTCGCTGGCCAGCCTGGATCTGCTGCTGGAAGAAGACTGCCTCCAACGTATCGGGCGCCTGTCCCGGCGGCACCAGGCCTTCCTGGACATTCTCGGCGGCTTCCCCATTGTCAGGAACGCCCGCGCGCTGGGCACCATCCTGGCCTTCGAAATCAATACCGGCCGTGACGAATACATCAACGCCATCGGCCCCGAGATCACCCGCGCGGCCCTGCAAGCCGGCATTTACCTCCGGCCATTGGGTAATACCGTGTATGTCATGCCTCCTTACTGTGTGACGGAAAAAGAAATGGACCAGGTATATGATTTCCTGGTCCATTGTATCCGCAAATATTCTTAAACGAATTTAGAACTGAACGGGGATAGCTATCTTGACCATGTCCCAGGCCAATGTAATGTTCTTGCTGGAAGCTGTCATGGTCAGCTGTTCCATCGGCGTACCCAACGGGGTAACGGGCACATCGAACTTCAGAACGTCCTGGTCCGCATGTTTGTCATGTTCGGTACCCCACATGGTAGTGTTGGAGTTGAGAATGATCGTCCAGGAACTTTGGTTAGGAACAGAAAACAAAGAATACTTGCCGGCTTTTACGGGGTGGCCAGCCAGCTGTACATCTTTGGCAAAGGTCAGTATCGTGGGTTCATCGGCGCCGCAACGGTAGGTCTTGCCATAAGGCTCAAGAGAACCAAAAATGTCCCTGCCCTTTTTGTAAGGACGGCCGTACGTGATCGTGATGTTCGCCGTACTGATGGTGTCGTGCGGGCTGTGCGGATGAGAAGGCTGCGCATAAGAAACGGTTGTCGCTGCCAGAAAAACTACAGCAAAAGAAAAAAAGGTTTTGATGACTCGCATATTGGTGGTTTTTTGAATGACAACAATGATTAGCATTTATCGGATTCCGTGAAGGATCCGGGCCGGGCGGCTAAAGTTAAAGAGGTTTTTCCACAAACTGTTTCAATCCTTTTAAAGATTCTTCCATGATAGGTCCCAGTTTCCGGTCATAGACAAAACTACCCATCCTCTCCCAGGGATACCAGCGAAAATGGAAGTCGAACCACCACTGGATGGTTAGGCTATCGGCATTCAGGGGTTGGAACCGCATACCGCCGTTGAACCGTTTGCCGCCGGTCAGATCCCAATTTAACTCTATACTGTTGGTATCCGCCGACAGCACCGTGATCGCCATCTGATCGGCCCGCAGCCAGGCGCCGGTCCCTCCGGAGGGCGAATATTTGATGTTCGTCAGGGGAGGTTTTAAGAAATCATTCCACTCGCCCCAGGTATGAAAGTCACTTACCGCAGCCGCCACGCGTTGCCTTGATGCCGCCACATTGATGGTTCTCCCGATCCTTACATCCGCCGGGAATATAAGGGACAGCACTGTCCAAACAAGGAACAGCGTCACAGCGCTTATCAGGGCGAATTTGAGAAAATGCATGAAACGGACCAAAGGTCCGATGTCCGAAGGCGTCGTTTTACGTTCTATTCCCATTTGAATACTTTTATCGCGACGGCATAGGTAGCAACACCCCATAGTGCCAGAATAGCCAGCTGTTTGCCGCAATCTGTCAGGTGCGCACCCTCGAAAGCCACATTCCGCATCGCATCGTTGAGCTGTTTCAGCGGAAGAAATTCACAGATCCGCTGCAGCCAGCGCGGGAAAGCATCGGTCGAAAAGAAGGTTCCACCCAGCAGGAGCTGTGGTAGTGTGACCAGATTGGCAAAGGGCGGGATGGTGCTTTCGCTTCTGGCCACGCTACTGATGATAAAACCGAAACCCATAAAAATGATCAGGCCGAACAGGCTCAGGACGATCATTTCCAGAAAGGTCAGCCAGCCATGGACCAGCCTGAAATGAAAGACAAGTCTGCCGATCCCGATAATGATAACGGCCGCCAGCAGTTGGAAGACGAGACGGGCCAGCCCTTCCCCCATAATGATGTATAGTTTGGTGATAGGGGTGGCAAAATATCGTTTGAGTACCAGTTGCTGCCGCAGGCTGAAGAAGACGAAAGCGACACCGAAAACAGCGGCCCCGAGTAGCGAGAATCCCAGCATACCCGGCAGGATGAAATCGATCAATGTATATTCACGGCCGGGGATCTCCGGCAATTCATCAATGATGATCGGCCTGTATTCCTTTGGCATATGCTCTTCAGCAGCATATTCGAAGGTCTGTGCCAGTGCCAGTTTCAAAATGGGATATTTATCTCCGCTCGCGGACGAAGTCTGCGTGTGTATGATATATTGTCGGAAGCCTGCTGCGGATTGCGTCGAATCAAGCGTAACGACAGCAGCGATCCTTCCTCTCTCCAGGTCCTTCCGGATGGCTGCCGTATCCTTCTCATCGGCAAGGTGCATCATCGGGTTCTTCAACAAGCCTCTGACAATGACATTAGCCGTGTCTTGCCGGTTGGCCAGCGCAAAGGACACTGACGGACCGCCGCCGCCGATAAAGCCGAATACAAGAATGAACACCAAAGGAAAGCCGATGCTGAAGGCGACAGACGATGGATTTCGCATGATCGCCTTGAAGCTCCCTTTTGTGATCGCCAGCATGGCCCGAAGCTGGTTATAGGATTGTTTTGGCATGACTTCTTTTGATAATTCTTTTGGAGCGTTATTCTTTTGGAGCTTTATTCAATAACAAGATCGAAAGGCAGCCGGGTCTGAGTAACACCCACCAAGGACCGAATTTTCTTTAAGGTGCTATAGGTGTGATAACCGTCCTCCCCTATCTCATCTTTCATGGCTTTCACACTGGCCGACCGTTTGTAGCTGCTGATGATCCTGTCGAAGAAACCTTTGGGTTCGGGAGATTCCACCAGCCGGTAGTCCTTAGTCCCGGCCATTCGTGCGGCACAGTCGATCGCATCCTGCAGGGTGCCGGTACGGTCCACCAATCCGAGAGATTGGCCTTTCGTCCCGCTCCACACCCGTCCCTGGGCAATGCTGTCTATATAGTCCATGGATTTACCCCGTCCATTGGCCACCCGCATCTTGAAATCATGATAGATCGTATCGATGTCATTTTGTATCCATTCTCTTTCCAGAGCGTTAAGCGGCTTGGTGATCGTCATTTCATCTGCCTCCGGGGCGGTCTTGACGCCATCGAAGGTTACCCCCAGCTTATCTTTAAAGAAACCCTGCAGGTTAGGAATGACGGTGAACACGCCGATAGAGCCGGTAATGGTGCCGGGTAATGCGAATATGCTGTCTGCATCACAGGACAAATAATAAGCGCCCGAAGCTGCCACATCTCCAAAGCTGACAATGACCGGCTTTTCCTTCCTGGCCAGGGAAAGTTCGCGCCAGATATTCTCACTGGCCAGGGAACTGCCTCCCCCTGAGTTGACACGCAGCACGATAGCCTTGACATCCTTATCGAAACGCGCCTTGCGGATGAGCCAGCGATAAGTATCCGACCCGATGTCATCCTTATCGCCTTTGCCATCGACGACGTCTCCCTCTGCATAGATCAGGCTGATCTTATCCTTTCCCGTTGCCTTAAAATTAATGGCCTTGGCATATTTACCCAACGCCACAAAATTCAGCCAGGCATGTTTATCCACCCCCAGCTTGTCACGCAACTCGTCCTTTACTTCATCATCATATCTCAGTCCATCGATCAACTTGTAATCCAGAGCATCCTTCGCATGTTGGATCAGGTTTTCATTGGCGCATTTCCGTAACACAGCTGTATCGAGTCCCCTTGCCTGAGCGGTGCCCGACAACAAGCGGTTGTAGAAGTCGCCTAACAATTCAGTGAGCTGCAAACGGTTGGCATCCGTCATTTTATCTGCCCTTAAGGGCTCTGTGGCGCTCTTGAATTTTCCGGCATAGAAAATCTGCGGTTGTATCTCCAGTTTGTCGAGCGCTCCTTTCAGGAACATCATCTGCGTGGCAAAACCCCGCCAATCCACATCGCCTTTCGGATTGCAGTAAATCTTATCGGCCACACTGGCCACATAATAGGCTTTCTGCGGAATCATGTCGCCATAGGCGTAAATGAACTTACCACTCTTCTTGAAATCGACCAACGCATGACGGATCTCTTCATTCGAGGCAAATCCATTGGGATCACTATTGCACTTGAGGTAGATCCCCCGGATGGCTGAGTCCTGTGCTGCATGCCGGAGTATCCGCACGAGGTCATATAAACCCGGGATATCCTCTTCATCCTCATCGGAGCTCAACCCGGATAACGGGTTGTCCTGCATCACCTCTTTATAGGATTGACCCAGATCGACAACTAATACGGCTTTACTGCCAATATCCGGCTTTTCCGGAGACAGCACATTGCCGGCGACACCTATCAGCACAACGACAATGACCACCACGAAAATGATCAGCGCCAGCAACGTCGCAAAAAAAATCTTGAAAAAGCCTCGCATGTAAAGGTTATTTTTATCCCGTGAGTATCAGGCGCACGTACCCGTGGCCTACTTTGGGCAAAATTAAAGATATTTGGGCCCCCGAAAGTAAGGAATCTATGAACATATCCTATTTATTGATAGGTGGTAACGAAGGAGATAGGGTCGTTCAACTGTCGACGGCAAGGGAACATATTACCGCCGCGGGCGGAGAGATCAGGCGCGTTTCTTCGCTGTACGAGACGGCAGCCTGGGGCAAGACCGATCAACCGGACTTCCTCAACCAGGCGCTGGAAGTCGCTACCCCACAGGAGGCGCCGGATTGGATGACTACCTTGCTGGGCATAGAGAATACGATGGGCCGCCAAAGAGAAGCCCGATATGGATCACGAAATATCGATATAGATATTCTTTTTTTTAATAATCTGATCATTGGGCTACCCCAGTTGGTCATCCCGCATCCGGAAATACAAAACCGGCGGTTTGCCCTGACACCGATGGAAGAGATTGCACCCTTTTTTATTCATCCCGTACTCGGCCAGTCCATCCGCGAATTGCTGGCGGCCTGTACCGATCCGCTGCAAGTAAAGATTTTATGAATTATCATTTCATCACTGTCGAAGGTAATATAGGAGCAGGAAAAACAACATTGGCGCATATGCTGGCCAGGCATTTCAATGCGCGCCTGATCCTCGAGCAGTTCGCCGACAATCCTTTTTTAAAGAAATTTTACGAGAACCCTGCTCAAAATGCGTTTCCCCTCGAATTGTTCTTCATGGCCGAGCGCTATAAGCAGATGAAGGAACTGGTGCATACCGCCGACCTCTTTCAATCCGTCACCATCTCCGATTATTTATTTACTAAATGTCTGCTATTTGCGAAAGTCAATCTACCGGACCAGGAATTCAGGTTGTACCAGAAATTATTCGATATCATCAATGGCCAGGTGGTGCAGCCGGATATCCTGATCTACCTCCACGCCCCTGTCAGCAAGCTACAAGCGAATATCAGGCGACGTAACCGCTCCTACGAACAATCCATACCGGATGAATACCTGTTCAATATCCAGGAGGCTTATACCAACTATATCCGCCAGCACAATATCCACACTCTTTTCATAGACGTCAGCAACGCCGATTTCCTGGACAACGAGGCCCACCTGCAGGTCGTACTCGACGCCCTGAACAGGGACATCGATGGAGGACAACATTATTTTTCTTTACCTTAGTGATATGACCGAAGATCGAAGACCCACAGCACTGGAAATATTACGCATCCCCGAATACAGGATCTTTATCACCGCCCGATTTTTTTATGTCATGGCCCTTCGCATGGTGACGACCATCATTGGATGGCGGATCTATGAGATTACTCATAATCCGTTGGCCATCGGACTGATCGGCCTGTCAGAATTCCTGCCTGCCTTTAGCCTGGCGCTTTATGCAGGACATGTGATTGACAAGAGCGACAAGCGGGCGCTTCTTCTGCGTACCACGACCTGTTATCTGTTGTGCGTGGCAGGGCTGCTGGTCCTTTCCTTCGGTCCGATAATCCGCAACCTTCAAAGCCATTGGATCCAATGGCTGATCTACATCATCATCTTCTGCACCGGCATCATCCGTGCTTTTGCCGGACCTGCCCTGAACGCCATCATTGCCCAGATCGTGCCGAAGGAAAAACTACCCGGGGCCGTCACCATCAATACGAGCGCCTTTCTATTCGCTTCCGTCACCGGACACGCCACAGCAGGCTTTCTTATCGCTCATACCACCTATCTTTTCGCCTTTAGCATTGTCGGCCTTTATGCGGTCATTGCCTGGTTTTGCTTTTTCAGCATTTCGCCCAAACAGATCATGGTCACCGGGGAGCAGAAGACCTGGGAAAGTATAAAAGAAGGGTTGCGTTTTGTTATCAATACGAAAGAAGTGCTGGGCGCTCTTGCCCTCGACCTTTTTGCTGTCCTGTTCGGCGGGGCCGTGGCCCTGATACCTGTCTATGCCCGCGATATTCTGCGCGTAGGCCCCATTGGTTTCGGCTGGCTCAATGCGGCCGACGATATCGGGTCGATCATCATGATCAGTTCGCTGACCATCTGGCCGCTGAGACGCCGGCAGGGACTGACCCTGATGTATGCGGTTTTCGGATTCGGGGTTTGCATTATTGTATTCGGCTTGTCCAAACTCTATGTGTTGTCATTCTTCGCTCTCCTCTGCAGTGGAATGCTGGATGGGATCAGCGTCGTGATCCGTGGGACTATCGTGCAGTTGAAAACGCCGGATCCGATGCGCGGCCGGGTGTCATCCGTCAATTCCATGTTCATCAATTCCAGCAATGAGTTGGGACAATTCGAGAGTGGGGTAATGGCCAAATTGTTGAAGGTGGTTCCTTCCGTCGTCTTCGGGGGGTGTATGACCATTGCCGTGGTCTTTGCTACCTGGTTCAAAGCCCCCAGTCTGCGGAAAATGGAGTACTAAAGCAGCCGGAGGCTGCTTTGCAAAGCTTGCTTTGCCGACTTTAGCCCCATGTAGGCTTTGCTCGCAAAGCCGCAGCCCAGCAGCGACCCTATCTACGCCATCAACCTTTCCAAAACATAGTAGACAATCGGGCAAAAAGTGGAGTTCTTTAATGTCACAGCCGGTCTTTTCACCAACACATCTTCATCGGTATAAGGGAACCGCTCGCAGTCCGATGGACGGACATCATAGATCCCGCATCGGTTGTCGGGCCCTAAAAAAGGGCATGGCGACGATTTTACGACATAGTCTCCGTCTTCGTCGAGGCGAAGGTAACGGTCGATAAAATCGCTGTCTTTCAACTGGAGATATTTGGCGATCCGCTTGATGTCCGGGGTCTTAAATCGGGGGGAATAACGCTTGCAACAATTGGCGCACTCCAGGCAATCGATGCGGCGGAAAGCCTCTTCGTGCAATTCGGGCAGTTGTTCAAGGATCTCGTTTCTCCGGGCAGGCCGGGCAGCCTTTTCCAGGAAGTTCTTATAATCCTTCTGCCGGGCGGCGGCTTTTTTCTCCCAGTTTTGCAACAAATCACTCATTTGTAAATATACAGGAAAAGGGCAAATCTGAATATGGCCCTTTTCCAGCGGCTCCCATCCCTATTAATAGTTGATTAACAAGGTCGGGTTTCAAAAATTGGAAAAAACTGTTACTTTTAACACGTGAAAAACCTACACGAGCAAATACTCCTATTATTCAGCACGCCCCTGTATCTCGTCATCATCATTCTCGAGATTCTTTTGAGCAATTACCGCCGGCGTGGGCTCTACACTTTCAAAGATACTTTGAACAATCTTTACCTGATGCTGCTGAACAGTATTATTGACCTGCTGTTCCGCAGTGTCTATGTGCTGATCCTGCAGGTTTGTTATAATCATCATTGGATATCTATCACCAACATGTTTTCTTATTGGTTTATTCTGCTGCTGGCAGAAGATTTCCTATACTACTGGCTGCACCGCTGGGATCATGAGATCCGTTTTTTCTGGGCTGTCCATGTCACACATCATTCGTCCGAAAAAATGAATTTTACAGTGGGCTTCCGTTCCTCGGTCTTTCAGCCGCTCTATCGGTTTGTGTATTTCATCCCATTGGCTTTCCTGGGGTTCAGGCCACTGGATATTGTTTTTATGTATTCTGCCACGCAGATCTGGGGCATATTCGTCCATACCGAACTGATCGGCAAGATGGGCTGGCTGGAATACATCTTCGTGACGCCCTCTCACCATAGGGTGCACCATGCTTCCAATCCGAAATACCTGGATAAGAATATGGGCATGTTCCTGATCATCTGGGACCAGTTGTTTGGCACCTTCCAACCCGAGTTGACAACAGAAGAATATCAGCCCACCAGATATGGCCTGACCAAACCGGTTGAAAAGACCAGCGCCTTCGATATTGTTTTTCATGAATGGCAGGCCATCGGACAAGATGTGGCGCGGAAGGATATCGGGTGGAAAGAAAAATGGCAGTATGTTTTTGGTCCTCCCGGCTGGAGTCATGATGGCAGCCGTTTGACAAGCGAGCAGATGCGCGAGGTTGAATCTCTCAGTTCGCTTGACTATCTTAGGGATCCGACATCTTAGGGATCCGACCGAATTCACGACTGATCCTCAATTTTAATTTCCTTTTAATATATTAGTGATCCTTTTGCCGTTATTGACCAGTAGCTTTGTCAAAGCAATTTATTCATGCCTACGCACGAATAGTTTAGCATTCAATTTTTAGGGTTTAGGGGTTTTTAAGAAAATGGCTCGTCCCAGCTTTTCAAAGTCGGGACGGCCATTTTTCATTTTATGGCTTTAGGAAAAGCCTCCGGTCATTTTTCATTTTTCGTCGTACCTTTGCACATCTTTTTATTTTCAAAGGTCAACCTCTAAAAATGAATCTATTCGAACAGCAAGCGAATGAATTTGCAGGCCGGCATATTGGTCCCGGTGAAAAGGAAACTTCCGGGATGTTGAAAACTATCGGCGTCAAGTCGCTGGATGAACTGATCGACCGGACCATCCCCGCGTCTATTCGCAGTAAAAAAAGCTTAAATGTTACGGATCCGCTGAGCGAGCACCAATATCTCACCTCTTTACGGCAGGTGGCGGCTCTCAATAAGGTATTCAAATCTTATATCGGTCAGGGATATTACGACACCATCGTCCCGAGCGTAATTCTGCGAAATGTATTTGAGAACCCGGGTTGGTATACCCAATATACCCCCTACCAGGCTGAAATTGCCCAGGGCCGCCTGGAAAGCCTGCTGAATTTTCAGACCATGGTTGCCGACCTGACGGCACTTCCCCTCGCGAATGCCTCCCTGCTGGATGAAGGCACTGCCGCGGCTGAAGCGATGACGATGTTCTTCAACCTGAAGAATAAGGACCATGACCATGTTACCACCCCCAAATTCTTTGTCGACAATAATATCTTCGACCAAACCAGGGACCTGTTGCTAACCCGTGCACAACCCATTGGTATCCAACTGGTAACCGGTGATTTTCGGGAAGTGAAGCTGGATGAGTCCTATTTTGGGGCTATCGTCCAGTATCCGGGGAGTGATGGCGCCATCTATGACTATCGCGCTTTCATCACCGGGGCGCACGCGGCGGGCGCGTATGTAGCCATGGCCACCGATCTGCTGGCGCTGACCCTGCTGACGCCTCCCGGCGAACTGGGGGCGGATGTCGCTATCGGCTCTTCGCAGCGTTTTGGCGTGCCCATGGGATTCGGCGGACCGCATGCAGCCTTCTTCACTGCCAGAGACGATTTCAAACGGTCTATCCCCGGACGCATTATCGGCGTAAGCATCGACGCACAAGGTAACAGAGCCCTTCGTATGGCCCTCCAGACCCGGGAACAGCATATCAAACGCGAAAAGGCCACATCGAATATTTGCACCGCCCAGGCGCTGCTGGCGAATATGTCGGCCATGTACGCCGTCTATCATGGCCCCGAAGGGTTGACCCGCATTGCCAAGAGGGTCAGCCTTCTCGCCCGCACGCTGTCTACAGAACTGCAGCAGCTGGGTTATACCAACCTCAACGAATCTTATTTCGATACGATCCGGCTAAAGGTAAAGGACAGCACCGGCATCCGTGCAGCAGCCATCGCCCACGGGATGAATTTCCATTATTCGGGCCCTTATATCGGCATTACGCTGGATGAGACGACTTCCCAGGAAGATGTTGTCAATATCTTGTCCGTCTTCGGCCAGGCAGCCGGCACCGATCTGGTATCGGCCACTTTTAATGAGGAAGATACCCTGAGCAATATTCCCTCTTCCATCACCCGGACCTCCGAATTCCTGACACATCCGGTCTTCCACAGTCATCACAGTGAGACGAAGATGATGCGATATCTCCGGAGCCTGGAAGTAAAAGACCTTTCCCTCAATACCTCCATGATCTCCCTGGGATCCTGCACCATGAAGCTGAATGCCGCGACTGAGCTGATGCCTGTCAGCTGGCCGGAATTCGGGGGGTTGCATCCTTTTGCCCCTGCCGATCAATGGAAGGGCTATCGCCGTATCCTTACCGAACTGGAAGACTCGCTCAGCGAGATCACAGGATTTGCCGCCACTTCCCTTCAACCTAATAGCGGCGCCCAGGGTGAATATGCAGGCCTGCTGACGATCCGCGCCTATCACGCTGCGCATGGCTCTACTCATCGGGACGTGATGCTGATCCCTATCTCTGCTCACGGCACTAACCCGGCCAGCGCTGTCATGGCAGGCATGAAGGTAGTCGTTGTCAAAAGTGACGAAGACGGCCATATCGATATTGCGGACCTTACAGCCAAAGCGGCCCAATACAAGGACCAGTTGGCCGGCCTGATGGTCACTTATCCTTCTACTCATGGCGTTTTCGAAGAAGAGATCAAAGACATCTGCCAGATCATTCACGATAATGGCGGTCTCGTCTATATGGATGGAGCGAACATGAATGCCCAGGTGGGATTGACTAGTCCAGGTTTGATCGGGGCCGATGTCTGCCACCTCAACCTCCACAAAACATTTGCGATCCCTCATGGTGGCGGTGGTCCCGGAATGGGCCCCATTTGTGTCAATGAAAAGCTGAAACCCTACCTGCCGACACATGTCAACCTGCAAGCCCATGATGCAGCCGCCCATGCAGCAGGTAATGGTCATGCCTCCACCGTCAGCCTGCGCGGTCACGCCGTCTCTGCGGCCCCCTTTGGCTCGGCCAGCATCCTGCTGATCAGTTACGCCTATATCAAAATGCTGGGTGCGGTAGGGCTGACCAATGCCACCCGCTACGCCATCCTGAATGCCAACTATATGAAGGCCAGGCTGGAGAAGTATTATAAGATACTCTATGCCGGGGCCAACGGTTCCTGCGCCCATGAATTTATCGTCGATCTGCGGCCCTTCAAGGCCAGCGCCGGTATCGAAGCGGAAGACGTCGCCAAACGGTTGATGGATTACGGGTTCCACGCCCCCACCCTCAGCTTCCCGGTGCCAGGTACCATCATGATCGAGCCGACAGAAAGCGAGGATAAGGCAGAGCTCGACCGTTTCTGCGATGCTATGATCAGCATCTTTGAAGAGATCCGGGCCATCGAAGAAGGCAAGGCGGACAAAACGGACAATGCTTTGAAGAATGCCCCGCATACCCAGCATGTCATTTGCGCCGTGGAGTGGAATCACGTTTACTCCCACACGCAGGCTGCTTTCCCGCTGCCCTATGTGAAAGAGAATAAGTTCTGGCCGAGCGTTGCCAGGGTCAATAATACGTTTGGCGACCGCAATCTGATCTGCACCTGTGAGCCGGTCAGCTCTTATGCGGAAGAACCGGTCGGTTAACTTGGCTTATTCACCGATTTTATGATTTCATTAGACAAATGGGAAGGTAACTTCCCGCCCAAAAAATCCATGTTACCTGATCCTGGTATACCCCGAAAAAGGCCCGGCTTATCCCAATACAAATGGGCCATGGTCATCGCTTCCGGTCTCTCGCTGGCCAGTTGTTCGCACAAACTGGCGCCCGCGGGTCATTATCAGAGCGCGCCTGTCGTCGCCGACGGCGTTCCCAATGAATGGACCCTCCCGCTCCGTTTCAGCAACGCCAACTATACGCTGCAGTATAATATCACCTATGACAGCAAGAATTTATATGTCTGTGTCATCTCCCGTGACAATCAGACTGTCACCCACATGCTGAGGTCCGGCATAACACTGTATTTCGATCCGAACGGGGAAACAAGCAAGGATATCGCCCTTCACTATCCGCTGCGCAAGCAACCCGACCCCAATATCACCAACCGGAATGGCGAGCCACTGACCCCTTCGAGCGACAGCGGCTGGAAGTCAGAACTGCTCCGTCAGTCTGACGATTTTGGCACGGCGGGATTTACCGATTTAGAGAATGGGCAGTATGCAGTAGGCGATCCAAAGTGCCCGATCCAGGTGGCCGCGAAGCTGAACAATCACGATAGCATGCTGGTCTATGAAGCGGTTATTCCCCTGCACAACATTCCGGGCGCCGATCTCAGCAAACGCAATCCAAAGAAGACCTTTAGCGTAGGGGTGGTAGTGAATCCTCCTGAGCCCCCCGGAGCGGGTAATCCCCGGCCCTATGGCGGTGGCAACGGCCACGGTTTGGGTCTAGGGGTGAACGGCTTTAACGGCGCGGGTCGTGGTCGCCGACCCTCCTATAACAATCAGCCGGCGAAAGAAGAAGTGAACTGGTATCCATTCCGGCTGGTCCGGCAATAAGTTGATATCATTAAAATAGAAAATCCCCGGACTTAAGACGTCCGGGGATTTTTCGTTTGGGTCAGTCACCTGTACCATTGTCGTTTGCACCGAGGAAAAAAAGATCAGCGTATCAGAGACCGCTTATATGTTGGGATACGAAAAAGTCAGCGCTTTTATCAGCATGTTCAAAAAATACCACAAGATCCTGCCGGGGTCACTGAAGTGAAGTGCTAAAATACCGCCTGCATGATATTTATAGCGAGGTGATTGCCTCCTGCTGCCGTATTCGTCCCGCTGAGGAAAATGGTATAAACGTTGCCTGTCGTCAGTTCGATCGGGCTGGGGGTACTGATGAGTACGCTGTCGCTGCCTGCAACCTTGGCCACAATACTGTAGGTATTTGGCGCCAACTGTTGAAACTGGTCCCAGACGGTATTCATGACGTTATCGACCGGGGTCCGCTGGGGCTGAGAAAGTGTACCGTTGAGATACAGATCGACAGCGGGCAGGTCGGGGCTGAGATTGAAAAACCTATAATTAGCCGTGCTCTGCGATGTCGTGGTAAAATCATCGGTGATCTTAGCGGCCTTGATCACTCCCGTACCACCAGGACTGGCATTATAAAGGATCAGGGTATAAAAGCTCGTGGTGTCGTAAAATGAGGAAGAAAGATCATAAAGAAGACTGTCGGTACCGGTCGTAGCGAACGTAATATCGTAATTACCCGGAGCGAAAGTGGCATATTGTTGTGAAAAAGTCCCGGGCGTAATGCCTCCACTGCTTGACACTAAGGTTCCGTTCAAATACAAATCGGCTGACGGGCCATAAGACGCTGCATCGATCACGGATAGATAGGTCACTGCGGTGACCGATTGGCTGCTGTTTGCCTTTGTGCAGCGCCAACCTCCAATAACTAAGCAAAATAATGTTACCAATCCCCAATAAAGTTGCTGAAAGTTGTTTTTCATGTTTAAAATCCCATTTTTATAGCTTTTGCCGATTGGCTACGCTTTGACCCCTTGACATTCTTTGCGACACTTTCGTTGCGCGAGGACGACGCTTTCGTTGCGCGAGGTTGCTTTTTAGCGCCCGCCTATCGCCAAAAAAATTACCGTTCCGGGTTCCATCCCGGAACGGCAATCAAAGGAAAAATCAACAGTATTTTCAGTACTTACTTAACGATAACATTGATCGTCGCGGCCAGCTGGCTACCATAAGAACGGTGAATACCATCGGCAAACTGAAGCGTCAGCACGTGCTTGCCGGAAGGCAGGGTGACATCAGTGCTGGACTGGGCTTTACCAAAATGCATGTGCTGTGCATCTTTGGGAACAACCTGGCCTGCTGGGATAGAATCACCTGCATCGATCAGTAAATGGTGGTGACCTGTACCGGGTACGATGGCGCCCGCGGTATCGAGCTGCATCCCGTCGACGCCCATTTCAACCTTAAAGGGTGAAGAGACAGTCTGACCGTCTTTCAGGTTCTTAAAATAAACTTTTGCTCCGGCAGGAACGGCAGGCATCGCGGCGATAGCCTGGGAAGAGTCGGGCTTGGCCATTTGCATGGAAGTGTCATGAGCCGCCGCCTGGGTAGTGTCGGTGGAGGCGGATTTGTCACTGCTGGCATTATTACAAGCGGTCATTCCTATCAGTAAAGCGGCAGGAAGAAAATGGAAAGTGCGCATGGTAAGTGATTTATTTTGGAGATAAAAGTAATTAATAAGCATCGTATATTGCTTATCTTAGCCTGCATTCATTCACTCATTTTTTTAACATACCGATTGTTTATGCGTCGTCTTACATTCCTTTCTCTCCTCCTGGTACTATCCATCGCCGGATTTTCCCAGCAATATTATTTGTTCATCGGCACTTACACGGAAGGGGCTGCCAGCCAGAGCAGCAAAGGTATTTATGTATACAAGTTCGATCCCGCTACTGGCAATGCGACACCTGTCAGCACGGTCATGACCGATAATCCCTCCTATTTGGCCATTGCCCCGGGAGGGAAATATCTGTATGCGGCTAATGAGACCGGCGGGACCAAGCCCGGAGCCGTCAGCGCTTTTTCGTTCGACAAGACAACGGGTGCGCTGACCTTTATCAATCAACAGCCAAGCGGCGGAAATGGCCCCTGCTATGTATCGGTAGATGCTCATGACAAATGGGTAGTGGTTGCCAATTATGGCGGCGGCAGCTTTTCTGCACTGCCCATCGGCGCCGACGGATCGTTGAGCGCAGCCACACAGACTATTCAGCATACCGGCAGCGGCGTTAAAAAGGACAGGCAGGACAAGCCGCATGTGCATTCCGTTATCTTTTCTCCCGATGGAAAGTACCTCACGGTGGCCGATCTGGGTCTGGACAATCTGTCTATTTTCAAATTCGATTATACCTCCGCTCAGTCGCCGATGGTCCCGGCCACGACGCCGACCGTTACGATTCAAGCGGGGTCAGGTCCCCGTCATACCGCTTTTGATCCTGGCAGACCTTATGCCTATCTTCTCACTGAAATGGGCGGAGCGGTAGATGTATTTCATTACAGCAAAGGAAATTTCACCTGGCTGCAGCGCATTTCTTCCCATCCGGAAGGCTATACCGGCGCCATCGGCAGCGCAGACCTCCATATTGGCCCGGGCGGAAAATACCTCTATGCCTCCAACAGGGGGGATGCCAATAGTATCGCGATTTTTGCTATCGATCCATCGACCGGGAAATTAACCGTGAAGGGATTCGAGCCGACCCAGGGCAAAACACCCCGCAATTTCATGATCGACCCGACGGGTCAGTGGCTGCTGGTGGCCAATCAGGGTGGCGGCAATGTGGTGATTTTCCGGATCGATCCGCAGACCGGTCTGTTGAAGGCAACAGGCCAGCAGTTGCAGATCCCTACTCCGGTTTGTCTGAAGATGGAGCCGGTGAATTAAGGAGATCGGGGATCCGGCGCGGCGGCTAGACCGCCCAGGCCTGCCGAAGGAATCGCAGCCAGTTGCCATGCAATACATTCTTGATATCTTCAGCTGAATATCCTCTTTTAGCCAGTAAATCGGGCATTTTCTGCAGATCAGCGATCGTATCGATGTCATAGGGGCACTGCTCCTTGCCGAAAGCGCCATCGAGGTCTGTGCCCAGTCCTACATGAAGGGCGTTGCCGGCGATTTGGCAGATATGGTCCAGGTGATCGATGACTTTGTCCAGGTTGCACTGCGTACCTTCAGGGGTCGACTGGCCCCTCACCCAGCCCGGCACCATCATCCAGGCATCGAGCGCCCCTCCGATGACCGCTCCCTTACCGATAAGCGTCCTGATCATCTCATCGCTGAATTGCCGGTTATGGTTGACCAGCGCCCTACAATTATTGTGGCTGGCCCAGACCGGGCCCTGGTAAAGTTCCATGACCTCCCAAAAAGCATCGTCGCAGAGATGGGTCGCATCGAGGATCATGTTGAGTCTTTGCATTTCCTGCAGGAGAGCCTTCCCTTCGGGGCCAAGACCACCTTCGCTATCCGTTCCGTTGGCATAACGGCCGGGACCATAGTGCGCGGGCCCTACCGCCCGCAGGCCATAGGCATGTGCCCGCCGCAGGTAGTCCGGGGTGACCAGGGAATCGGCGCCCTCCAGGCTGAGGATATAGCCGATGGGGCGGGTGTCAGTAGCAGAGGGGGATGGCGAAACATCGGCGACCGGAGCATGATCCGTCCAGACCGACAAATGTCGTTCGAGACCGGCCAGATCCCTGATCATCACCATTTCTCCTGCCTCTTCCATGGCTTTATACCAGGCGAGCTGCCCTTGCGTCTGCGCCCAGGCCTGCCAGGGGGAATGCCATCCCGGCAGTGGGTTGCCGGGCGCCACATAACGGGCGATCTGGGTAGCCACTACCAGCCCGATGCCGCCCCGGCGCAAGTCAGGCAGCGATACGACTCCTTTGCCCCTGTCAGGCTTATCCGTCTGCCCCTGCTCACGTCCGCGGAGAACATGCACAGGTAAGCGCAGATCTCTGTTCCATTCCATCGCGTTCATAGACAAATCCAAGTGGGCATCGATGATCAGCATAGCACAAATATAACATCAAACCGCTTATATTTGTCCGTATAACAACTACTGCATGCCTTCAAAAAGCCCACTTCTACTATGCTTGCTGTTCGCCGGTTTTTCCACGGTCGCACAGCCAGTGCTGCAACACCTGCAGACGGAAAATCTTCCGGATCCCATCTGTGTGGACACCAAAGTGCCCCGTCTCAGCTGGCAATTACAGTCGACCGACCGAAATGAATTGCAGACGGCCTATGAGATCCGCGTCAGCGGCCGCAGTGACGGAAAAGATGCCGTTTGGGCGCCCGGCAAGGTCATGTCGGGACAGTCGGTGCAGGTCGACTATGGCGGAGCCGAATTACAGGCCGGCAAACGCTATTACTGGCAGGTACGGGTCTGGGACAATAAAGGCCGGGTTTCGGCCTGGAGTGAAAGGGCCTGGTGGCAGATGGGGTTGATGGAACCGGCGAACTGGGTGGCACAATGGATACAACCCGGGGCCGCGGGATCGGGGGCATCCGGAGATGGGACGGCATCGGCGGAGGGGGCGGCCAACCCCCTTCTCAGGACTACTTTCACCGCCCGGCCGGCCGTAGCATCCGCCACCGTCTATATTACCGCACATGGGCTCTATGAGGCGCAGATCAATGGCCAGCGTATCGGCGATGCCTACCTGACACCAGGATGGACATCCTATAATAAACGCCTGCAATACCAGGCCTATGATGTGACCGACATGATCCGCCAGGGAAGGAATGCTGTCGGTGTCACGCTGGCCAATGGGTGGTATCGCGGCTATATCGCTTTCGAAGGGCATCACAATGTGTTTGGGAAAGATATTTCGCTGCTGCTGCAGCTGGTGATCCGGTATAAGGATGGACATACGGATACTGTAGCGACAGGGCCCAACTGGAAATCTTCCACCGGTGACGTGCTCATGGCGGAAATTTATAATGGCGAGACCATCGATCACCGGAAGGCGAAGACCGACTGGGCGCTTCCGGGTTATGACGATGCGGCATGGAATGCCGTACAGACCGAAACGTTCCCGATGAATAACCTGGTGGCAACCATCAACGAGCCGGTGACAAAACACGAGACATTCCATGCGGTAAAGCTGCTCACGACACCCGATGGGGACCGGGTGATCGATTTCGGCCAAAACCTGGTGGGATGGGTATCCGTCAAAATAAAAGGCCATGCCGGGGACAGCCTGCTGCTCTCGCATGCAGAAGTATTGGACAAGAAAGGCAATTTTTATACGGAAAATCTCAGGAGCGCCAAGGCAGAAGACCTCTTCATTCTCAAAGGCGGCGAGACGGAAGTGTTCGAGCCGCATTTCACCTTTCATGGTTTCCGTTATGTCCGCATAGCGGGCTGGAAGGGGCTGTTGAACCCGGATGATTTTACGGCGGTGGCCCTTTATTCCGATATGCCCAAGACAGGCAGCTTCGAGTGTTCCGATGCCCTGATCAACCAGCTACAGCATAATATTCAATGGGGACAGCAAGGCAATTTCCTGGATGTTCCGACCGACTGTCCACAACGTGACGAGCGGCTTGGGTGGACAGGCGACGCACAGGTGTTCTCCCGGACTGCCGCCTTTAACAGAGGGGTAGAAAACTTCTTTGCCAAATGGATGAAGGACGTAGCCGCCGATCAGCAGTCTTCGGGAGCCGTCCCCTTCGTCATTCCCAATGTCCTCGGCGACGGCACTAGCACCGGATGGGCCGATGTGGCCACCATCATTCCCTGGAACATGTACCTGGCTTATGGTGACCGGCGCATGCTGCGGGACCAGTACCCCAGCATGAAGGCCTGGGTCGACTATATGAAGGGGCAGGCGAAGAACGACCTTTGGAATACCGGCAGTAGTTTCGGAGACTGGCTTTTCTACCATCCCTTCGATGACGTTGACGGTCGTTCTGCCGTCACCGATAAATACCTGATCGCACAATGCTTCTGGGCCCATTCGACACAGCTGCTGATCAATGCTGCCGGGGTGCTGGGCAAAAAAGACGATGTAACCCAATATACTCAGCTGCTGAAAAGGATCAAGGACGCCTTCTTCCGGGAATATGTAACGCCCAATGGCAGGTTGGTATCAAGCACCCAGACGGCCTATACGCTGGCACTGGAGTTCGACATGCTGCCCGAGGCCCTGCGCAAACAGGCGGCGGACCGGCTGGCGGATAATGTGAAGGATTATGGCTATCATCTGTCGACCGGCTTTCTTGGCACGCCTTATCTATGCCATGTCCTGAGCAGCTGGGGATATACGTCTGTGGCCTACCGGCTGCTGATGCAGGATACTTATCCTTCCTGGCTTTACCCCGTAAAGATGGGCGCGACCACCATCTGGGAAAGATGGGATGGTATCCGTCCCGACAGCAGCTTCCAGACGCCGGGAATGAACTCCTTTAATCACTATGCCTATGGGGCGATAGGCGATTGGATGTACCGCGTAGTGGCCGGCATCGACACCTATGAAGACGGCCCTGGTTATCATCATAGTCGTATCGAGCCGCATCCGGGCGGGGGCCTCACTTCTGCTGCAGCCGATCTGCAGACGGGCTATGGCCTTCTCAGCAGCCACTGGCGGCTTAGCAACGATACTTTGTTGCTGGACCTGGTCATCCCGGCCAACAGCACCTCCACCGTGTATATCCCTGCCCCTGAGGGAGGGTTGATCACGGAGGACAACCATCCACTGGCCGAGGTAAAAGACCTCAGCCTGGAATCCGTCGGTCGGGGGTTCCTGGTCGTCCGGTTAGGTTCGGGCGCCTGGCATTTCAGGATTTCTCAATAAGACCAACTTTTCTTAATTTAAGATTGTAATACAGGATTCATATGGTAAGGCTATTCATCAGATCAATCAAAGACCAAAAGACAGGCTATGAAACAATTATCACTCATCGCTGCCGGCATCATGTTGTCGCTATCCCTGACAGCGCAGAATGACTGGCAGCTGAAAAAGGACGAGGACGGCATTAAAGTGTATACTAAAGCCACGGAAAATTCCCATTACAATGAATTGAAAGTGGAAATGACCCTAACGGCAACATTGTCTTCTCTGGCGGCGCTAATCCTCGACATCGACAATTATCACAACTGGTCGTTCAACATGGAAAAGACCTACGCGCTCAAAAGGGTTGGTCCCGGAGACCTCTATTTTTATGAGTTGATCCATTCGCCCTGGCCAGCCAGCGACCGCGACCTGCCCGTGCATCTACAGATCAATCAGGATCCCCGTACCAGGTCGATGTTTGTCCGCAGCGTCTGTGTTCCCGATCTTGTTCCGCCGAAAAAGGATGTCGTCAGGGTACCGCTATCCGTTGAACAATATATCGTTACCCCCCTACCCGATGGCAAAATCAGGATTGAATACCAATTAAAACTCGATCCGGGCGCCGGAGCGCCGGCCTGGCTGATCAATCTCTTTTCCGTAAAGGGACCATTTGAAACGTTCTCTCATGTCCGGCAGCAGATCCAACGACCGGCTTATCGCGATGCTATTCTTCCTTTTATAAAGAATTAATTATTTTTTGTTGGACATCGAACATTTCTTTCAACGACTTCGTAATAGCTTTGTCAAGAAGCCCTTGATTGGCAGAATTTTCGTAATTTCATTGTTTAAACATTAAAAATAAAAATCAAAATGGCAACCACGAAATGGATCCTGGATCCAACGCACTCTGAAGTTGAATTTAAGATCAAGCACATGATGATCTCGACTGTGACTGGTACTTTCGGGAAGTTCGATGCCACCGTAGAAACGGAAGGAGAAGATTTCAAGACGGCAAAAGTAACGTTCACTGTCGACGTCGATTCCATCAACACCAAGAACGAACAACGTGACGGCCATCTGAAGTCTGTAGACTTCTTTGACACTGCGAATTTCCCGGAATTCAAATTCGTTGCAACGAAATATGAGAATGCGGATAATGACGGATCCTATGAAGTATATGGCGACCTCACCATCCGGGGCATTACCCGTACCGAGAAATTCGATGCGGAATTTGGTGGCGTGATCAAAGATCCCTGGGGCAACACCCGTGCCGGCATCACCATCAGCGGCAAGATCAACCGTAAAGACTTTGGTCTGACCTGGAGTGGTACTACGGAGGCCGGTAGCCTTATCGTCAGCGAAGACGTCAAGATTCACGTGGCCCTCGAATTCGTAAAAGGATAGCAAAAGGATAATACTGGCGACAGGCGATGCTTTGCAGGTATCATCGCTGATTAAGGTGGGATGCAAGGCATCGCTTGCCGCTAATTTTGTATATTTGCGCCATGCATTATGTTTCTGTTGAGGATCTGACCAAATCATATGGCGTAAAGCCGCTTTTTCAGCACATTACATTTCATATAGAAGAAGGGGACAAGATCGCGCTTGTCGCCCGCAATGGCAGTGGCAAGTCCACCCTGCTCCGGATCCTTTCCGGCAAAGACACTGCGGAAAGCGGTACTGTGTGGATACATAAGGATGTGACCGTAGCCCTGTTCGAACAGGAGCCGGTTTTCAACGAAGAAAAGTCCGTTCTCGACAATATTTTCGATCTCAATCATCCTGTCATCAACGCTATCAAGGCCTATGAGGCCGCCAGTGATGCGGAAGACATAGACAAACTGACCGACGCCATCGTCAGGATCGACGAATTGAACGCCTGGGATTTCGATACCAAGGTCAAACAGATCCTTGGAAAGTTGAATATCCATCATCTCCAGCAGGCGGCCAGTACCCTCTCAGGCGGTCAGCGAAAAAGAGTAGCCCTGGCCAAAACGCTCATCGACATTGGATTCGAGCACAAACATGTCCTCCTCATTATGGATGAACCGACCAACCACCTCGACGTAGAAATGGTGGAGTGGCTGGAGCATTATCTGAACCAGGAAAAAGTGACGCTGCTCCTGGTCACGCATGACCGGTATTTCCTGGATGCGGTAAGCAATGAGATCTGGGAAATGGACGGCAGCAATTTATACCCCTATACCGGGGATTACGAAAATTACCTGGAGAAAAAGGCGGCCCGGATCGAGAACGAAACGGCCAGCATTGACAAAGCCCGCAATACTTATCGTAAAGAGCTGGAATGGATGCGTAAGCAGCCGAAGGCGCGTACCACCAAGAGCAAGAGCCGCCAGGACAACTTTTACGTTGTAGAGACAAAGGCCAAACAACGCATCGAGGATAACCAGGTAGAGCTGCAAATGAAAATGAACCGCCTGGGTGGGAAGATAGCCGAGCTAAAGAAAGTAAATAAGAGCTTTGGCGAGAAGGTGATCTTAAAAGGATTCGACTATACCTTTAAAAAGGGAGAGCGGCTGGGCGTCATCGGTAAAAATGGCGTCGGGAAGTCCACCTTCATCAATATGCTGCAAGGCATCGAACAGCCGGACAGCGGGAAGATCAATATCGGGGAGACGGTGATCTTCGGCAACTATTCCCAGCAGGGGCTGGTGGTCAAGGAAGACATGCGGGTGATCGAATTCGTCAAGAATATTGCCGAACATTTTCCCCTGGCGGCAGGCGGCTCGCTGAGTGCCGCGCAATTCCTCAATCTCTTCCTGTTCCCTCCCGAACAGCAATACACGTATATTTCTAAACTCAGCGGCGGGGAGAAAAGACGGCTGCACCTGTTATCCATCCTCTTCCGCAATCCGAACTTCCTCGTGCTGGACGAACCTACCAATGACCTGGACCTTCCGACGCTGGGCATTCTCGAAAATTTCCTTAGTGAATACCAAGGTTGTCTGCTGATCATTTCTCATGACCGTTACTTTATGGACCGGCTGGTAGATCACCTGCTGGTACTGGAAGGAGATGGCCTGGTGAGGGATTTTCCCGGCAATTATTCCCAATACCGGGACTGGGTCAGGGACAGAGGAGATCTGGCAGCTTTCCCCAACGAAGAGCCTGCTGCTGCCAAAGCTGCACCTGCCACCTCGGCCCCCGCCCCTATGGCGGCGAAAAGGCAGCTATCTTATAAAGAAAAAAAAGAATTTGAAACGCTGGAACAGGATATGAGCCGGCTGACGCGGGAAAAGCAGGAAATCACTGAAAAGCTTAATAGCGGCGGGTCTGCGTCCTTTGACGAACTGCAAAAACTATCCATCCGGATCGGCGAGATTGGACAGATGCTTGACGATAAGGAATTACGCTGGCTGGAGCTCAGCGAGCAGGCGTAGGGATAGCGTTGGAAATAAAGGGCGAAGCTCCTATATTTGAGGATGAGAAAGTTTTTATTGCTGCTTGCCCTGGGCGGCGTCCTTATCGCCCGGGCTCAAAAGATCCCCGATCCCCGTCCTTTCGCCAAAGTGATCACTGCCGAAGAGCTCAAACGACATCTTTACATCGTAGCCAGTGCAGACTTCGAAGGCCGTGAGACCGCCATGGAAGGACAGCGCAAAGCGGCTGCCTATATCGAGAACGATTTCAAATCCCTGGGACTTCTTCCGGGTAACGGCGACGGTTACCAGCTGTATTATCCTGTCTTCCAGGATTCTTTGACAGGGGCAGGGTTGCAAATCAACGGGCAGGCTTTCACCCTCAATCAGGATTTTTTCGTCAGCGTCGTCACCAACTATGAGGCTACCCTGACAGGCAGCGAGGTGGTTTTCGCGGGTTACGGTATCAGCGACTCTACACGTGACGACTACAAGGGGCTGAATGTCCGTGGCAGGATCGTGCTGGTATTGGGTGGACTGCCGCCGGGAATGCCACAGCCTACCGGCAGGCGAGCCAGGGGAATGCTCTTTGCCAAGCAGGACGCGGCACAAAAGAACGGCGCAGCCGCCGTCCTGATCCTTCAGGCTGATCCTCCTGCAGCGCTAACAGCTGTTAAGGGCAGCACGTCGATCAGTGAATACAAAAGAGGCAACTATCCCAGTAATTTTTATATCACCGAGAAGATTGCCCGCGCGATCGTTGGCAGTGACTTCGATGCGATCAAATCCGGTGCTCCGCAGCCTAAGGTTTATATGGCTAATGTGAAAATGGAGGTTCGCAAAAATACGCTTGGGCTGCATAGCAGTGATGTACTTGGTTTCCTGCCCGGCACCGATCTCAAAGATCAGATCGTCGTGCTATCCGCGCACTATGACCACCTGGGTAAAAAGAATGGCGATATCTATTATGGCGCCGACGACGATGGTTCCGGAACCGTCAGCATCCTCGAGCTTGCAGCGGCCTTCGTGAAAGCAAAAGCTGCCGGCAAGGGTCCCCGTCGCAGCATTCTCTTCCTCGCGAACTCAGGCGAAGAAGAAGGCCTCTGGGGCTCTCAATACTATACCGATCACCCCACCTACCCTCTTGACCATACCACGGTGGACCTCAATATCGATATGATCGGTCGTATCGACCCCAACCGTAAACAAGGCGATTCGACCAACTACGTATATGTGGTGGGCAGCGACAAATTGTCTACCGACCTCAAGCCGATCAGTGAAGGCAACAATAAAAAATATTCCAGGCTCGAGCTGGACTATAAATTTGACGACCCCAACGATCCCGACAGGATCTATTACCGCAGCGATCATTTCAATTTCGCCCGTAAAGGTGTGCCCATCATCTTTTACTTCGACGGCATCCATGCCGACTATCACAGGCCGACGGATACGCCGGATAAGATCAATTATGATATCCTGGAGAAGAGGGCCCGTTTCGTGTTCTTTACGGCATGGGAAATGGCTGACCGCGATGATATGGTGAAACGGGATATTGCGCTGCCGCCTATGAGCCGGTAGTCTACTTAATGATCTTGTAACACCAACGAAATAGCTTGCCCTGGAAGTCGAACGGAGTGGTGGCTTTCGTGATGTCCCTGATCGAGGTGGCGGCTATCTTGTCCGCCTCCAGTTGAAATTTGCGATAGTTCGTGCTGAAATACAAAGTACCGCCTGCCTTCATGGCACGAAGCGTTTTATTGATCAGTTCCGCATGGTCCCGTTGGATATCCAGGAAGTCTTTCATCCTTTTGCTGTTACTGAAGGTGGGTGGGTCGAGGATGACAAGGTCATAGCTCGCGGCCGGGACTTCATCCAGCCATTGCAGCACATCGGCATGGATAAACTGCCGGGTCCCAGGGTTGACGGGTACGTTCAGTGCCATATTCTCTTCTGCCCAGGTCAGATAAGTCTTCGACAAGTCCACAGAATCGACTTGCGCTGCGCCGCCTGCTGCAGCATAGACAGAGAACGAACCCGTATAACAGAACAGGTTCAGCACGCGCCGGCCGGCGGCCTCCTCGCGCACCATACCCCTCGTGACGCGATGGTCCAGGAAAAGCCCTGTATCGAGGTAATCCGTCAGGTTGACCCTGAAGGAAAGTCCCGCCTCGCGCACCTCAAAAAATTCCTGCTCGCCGGCCAGCTTTTCATATTGGTCCAGCCGTCCTGCCTTTCGTCTGCGCTGACGGAAATAGATCCTGTCGTCCGGCACGTCCAGTAGGCCACTGATAACCGGCACACAACTTTCGAGCCATGCCTCATGCTCTTCTTCGCTCATCCCATGCCGTCGCTGGTATTCGGCCAGGTACACCTTGTCTTCGTACAATTCGATGCAAAAAGGGAATTCGGGCAGATCGTGATCGTATATACGATAACAGGTAATGCCCTGACGTTTGGCCAGTTTACTAATATGACGGAACATCTTGAGCAGCCTGTTGCGGAACATCTGCAGCTTTTCTTCATTCATAGGCCGGCGTTTTGGCTTGATTCAAAGGCCAATGTTTTGGCTTGTCGTAAATTTCTATATCCCAGGGCCGCTATCACACACCCGCCACCGACAATCCACCACAGGACCCTGAAACCGGCCCGCTGCGCCACCTCGGCGCCTACCGAAGGGCCTATCACCTGGGCGGTGGACCAGGCAATCGTGTACAGCCCTGCATATTGTCCCCGATTCGATGGAGACGTCCGGGATATCCAGAAGGAATTCATAAAGGGAAAACACATCATCTCGCCCATCGTCGCCAGGATCATGCAAAAGAAAGCGAGGAATATCGACAGCGGTAACAGATCCAACAATATATAAGACAAGCTTACGCAGCAGACACCATAAAAAATATAGAACATATTTTCCCTTCTCCCTTCCATTTTGAAGACCAGCACCATTTCGAAGATGGCGATCAGCAGTCCGTTCACCGTCATGATCAGCCCGATCTTATATTCGGGAAGGTGCAGCACCCGTTTGTAAAAAAGCGGCAGGGTGGAAAACACCTGGAAGAAGCAGCTGGCGAACAGGATCGTGCAGGCAATGAACCCAAGGTAGGTCTTATCACGGTAAGCCGACAGCGCGGGCATGCCTGCCGCCTTCTCCCGATGATGAGCGGGGATCGCCGCCGGATGTAAAAAAATCCTCAGCAGCAGCACAGCCAGCAGGTTCGTGCAGCCGTCCACCCAGAACAACAGATGGTAATTGATAGAGGCCAGGATACCGCCCAGTGCGCCGCCAACCGCCCAGCCCAGGTTAATGGCCAGCCGGTTGAGTGAAAATGACCGGGTCCTGTTCTCTTCTTTACTATAGGTGGCGACCGCCGTCGAATTGGCCGGCCGGAAAGCATCATTTACTACACTTAACAGGAAGGCACAACCGCAAATGCCGGGGTAGCTCCTCATTTGACCAAGGATGATGAACATGATACCGCCGCCGGCGAGGGCTACCAGCTGTACCCGGTGGAATCCCCATCGGTCAGTCAGTCTGCCGCCGAGAAATCCGCCGCAAACGGCCCCGAGACCGAAAATACCCATTACCACTCCCGCCTGGGCGATACTGTAGCCCATGGAAGGCTGGGTAAGGTAAATGGTCAGAAAAGGGATGACCATGGTGCCGCTACGGTTGACTAGCATCACCAGGCATAACAGCCACGTCGACCTGGACAGCCCACTATATGCCTCTTTATATAAAGCAAGGGTTTTTGTCACCATGTCCGCAAATGTACGGACCGGCGCCCTAATTAACGGCTATGCTCCGTTAAGCCCCATGACAAACCGCTATAAACCACCGAAAACTTTCTTCAGCAGGGCATCCGCCTGTCCGGCCGGATTCGCCCGGATAGCCTTTTCCTCGACAGCTACATAAAAGAATACGCCATCGAGCGCCTTGCCCGTCACGTAGGCGGGGAGATCGGGATTCATTCTCTTCTGAAAGGGAATTTTATTGTATGCATCGACTACCGTTTTCCAGGATTGGGTAGCTCCTACTTTGTCCAATGAATTACTGATCACCGGAAGAAAGGCAGCTGTCAGCTGAACGGAAGTCGTTTTTTGAAGGTACTGGGTAGCGGCAGTATTGGATCCTCTCAGGATGTTGATGCCATCCATGACACTCATATTCTTAATCGCATTTAAAAAGATAGGGGCGGCGGATTTGGCGGCATCTTCGGCAGCACGGTTAAAGTCCAAAATGGCCTTGTCCACCTGCGCGCCGAAACCGGCTTTCCGCAATGTCGACTCCATTTTGGCTGCTTCAGGAGGAAAGAGAATTTTCACGGCCGCATCTTTGAAAAACCCATCGACAGCGGACAATTGCTCGGTGCTTTTCTGCGTACCCTTCGATAGGGCAGCTTTCAGGCCGGAAACGATATCATCAGAACTAAGCCCTGCGCCAAGCTGCGCATGTACCAGGGAAACGGAAAGGAAAGACAATACAAGGACGGAAAAAAGTCGCTTCATACAGGATATTTTAGCTTTAGGATTGAAGCCTAAAAGTAATGTAAAAACTGATAAATATGTGTTAATCCCCCATTATCGTATTACTGGCCCGGAATTTGACTCCGGTCGGGCAAATAACCCTATTTTTGCGTCTCAAAATATAACAATGAACGTTAGCAAAACCATTTTCGCCTCTGCCTTTGGGCTGTCAGCGGCACTCTCTGTCCCCGCACAGACGACCCCGCCAAAAACGACGACGGCCGCCCATAAACCGGGCACCGGCCCCGCCCCTGTTGCGCTGAAAACGACACAGGACTCCCTGAGCTATGCCATCGGCCTCAGCGTAGCCAACTTCTACAAGCAGCAGAACATTACCAATGTAAATACAGCCATGGTGACCCGCGCCATCAATGATGTCAACAGGAAGAACAAGCCGTTGCTCGACGAACAGCAGGCCCAGACAGTTCTCGTCAATTATATGCAAAAGGCCCAGTCCGAAAAGGCATCGGGCAATAAAAAGCTCGGACTTGAATTCCTGGCTGCCAATAAGAGCAAGCCCGGCGTCCTGACCCGCCCCAGTGGTCTGCAATATATGGTAGAGAAACAAGGCACTGGTCCCAAACCCGCGCTAACGGACATGGTCAGAGTTCATTACCATGGTACGCTGATCGACGGCAAAGTATTCGACAGCTCTGTAGAAAGAGGACAGCCCATCGAGCTGAATGTCAACGGTGTCATTCCCGGTTGGACGGAAGCCCTGCAGCTGATGCCGGTCGGCAGCAAATGGAAGTTATTCATCCCTGCAGATCTGGCCTATGGCGACCGTCAGGCAGGACCGATGATCGCTCCCGGATCTACGCTGGTTTTTGAAGTAGAGCTGCTGGATATCGTCAAGCCCGGAGCCAAGGATGCTGCGCCAGCGCCGGATTCTTTGTCTTCAAAGCCTGACAGCACGAGCAAGCAATAATAGATTTTCATATCAGCTGATATACGGAGCCGGGCGGATCGCCCGGCTTTTTTCATTTTCGGCTTTTCAGCTTACTTCACCAGCTTTTCAGCCCGGAAAAGGTTGTCGGCGGATTGCAGGATCTTTGCCTTCAGCTTGGGGTTATAATCCGGGTGCTGCCGCAAAAAATTGCGGACGACGGCCGCCGACGTTGCTGTCTGGTACCAGCCCAGGCTGGCCCCCAGCCAGCTCTGAGGAAAGAACACATCGCCGGTGCGTTGAATGTCTTCCAGCCAGTCCAGAGTCTGAGGTAAATATTTTTCTGAAGCCGCAGTCCGCAGGGGGTGATGCAGATAGGACAAGGCCGATAATACCCATGCCTCTTTGCGGCGGGCCTCTGGTGTCGACAAGGTAGCAAAATACCGATCTCTTTCTGCTGCATCATTCGATAAGGAAGGCAGGAGGTATTGTAATCGCTCTTTGCGGTCCTTGTTCGAAATACGCCGTATTTGTTCTTGCAGGATATCGCTATAATTGGGATAAGCCCGGAGCGCCAATGCTGTCGCCAGGCTCGTATAATCATCTTCTGACAATTTCACGCCAGCCGGCGGCTGGCTGCTCTTCCAGATGGCAAAGAGTGTGTCCTGGCCGTCTTTGGTCAAGACGATATTGCTAAAGGTCCTGAATAGCAATTTCTTTTCATTGGGTGTCTGTGCATGTTCCATAGCCTGCCAGCAATCTTGTTGCAGGCCTTCTGCCAGTGAATCCCGGCTTGCCGTTGGGAGGAAACGCCAGAAGATCGAGCCGATCTGGTCCAATAAGATATTGAGATCGAGTTCTTCCGTTTCCCCGGACAAGGCCCCGCGATCCCAGGCCAGCAATTGGCGGGGGGTGATGGATTGCCCATTCAGCATATTCTCGTACAGATTGATATAGGCGGACGCACGCATGAGCGGGGTAGCGGTTCCGGGTCCGGCGATGGCGCTGGCGGGGGCAAGGCCTCCTTTGCCGGATAGCCATGCCAGCGAATGCGGATCTACCGGGAACACTCCATAGCCCTGACCTCCGGCATTGAACAAGACGCATAATGGCTTTTCTTTTCCGTCTGCCGCCGTCAGCCGGACGGAGGCCGCGTTCACATTGACCGTCAGATCCTCTACTCTGTCCGCATAGACCAACGCAACGTCGAACACCTGGGGCCAAACTCTGGCCGACCCGTCTTCCCCGCGCTGGCGGATGACGAAGTCGGTGATTTTCCCGCCTGCTTCCTGGACATGGTAACCGAACTGCGGTCTGCCGGTACCGTTGACCCAAATCTCGTCAAAGGCCGCCAGGTTGGCGGCCGTGTGCCCCTGCAGCGCCGCAATGAGGTCAGGCCAGGAAGCATTTCCGCCGGCATATTTTGCCAGATAATCCCTGAGCCCTGCCTGGAAAGCATCGGCGCCGATCAACCGTTCCAGCTGACGCATGACGATCGGCGCTTTGTTGTAAATGATATTGCCGTACAGGGAACCAGCCTCCTGTAAATTGTCCAGATGCTGGCGGATGGGATTCGCGCCTTCCGTCCTGTCTACACTATAGGCCGCCGGATAGTGGGCAGTCAGGAATTTCAGGTCGTAATTATTGTCCGGCAGCGTGATGCTGCTGATCTTATCCGCCATAAAATTGGCAAACACCTCCTTCATCCACACATCGTTGAACCATGTCATCGTCACCATGTCGCCAAACCACATGTGAGCGGTTTCATGCGACAGGAGATTGGAACGCCCGATGAACTGCTCACGGGTGGCGCCGGAGTCGAGGAAGAGGCTGCTGGCTTTGTACTGAATGGCTCCTACATGCTCCATACCTCCAAACTGGAAATCGGGTATGGCGACAAAGCCGAATTTTTGAAAGGGATAGGCGATGCCGGTATATTGCTGCATGAACTGCAAGGCCTGTCCTTCGATGCGGAAAATAGAGTCCAGGCTCAGTCCGATCTTGGTACTGTCTGTTTCACGGTAAAAGAAGTGCATGTTCCGGCCGTCTACATCTCTGGCGACATCGGTAAAATGTCCGGCTACGAAAGAGAAAAGATAGGTGCTGATCTTGTCCGAAGGCCGAAAATGCAGGCTGCAGCTATCGCCAGCCGTGATGGAGTCCTGCAGTAAACCGTTGCCCATAGCCTTCCAGCCTGCGGGAATAACGAGAGATAAGGTGAAGACTGCTTTCAGATCCGGCTGGTCAAAACAGGGGAACAGTGTCCGCGCTCTGTCGGGCACCAGTAAAGTATATAGAAAATCAGTGTTTCGGTTCAAGGCCGCATTCCCGGCGGTAAAGCTTAGTTCGACGGTATTGGCGCCAGGCCGGAGCAGCGTGGGATCCAACAAAAGGTGTTCATTAGTGTATTTTACCGGCGTCTGTCGCCCATTTATTTGTAAGGCGGAAACGGGAGACGTGTTTTTAAAATCCAGCAGCAGGGGCGTGTTGCCTTTCGGTATCCCTTCCAGTAGGAATGACAGGCTTTCCACGCCCGTGACGGCCGCCTGGCGGTCGGCAGGGATGCGGAAATGTAGGGCATAGCGGATGTCCTTCAGGTGGCGGCTGCGGTAAACGGCCAAGGCATGAGAGACACCCGCCTGTGAAATCAAGTCCGGGGAACCCGGGGGCGAGTCCGGGGAACCGGGGGGGTGGTCGGGAATTGTCTGGGCTATCAGTGGTAAATAAAGGAAAAAGCTAATAATCGCCGGCAGCAGGGCCTGAACAATACGCATGACGGATATTTAAGACAGGAAAATACACCATTCTCTTTAATATTTTGTCAGGTATGAGTATATTGTCATATGATCAGGTACTTACTACTCGTGACAATCCTTACCTTCTTGCATTTTAACTCCCAGGATGTAAAAGTAGCTACCTATACTTTCGGTACGCCGGAGAAAGACCGTTTTGAGCGGCTTTCTTTCTGGATCAAGGACGAGCAAAGAGCGTATATCCGCTATTCGATAGGTAAAGACTCCGACGATGTTGCACTCGTCTGGCTGGGTCCTGACTCGATTGCCGGCAGACGTGGGTTCAGAGCTGGTTTCCCGGAGCCTGATAACCGGACTTTATTCATTGCGCCCGAACACGATTCGCTGCTTATCTTCTTTCGCTCTGACAAAGACCAACTCTACCAGGAGAAGTTTCATTGGGAGAAGGAGAGCGATGAAGCGGACAGCACGGCGGCCTGCGATATCTGCGCGCAGAGTCAAAAGCAGGCGAGCGACTGGCTCCGGAAGTATTTTTGGAAATAGGCAGGCGATCTTTCGCCCTCGCGCCGACTTTCGCCCTGCCGCCGACAACGGCTATTTGTAAAGTAACTCGTAATATTCGTGGGCCATCCGGCCTGCATCAAACTGATAGCGGACGTCGCGCATGCCGTTCTTGGCAATCTGGCGCCAGGTATCGTAGTGATCATAGTACAGCGGCAGGATCTCCTTCGTCAGGATCTCATACAGCTTGTCCAGATCATAATCGTCCTGCTGCTCTACATGCATGTTCATATAATCGGCCTTGGGGATGACAAAGCCATTATTGCCATGGTTGACGAATTCGGGGATCCAGCCGTCGTCCGTGGAAAAATTGACGGCTCCGTTCATCGCCGCAGTCATCCCGCTGGTGCCGGAAGCCTCGCGCGGAACGCGGGGGTTGTTAAGCCAGCAATCTGCGGCCTGCTTGAGACGCTTGGATAAGCCCAACTCATATCCTATCATGACGGCAATGTTCTTATAGCTTTTGGCCAGATGCACCAGGTGATTGAATTCATTGATCGCAGGGTAGTCCATGGGATAAGGCTTGCCTGCCCAGATGATCTGTACGGGATAGCGGGTATCGCTTATCAGTTTGTTGAAACGGTCCATGTCACGGGTCAGGAAGCTGGCGCGCTTATAGCCGGCGAGCCGCCGGGCCCATACGATGGTAAACACATTGGGATCGAAAATCTTGCCGGTCTGATCGGCGACGAGTTCGAAACTCCTTTTCTTCATGTATTTCTTCCTATCGTCGAACCAATAGTCATTGTTCTCCTCCATTTTCCGGTACAGTTCCTTATCCGCCCAATAACGCCAGTTCTGGGCATTGGTGATGGAAATGATGGGACAGATATTCTTGTACTTATTCCACATGGCGCGTGAGACGTTGCCATGAAGCTGCGAAACGGCGTTGGCCAAATGAGCAAAGCGTAGTGCTACCAGTGAATGATTGAACGCGTCGTCTTCCAGCCCGGTGAGCTTCTTCACCTCTTCTACGGTCAGTCCGCAGAAGTAGCTCATCTTATGGCAAAGATAGATATCATGCTTTTCATTACCCGCCTCTTCCGGAGTGTGAGTGGTGAATACCAGCCTCTTACGAACTTCTTCTATATCTTTATTGTACTTCTGATAGAGCCAGAAACTAGCGCTGATGGCATGGGCCTCATTCAGATGGTAGAGGTCGGGCTTAAATCCGAGTTCATCGACGAGCTGTGCTCCGCCAACACCCAGCAGGATGAATTGGGCGACCTTGGTCGCTACGTTGGCATCGTACAGGCGGTGGGTGATCGTCTGGGAGACATAGTCGTTCTCCGGTAAGTCGGTGCTCAACAGAAATAAAGGGGCGCTCTTGAATGTTTCAGGGTTGAGATAAAAGACCTTGACCCATACGGGGTGATCGTGGATGGTGACCTGGTATTTGATGCCGGTATCTTCGAGAAAGCTATATTGTTTTTCCATCCAGGTGACCTGCAGGGACTGGTCCTGGTTACGGGCCTGATCGTAGTAACCATATTTCCACAAAATGCCGATATTGATCATATTCTGACGCAGTTCGTAGGCGCTACGCAGATGGGAGCCTGCCAGGAAACCGAGGCCGCCACTATAGATCTTCAGCGGTTGATGCACGGCAAATTCCATGGAGAAATACGCTACCTTTTTTGAATAACGCTCGTCCACTTCGTAGGGCACTGTATAGTCTCTAAAACTCATAGTATTTTTTATCTGTGTCTGAAATACGCAATATAACGGATTAACTCCATTAGAATTGTGTCTATAAAGAGGCCCAACTTCCGTCGGATCAGATCTTTTTGACGGCTGATTTAGGTTTTTTATCCGGGCGTCTTTCAAAAAAGCCTTCAAACAGGCATTTGATATCCCGGTGTACGCCGCAGCCTCCTTCTTCGTTCATCGAAATTCCGCCGTTGTCGAAGGTGAATTGTATCGCGCAAGGGTCGGAATAAGACCGATAGCGCGCTACGCCAGGGGAGACGAATTTCGCCTGCCCTTTCAGTTCTCCTTTGCAATCTCCGTTGTCTTTTTCAAAATGCACGAAGAACCAAAACCGGCTGGCATCCTTGCCGTCGTCGCGAATGGCAATGATGTTCCTCTTATCCTGGGCATAATCTCCGGAAAATTTGTGTTTCCGCGGAAGCGTATCGATAGGGTCATAGATCGGCGGGATCTTTGTTTTGCCTTCATTGGATTCGGTGAGGATGAGGATGAATCCGCCGTCGGCATTGAAGACATAATCGTTCTTTGTATAATAGACTTGACCGTCCTGCCCCTTCCTCTGTTGCGCAACCGACAGGGTATATTTGGCGTCCATGCCGGCCTCGCCGGAAATGCCGGAAATGCCGGCTTGATTATCGGAATAGATAACGGGTCTGGTGGCGGAATAATGGTCTTTCCCGTCGAAGACCAGCACGAAAAGGATCCGCCGGTTGCCCGCAATGCCTTTGACAAAAAGGTAGGACTCCGCGCCCGGAACTTTTATCTTTCCTATGGCATAGAGCCGGGGTTTGGCTTCTTTTCCAAAGTAGCGGGTCAGTAAGGTATCGGGCAGCAGCCGGGTGAACAGGTTGTAATGGATGACTGCCGTCTCCGGTTCCTTGCGGCGCAGGATGGTATCGGTCACCTCGTAGGGAACAGGCAGGGAATGAAAAAAATGGATAAACTCCGGAACGGTCACTTCCTCGTCTTCATTTCCCGGAGAAACCTTTTTGCTTTTACACGAATTAACTAACACGATCAGCACAAACAACACAATCAGCAACAGGTATTTTCTCATAACAATAGATACTATTGAAACGGCGTAAAAGTAAACATTCGGTGGTAGAAACTTCTTCTCTTTATCATTTTTTAATTTTAGATTTGTCTAAAATTAATTTTAGTCCCCCAGAATATGAAAGTATCCGTCAGCAAAGAAGATCATCTAAAGGCCATTTTCCACCTGCAGCAGGAGCACGGTACCGTCACGACCAATGCATTGGCTGCGTCCCTGGGGACGAGGGCTGCCAGTGTGACGGACATGCTGAAAAAGCTTAAGGAGCAGAAACTGGTCAACTATGAGCGGTACAAGGGTTTCAAGCTGAACAACGAAGGGAAAAAGGCGGCCGTGCAGATCATCCGCAAGCACCGGCTGTGGGAATATTTCCTGGTCAAAAAGCTGCAGTTCGGCTGGGATGAGGTGCATGAGATCGCCGAGGAGCTGGAGCATATCAGCAGCAGGAAGCTGATCGACCGGCTGGATGCCTTTCTCGGCCATCCCGACACCGATCCGCATGGCGACCCCATCCCTGACAGCCAGGGACGGCTGCAGGTCCGGCGTCAGGTGAGCCTGGCCGAACTGCCCCTCAACAAGCCGGCCCAGGTCTCGGGCATTGCCAGTCAGACCTCAGAAATGCTGGAATTATTGCAATACAATCATATCCGGCTGGGTACCCGGCTGGAGATCCGGAAGAAATTTCCTTTTGACCATTCCCTGGAAGTAAAGGTCCGTAACCGGCCGCCGGTGACCCTTAGCGCCCAGGTAGCCAAAAACGTACTGGTAACCGATGATGAACCACCCACAGAGAAACGTTAGCCTCAGCGAAGTACATGGCAGCATAGATACCACCCGCAAAGGGCCCTGGTGGCGGCAGCTCTTTGTCTTTTTTGGCCCGGCTTACCTGATTAGTGTAGGCTATATGGATCCCGGCAACTGGGCGACGGACCTGGCCGGCGGCAGTCGCTTCGGCTATTCGCTGATCTGGGTACTGCTGATGAGCAACCTGATGGCCATCCTGTTGCAAAATCTGTCGGCACGACTGGGTATCGTCAGGGGGAGGGATCTGGCCCAGGCCAACAGGGAAGCCTATCCCGCTTATATTAATATTTCCCTATACGTGTTGGCGGAAATCGCCATCGCGGCCTGTGACCTGGCGGAAGTGCTGGGGATGGCGATCGGCATCCAGTTACTCACAGGTCTGCCGTTGATCTATGGCGTCTGTTTTACTGTGTTGGATACCTTCCTTTTACTGTTCCTGCAGCGGCTGGGGATGAGATGGATGGAAGCCTTCGTGATCGGGCTGATCGCGGTCGTCGGCGGCTCCTTCCTGGTGGAGATCCTGCTGGCCCGGCCAGCGGCCGGTGAGATCGCGCGCGGTTTTATTCCCGTGTTACACGGCAGGGAAGCCCTGTATATAGCTATCGGCATCATCGGCGCCACTGTCATGCCACATAACCTGTACCTGCATTCGGCGCTGGTGCAGACGCGCAAGATCGGTCCGGGAGAACAGCATGTCCGGCAGGCGCTGAAGATAAATTTCCTGGATAGCGCGGTCGCTTTGAATCTCGCTTTTCTGGTCAATGTAGCGATCCTGGTGCTGGCTGCCACGGTGTTCTTCAAAACTGGCAATACGGGTGTGGCCTCTATCAAAGATGCTTACCGGCTGCTGCCCATGCTGGGCACCCAGGTAGCGCCGAAGCTTTTCGCCATCGCGCTGATCGCGTCCGGCCAGAGCTCCACGCTGACCGGCACCCTCGCGGGGCAGATCATCATGGAAGGATACCTGCAATTGAGGATCAATCCCTGGCTGCGGCGGCTTTTGACCCGTTTGCTGGCGATCGTTCCGGCTATTATCGTCATCCTGCTATTTGGCGAAAACGAAGTGGACAGCCTATTGGTCCTGAGCCAGGTCATCCTCAGCGTTCAGCTGGGTTATGCCGTCATCCCGCTGATCCATTTTGTCAGCGACAAACGGACGATGGGTCTCTTCACGGTGCGGCCCTTTATTCGCCTTCTTGCGTGGCTCGTCGCTGCCCTGCTGGTCTATCTGAATACGAAGCTGGTGATCGAAGAGGTCGCACCTTTTATCGCCGAACCCGGGCATTGGGCCTGGAAAACGGTGATCCTGATCGCCGGCGTGGCCGCCATTCTACTGCTCTGCTATATCACCCTGCACCCTTTTATCACCCGGCAAGGCCGGAAGGCCGCGATCAGTCTTTGACGCCCACTTCTCCCCTGCCCTTTTTGGGCCGCATCAGATGCTTCAGCCGGCTGAAGGTCTCGGGCTTGATGTTGAGGTAAGAGGCGATATATTTCTGCGGTACCCGCTGCAACATCTGCGGGTGGGTCTTCACATATTCGAGGAATCGTTCGCGGGTAGTTTTTCTCAGCTGATCGAAATAGCGATTGTCCTTTTTGATGAACAGATCCGATATCATGAGCCGCCCCAGGCGCTCTATTTTCGGGAATTGTTCGTAAAGCTCCTCCAGGTTATCGTAGGAAACAGAAAGAAATACGGAGGGCTCGATCGTTTCTACGACAGCCCGGGATGGCACCCGGTAATGAAAAGATAATTCCGAATGAATCATATGCCCTTCCGATGCCAGCTGGACGGTGATCTCCCGGTTCCGGACCGGCAGGTATTTGCGTACAAGGCCCCAGGCAATGACGTTCAGATATCTTTCTATTTCTCCTTCGCGGATCACTTTGACCTTTTTTTCGAATTCCCGGATCTCGAAATAAGGCTCGAACTGTTTGAACTCATGCTTAGTCAACGGCACATACCCCTGCAGGTAATGATAAAACTTATCGATAGCCGCCTTATAAGCCGATGCTGGATAGGGCATAAAGAAAAAATTTACCGGTAGACCGGCGTACGTCGTCTTAAAAGATGTTTGAGCCTGCTGAATGTTTCGGGTTTCATATTCAGGTAAGAAGCCAGGTATTTCTGAGGCACCCGTAAAAGCAGTTCGGGATTATTCCCAACGAATCGCAGGAATCGCTCCCGGGTATCCAGCCGCATACATTCCAGTTCCCACTCCTCCTTTTGCAAAACAAAATAGGTGGTCATCAATCGTCCCAGCCTTTCTATGCTGGGACTTTCCTCATAGGCCTGCTCCAGGTGCTGGCGGGAAATAGACAGAAAAGTGGATGGTTCCAGCGTTTCGACGTAATAATTGGAAGAGGTGCCCGAAAGGAAGGAGGAAGAAGAACTGATGATCTCGCCCTCTTTGGCAATATTGGTGATCACTTCTGTCTTGTTCTTATAAAAATACATCCTGGCCAGGCCTTTGACGACAAAATTGAGATATTCCTCCACTTCTCCGGCCTTTACCAGCAGCTGCTTTTTCTCAAAATTCCTGATCACAAGCTTATCCGATACCAAGGCAAATTCTTCCTTGGACAATGCTACGTAACCTGATACGTATTGCCGTAACATTTCTAACATGGCCAGATAGAGTTGAGTACACAAATGTACAAAAAAAGCCGTACTCCTTATGCCAACTTTGGCCCATTTCCTGTAGGTTTGCTATCCTTTTGAATGTATAAATTGAAGAAATATGGCCAAAAAAATTAAAGTAGCAAATCCCGTCGTAGAGTTGGACGGCGATGAAATGACCCGGATTATCTGGAAATTCATTAAAGACAAATTGATCCTTCCCTATTTGGACGTCGATATTAAATACTATGACCTGGGCGTCGAATACCGCGACCAGACCAATGACCAGGTCACGATTGATGCAGCCAACGCCATCAAGCAGTATGGAGTAGGCATCAAATGCGCCACCATCACGCCTGATGAAGCGCGGGTTGAGGAGTTCAAGCTGAAGCAGATGTGGAAAAGCCCGAATGGGACGATCCGCAATATCCTGGACGGGACAGTTTTCCGCGAACCGATCGTGATGCAGAACGTGCCGCGTCTGGTCACCAACTGGACGGCCCCTATTATTATTGGCCGGCATGCGTTTGGCGACCAATATCGCGCCACCGATACCGTCATCAAGGGAAAAGGTAAGCTGACGATGACTTTCGCGCCGGAAGACGGCAGCCCTGCCCAAACCTTCGAGGTCTTTAACTTCAAGGGAGACGGCGTCGCCCTCACGATGTACAATACCGATGAATCGATCAAGGGTTTTGCGCACAGCTGTTTCAATATGGCGCTCAGCAAAAAATGGCCTTTGTATCTCTCCACGAAGAATACCATCCTGAAAAAGTACGATGGCCGGTTCAAAGATATTTTCGAAGACATCTACCAAAGCGATTACAAACAAAAATTCCAGGAGGCTGGTATTGTGTATGAGCATCGGTTGATCGATGACATGGTCGCCAGCGCGTTGAAATGGAATGGTAACTTCGTCTGGGCCTGTAAGAATTATGATGGGGATGTCCAGAGCGATACAGTCGCGCAGGGCTTCGGCTCCTTAGGATTGATGACCTCGGTGCTGATCACGCCCGATGGAAAGATCATGGAGGCAGAAGCAGCTCATGGTACAGTCACTCGTCATTACCGGGACCACCAGGCCGGTAAGCCCACTTCCACCAATCCCATCGCCAGCATTTTCGCCTGGACTCGTGGATTGGCTTTACGCGGCAAGTTGGACGGCAACCAGCCCCTTATCGATTTCGCCAATGCCCTGGAAGCGGTCTGTGTCGAAACGGTAGAGAGCGGTAAGATGACCAAGGATCTGGCTGTTTGTATCCATGGCAATAAAGTCCAGCATGGCAAAGATTTCCTCTATACGGAAGAATTCCTGGACGCCATCGATTCCAACTTACAGAAAAAACTGGGATAAACTCATTGATGATTTTTCTGGGATTTTTCCTGATCGAACGGCCCGCACTTGTGTGGGCCGTCTTTTTTATGCTCAGGACGCCACCCCCGGGGCGGGTCGGCCGCGACACACGGACACTATCCGCCACTGGCAGGAGGAATGATGACGACCGTTTCGTGCCCTTTCAATTGGAAATCCGGGTCGATAAATCCGTCTTCTACCGCAAAGCGGCAAGTGGACAACAAGACACCGGCCTGACTATTGATGGCCAGGAGGCGGGCTTTTAGCTCGTCTGTATCGCGGACTTCTCCTGCCAGTTCGAATTCCGGCAGGAAATAATCTTTCAATGCCGCATATACATGAATTTTCATACACTGAAGATACGATAGTAGGCCTGAACCCGGCATGATTTTCCGGCATAATGACGACCTTTTCAAATTGATATTAATATATTATATATTTAATAAAAAATCGGGTAAATGAAGAAAAAACCGAATGACTGCGATCTTAAAAGCTGTTTTTTATGTCGACAGTGCCTGCCCGAATGGCTTCCTGCTGTACAGGCGAATAGAAAAACCCTGACTTTCAGAAAGGGGGAGCTTATTTTTCGCGAAGGGGAGCCGGTACGCGGCATCTACTTTGTTTACAGCGGTACCGTGAAAGTGCATAAGAAGTGGGGAACGGAAAAGGAGCTGATCCTGCGATTCGCACAGCGGGGGGATATTTTCGGGCATCGGGGCCTAGGCCAGGAGGCTATTTATCCGATCTCGGCGACGGCGCTTGAACCCCTCCATGCCTGTTTTATCGATCTCGAATTTTTCCGGGCTTCCCTGAAGGTAAATCAAGACTTTATGTATGGGTTGTTGCTCTTTTTCGCCGATGAGTTACAGGAATCGGAACGTAAAATGCGCAACCTTGCTCACATGCAGGTTAAAGGCCGTGTAGTCCTCGCTTTGCTGGCCCTGCAGGAAAAATTCGGCCGAACGCCGGATGGGTCTATACAAATGATGTTAAGCCGGCAGGATCTCGCTTCGCTGGTAGGGGCTACTTATGAAACGGTATTTCGGATCATCAATGAACTGGCGGAGGAGGAATTGATTGTGGCGGCTGGTAAGAGTATAACTATTATGGATGCCGACAAACTGAGGGTTTATACGAAGGAATAACGGGCGCCGATGGCCCGACTTCTGTAAGGCAACATCACAAATGCAAAAGCTGACTCTCACGGCGTCATCTCTTATTGATGAGGTCGGAGGAGTCAGCAAAGCCAGCCTGTTGGCTTTTAGGGCAATAATTTATTTGAACGTCTTGGCGTCAGCCAGGAACTTAGCCAGTCCTATATCCGTCAGGGGATGCTTCAGCAGGCCGAGGATCGATTCCAGCGGAGAAGTGATCACATCGGCGCCGGCCTCCGCACATTTCACGATATGCAACGGGCTGCGGATGGATGCGGCCAGGATCTCTGTCTCCCAGCCCTGGATAGCATAGATGTTGGCGATCTGTGCGATCAATTCCACACCGTCCCAGCTGCTATCATCTATACGACCGATAAAAGGAGAAACATAATTGGCGCCTGCTTTCGCGGCGAGGATAGCCTGACCGGCGGAGAATACCAGCGTACAGTTCGTCTTGATGCCGTTGTCGGAGAACCATTTCAGCGCCTTGATACCGTCCTTGATCATTGGCACCTTTACTACGATATTCGGATGGATCGCATGTAATTTTTTGCCTTCTTCAACAATCGCACTGAATTCGGTAGACACTACTTCTGCGCTGACATCTCCATCCACCAGTTCAGCAATTGTCTTGTAATGGTTGGTTACGGCCTCTTCGCCCTTGATGCCTACTTTGGCCATCAGTGAAGGATTGGTTGTAACACCGTCTAAAATTCCCAGGTCGTTTGCTTCCTTAATTTGTGCCAGGTCGGCTGTGTCAATGAAAAATTTCATAAAATGTCGCTTTATTTATATGCTTAAATTATAAATACAATCAATATGATAAACCGTTGGGAACGGGGGGAAATAAAAAATGGCAGAGTTACTTATATCGCACCGCTACGACCACCTACCGTTGCTGCCTTCCGGCCCTGGCGGGGTTCAGCGGGAGCTGGTCGCATAAGACTCTGCCGCTGCAAAGATAACAAGAAACAAGTAATCTTAAAATTATTTCCCTGTCCGGCTATTGAACTTCGCGATGCCGACCAGTTCATCGGCCCGTCCACCCGGGGCCCGGTAATACACCAGGATCATATAGTCATTCTCAGTCTCTACGTGATTGCCTTCGGTGTAGGCAAACGATGGCCGGGCATCCGGATCGGTTTTATCGAGTGTCACGTAGGAATAATTGTATACGCCCATCTTCATGAGAAAACGGCGTTCGTACCGTCCATTGTCGGGATTGAACACCATCCGGGTAGAATCGTTCAGCCCTCCTCCGGTGAATCTTCCCATCAGATATACATCCTTGTCCGGGAAGGCGGTCTTGTCTTTCGGTGCAAAGCTGAACAGGATATTGGCATAGTCTCCCTGGGTGAAGACATTCTGGATCTGGTCGGTGGATGAAAGAGCGAAGCCGCCGTTGTAATCGGTATAAAAGGAATAAGCGAGTGCAGACCTGTCGCCATCGGGTTTCAGCGTCACATCGGTTCCCGTCTTACCATAATTGGCTGATGCGATCCGGTCGCTTTGAAAGCGCAGGCTGCGAAGGTCCAAATAACGCCACTCCCATCCGCCTTCGAAGTTGATATCCCCGTCGTTGCTGTATTCCATGCTATTGTTTACATAAAAATTGGGTTTAAAATTGCGGATCACATTATCCCAGCGATAATTCTGCACGACATCCACCTTGATCTGGTCCAGCGCATTGTTTGGATTGATCGCCATGGTATTCAGCTTAAGGGTGATGTGCTGGTCGGTCCCTGAAATGTTTATATCCAGCGGCTGCAGCAGCTGGCTCTGGATACTGACTTTCGGATTGGTCACGAGGAACCGCCGGGTGAAAGCCAGCTTGGAGGTGTCTCCATCCAGGAATACCTTCAGCACGTAATTACCGGAATGGATGGGAATGGAATTGGGATCGGGCAGCACGGCGTGGTAATGCGTATAACGGGTCGTGGCGATGGTTGAATTCTGGTAGTCTTCGATCCTTATCTGGGAAAAGCCTTTTAAATAGTCGAACTCGCTGACATCAGCAGGTGTCCAGTCTTCATTACAAAGCTGGAAGGTATAAGAGTAGTTCTTTACATCACCATCCAGGTCGTCGAAATTCAGTTCCATCTGGTCACTGCTATTCAGCCGGATGATCGGATAAGCCATCTGATTGCCTTGCATGTACAACTGGGGTGCCCCTATCGAGGGCATATAGACCATATCCTGGGCCCGGATGCCCGTCACCGATACGGCTGCCAAAAGGGTGGACGAAAGCAACAAATGAGTGATCCTGTTCATGGGAAATGAATTAGTAAAGGATACAATGTACCACAAAAATGGAAAAAAGTTTTATGGATAGCCCCCCACTCTCTATTTTTACCAATTAATAACATCTTCCCATTGAATGTAGCCGCCTTTATAGCCCGACGAATCGCTTTTAACCGTCAACGGTCTTTCTCCCGGTTCATAATCAGGCTGGCCATCAGCGCAACCGTGATCAGTGTGGGAGCCATGATCCTTACACTGGGCTTTACCAATGGCTTTCAGTATGCCATCGGTCAGAAGGTATTCAATCTATGGGGGGACATCAGCGTCCAGCGTCTCTCGGGTAACAGATCCACGCTGGCCGAAGGGCTGCCGATAGAAAAGAATGACACGGTACTCCGCGCCCTCCGCGCCAACAGCGAGATCAAGACCATCCAAGCCTTCGCGACGAAAAATGCGGTCATCCGCAGCAGCGAAGGGATCGAATGCGTTTTGTTGAAAGGCGTGGAAAAAGACTATGATTTCAGCAACATGGAGAGCTTTCTGCGTAATGGCCGCTGGCTTCATTTCCGCGACACTACCTACAGTAACGAGATAGTCCTTTCGACCTATACCGCCAATCAGCTGAAAGTAAAGCCAGGCGACAAGGTGTTCATCTATTTCATCCAAGACACCGGCCCGCCCCGGGTCCGGCCCGTGATCGTCTCGGGTCTTTTCAAGACGGGCATCGAAGATTTTGACAAGTTTATCGCCATCGGTGACCTCAAACTGATCCGGCGGCTTAATGACTGGAAGGATGACGAGATCGGCGGCTATGAGATCTTTACCCGGGATTACCGCAAGGCGGATACCGTCAACAGTCTCATTTATCCCCAGTTGCCCCAGAGCTGGGTCAGCCGCACCACTGAAGAGACCAATCCCAATATCTTCGAATGGCTCAATCTGCAGAATATTACGATCGTCATCGTGCTGGTGATCATGATCATCGTTGCGACGCTTAACCTCGTCACCTGTCTGATCATTCTGGTGCTGGAACGAACCAGGATGATCGGTATCCTCAAGGCCATTGGGGCGCCGAATGGCGCCATTCAGCGGATATTCCTGTACCAGGGCGGTATCATCACGCTTTTCGGGCTGGTGCTGGGAAATGCGTTTGGGTTACTGGTCTGCTGGTTACAGGCCAGATATGGGCTGATCACGCTGCCGGAAGATGCTTACTTCATTTCCAAAGCCGTCGTCAAGCTGGAGTGGTGGCATCTGGTGCTGGTGAACACCGGCACTTTCGTGATCTGTTTTCTGGTGTTGATGATCCCAACCCTCGTCGTCCGGAAGATACAGCCTGCCCGTGCCATCCAGTTCCGTTAAAGGGCTTTAGCGATAGCGATGGAGGATCAGGCGAATGATGCCAAATGCGACAAAATGATACCCGTGGCGACTGCGGCGTTGAGAGACTCCGCCCGGCCGGAGCGGGGGATCGTGATCCGATCTGTCGCCAGTTCCAACAGCCCGGGCCGGATGCCTTTGGACTCATTCCCGATGACGAGCCATCCTTTACCCGTACGCCGGATGCCATAAAGGTCCTTTCCCCCCAGCACAGCCGCATAAACAGGCGCATCCGGGTATTGCCGCATGATGTCCGCCGGCTCATCGTATATGACCTGCACTCTGCCGATGCTGCCCATAGTGGATTGGATGGTTTTTGCATTGAAGACGTCGGCGCTGTCAGCAGTACACAGTACCCCGGAGATGCCGAACCAGTCGGCGATCCTAATGATAGTGCCCAGGTTGCCCGGATCCTGTATCCCATCCAGTACGATGGTCATTCCCTGGTTAAAGTCCGGCGGGGGAAAGGAGGGCTTTTCGAAGAGCGCCAACACCCGGTTGGGGGTAGACAACCCTGAAAGTCTTTCCAGGTCTGCTTCGCTCACCGCCTGGACCGGAAGGGCTTGCGGATAATCCACTGCGGATATCCATTCTTTTAATGCAAAGACCTGCCGACATCGGAGAGCCGGGACGCACAGCAATTCTTCCACGATCTTGGGTCCTTCGGCAACAAAAACCCCTTCTGCGTCACGGAATTTTTTATGGCCTAAACTTTGAATATATTTGACCTGCGATTTCGTTACCAACATTGCTCTTCGTTTATATACAAAAAGTTAAAATCGAATTGGGTTTGTTCAAACTGTTCATTCTGAGGCGCCGGCAATTTAGTGTATCTTTTCTACTGGTAACGGTATCCTTCCTATTGTTTTTCTTCTCGTGTACAGTTCCCAAAAAATATCCACATGGGCGGTCTTTTGTCTTTGCTGTCAACATCAAGGTAGAAGGTAACCTGCTGCCCGTTGACAAACAGGACCTGACAACGCGGTTGTCCAATCAGTTGGATGATAGCCTTCGGGTACAGGAAGTATCTATTGCCGGGATCTACAACCGGGTGATGACCCCACCCGTATTCGATACCACTAATCTGCGGCGTTCCATCGGGTTCATGGTGGCCCTTCTGAATGCATCGGGCTATTATACTCCGGTCATTAAAGATACGATCCGTCGCGACACGATCCGGTTTCATCGTCATCCGGACAGGAACGAATATCGGGTCATGGTCGATTTTCATGTCTGGCCCGGCAAGCAAACAAAACTGGATTCCGTCGGCTATGCCCTGACAACCCCGGCATTGGAGGCCCTGGCCCTTCAATACCGCAACCAGTCTCTGCTACGGAAAGGCAAGCCTTATTCCAAACAGACGTTGTCAGATGAACTGGACAGGCTGGTGGTGTTGTACCGCAATCACGGCTATTATAAGTTTTCCAAAGAGAACCTGTACATCGAAAGAGATACGGTGCTGGCCGGTCTGTTGGATCCTACTCTCGACCCCTTCCAGCAGGTCGCTCTGCTGGATGAGCTGAAACGAAGAAGAGAGCACCCCACGATCAGCGTAGTGGTGAAGCAACGGCCCGTCACCGACTCGACCAGTCTCATTCAATATTCCATCGGTCATGTCACGATCTATCCCGATCTTTCGGTCATCCCGGAAGACACCGTCGTGGTCAGCAATATCGACACCAGTTCGGCCCATGGGTTCACCATCATTTCGCATTCCGATAAATTCAAGCCCGATGTACTGACGCATAATGTTTACCTGCGACCGGGCGACCAATATCAATTGTTGAACTATGCCCGTACCTATAACCGGTTCAACCAGATGGGGGCATGGCAGCAGACCAATATCACCCTGGATCCTTCCGAAACGGACGACTCGGTGCTGGACGCCAATGTAAAACTATACCCAAAGAAAAAATTCACCATCTCAACGGACCTGGAAGCCAGCCGCAATACCAACGATATCATCACCACCGGCAGCCTGTTCGGCACGGCCGTCAACCTGGGCCTGCATAACCATAATGCCTACCGGGAATCGGTGCAGACCTCGACCAACCTCCGCTTTGGCGTCGAACTGGGAGACGACTTTATCGAGAGCACCGACTTCAGCGTCTCGCACAGTATCGAATTTCCGAAGGTCCTCGGTCCACCATTCATCAGGTCGTTCTGGAAGCCGAAGCGGCGGGACAGTGTGCGGACCGTCCTCAATGCCAATGCCTCCTACACGGACCGGTACCAATTCTTTACCGTCAAGTCTATCAATGGATCGTTCGGTTATGAATGGAACAAGGGGAATAAATCATTCCTGTGGCGACCTTTCAATATCGAATACACCGATCTGAATAAGACCGACAGTTTTCAAAGATACCTGGACACCAACCCCTCGCTGAACCTGGCCTTCCGCAGCGGGTTAGTCATGAGCCAGCAATTCGTCTATAATTCGGTGAAGAAGCATGGCAACCGCACCAACTATTTCACCCTCAGCGCCGAATCCAGCGGCGCCCTGCTGGGACTGATCAAGAGCCTGGATTCAGGAGCGCTGTGGCGTTTCGTCCGCGCCAATATCGACTACCGTCATCATATCGACTTCCGGACAACGCAACTGGCCTTTCATGCCATGGCCGGCGCGGGGCTGGCCTATGGTAAGCGCCTGGCCGACGGCGAAACGGAAACGCTGCCATTTTACAAGGCCTTCTTCGCCGGTGGTCCCAACAGTATGCGAGGCTGGCAGATCCGTGAATTGGGTTTGGGTTCCGCCCACTATTACGACACGGCCCAGGGCGGCATCCTCGACAGATTCGGGGATATACAGCTGGAAGGGAATGTCGAATTCCGTTTCCCGCTCGGGTCTGTCTTCGGGGTTAAACTGCTCAGTGCCGTCTATGTGGATGCCGGCAATATCTGGGACCGGCACCCGATCGATACTACGGTGGCGCAAAAAGGCAGTGATTTCGAAATAGACAGGTTTTATAAGGAATTCGCCGTAGATGCAGGTACCGGCCTCCGGCTGAACTTCGACTGGTTTATCATCCGCCTGGATTATGCCTATAAGCTGAAAGACCCGGAGCGATTGGAATATAGCGACCGGTGGTTCTACGATATGAACCTGTTCAAGGGGCAGTTCCAGTTGGGGATCGGGTATCCGTTCTAGGCGGACCATCGCGCGGACTATTGATTCAGGGGGAGGACGACCAGCGCGGGCTATTGATCCTGGTTGCCTGCGGGGCCTTCCAGTTTTTCCCGAATATATTTTTCGGCGGCTTCGATGGACATTGCCTGGTTCACGCTATACTCCCCGATCCGGGTACGGCAAAGACTGCTGAGGTATCCACCGCAACCCAACGCCGCTCCGAGGTCATTGGCGAGGCTGCGAATATACGTCCCCGTTGTACACACGACCCGGAAGGTCAGCACCGGCAGCCGGAAATCGGTGATGGAAAATTCTTTGATGGTGATCCGGCGGGGTTCCAGGTGCACTTCCTTACCCTTTCGCGCGAGCTCATATACCCGTTGGCCATTGACCTTGATAGCGGAATGAATGGGTGGCGTCTGTAAGATCTCGCCGGTGAATTGCGCGGCGATGACGGCGGCGGTTGCGGCCTCGGTCACTGCTGAGAAGTCACGTTGGTTGACTGGTTCGCTTTCCAGGTCGTAGGTGGGTGTACTGGCGCCCAGCGTAATGGTTCCGGTGTATTCCTTTTCCAGGGCCATATAGTCATTAATACGTTTGGTAAACTTGCCAGTGCAAAGAATCAGCAGGCCGGTGGCGAGCGGGTCGAGGGTTCCGGCGTGGCCTACTTTTTTGGTTTTCACCTGCCGCCGCAGTTTTCTGACGACATCGAACGAAGTCCAGTCGAGCGGTTTGTCGATCAGCAGTACCTGCCCTTCTTCGAAGACATTCTGCGGGCCGGCGGCGTTATTAGCAGGAGTATGTTCCATCGGGACAAAGATAGATCAAATGACCGGCACGGAATAGATCAAATGAGTGGCCCCGAATAGATCAAATGGCCAGCCTCGCCTTGATTTCCAAATATTTATTGACCGTCTCCACCGTGAGATTCTCGGGAGCCGTCAGGATGGTGGCGATGCCATGCTGGCTCAATTCCTTTACGATCTGTCTTTTTTCGTAAGCGAATTTCTCTGCAATTGTCTGCGTGTAGACGCCCTCTATCGTATCCGCCTTCTTTTCCCGGATCTGTTGCAACCCGGTATTTTCAAAAAAGACGACGAGGAGCAAATGATTTTTGGCGATGGAACGGATATACGGCATTTGTCGCTGTAATCCCGATAAGGATTCAAAGTTGGTGAACAGTACAATGAGGCTCCGCTGGGTGATACGGGTACGCACGAGTGCGTACAGTTTCTCATAATCGGTCTCCTGAAAGCGGGTCTGTTGATTGTAAAGGATCTCGAGGATATGGGTCATCTGGTTCGCTTTACGTCCGGCGGGCAGGAATGTGCCGATCTGATCCGCAAAGGTCAGTATGCCCGCCTTATCCTGCTTGACCAGGGCCACGCGTGCCAGCACCAGCGTAGCATTGATCGCATAGTCCAGCAGGCTCATGCCATCGAAAGGCATTTTCATCACGCGCCCCTTATCGATCAGGCAATAGATCTGCTGGCTCTTTTCATCGGTAAAGCTGTTGACCATGAGCTGGCCACCCTTGCGTGCTGTCGCCTTCCAGTTGAGACTGCGGAGGTCGTCTCCGATGACGTATTCCTTGATCTGTTCGAATTCGAGGCTATGCCCCAGCTTGCGGATTCGCTTGTTACCGCTCTCCGCCAGGTTGTTGGATCCCGCCAGCAGTTCGAAATGCTTCAGCGCCTGGTAGGAAGGCAGGACCCGGACCGTACGATCGGCCGGCAAAATTTTGCGCCGGATCAGCAGCCGGAACGGACTTCGGATAAACACATTGATAGCATGAAAAAGATACTCTCCCCGTTGTTTGGGCTGCAGGTTATAATCCAGATCGCGGCTCTCGCCGGCTTTCAGATCAGTAGTCAGGAGGAAATCCCGCTGTTGGAACTGGTCGGGCAATTCGTCGATGATCCGGAGTGATACCGGGAAAGGATAATTGTTGCTGACCACCAACCGCACCGGGTTGAGGTCTCCGTTGCTGAAGCGGTCCGACATTTCCCGCCGGACAAAGACGGGATCCCGCCGGGTGAACAGCACGATATAATCCAGGATCGTTGCCACCGTCAGGAATAACAAAAAGAGCTGGGCCACGGTGAATAGAAAAGGTATGCCGTAGGAGACGACGAATAAAAGGATAACAACGACGAACAGGCGGTAGAAGCGCCGGCCGAAGAACAGAGATTTATAGAATCGTTTCAGCATAATTTTCAAACTTACCGCGGCACCTCGATAGACCGGATAATTTCATTGATCACTTCATCGGCCGAAGCGCCTTCCATCTCCTTTTCAGGGGTCAGCACCAGCCGGTGACGCAGGACTGCAGGCGCCGTATAGACGATGTCTTCCGGGGTGACAAAATCACGTCCGCGCATGGCCGCTATAGCCTTCGAGCCATTGAGGATACCGATGGAGGCCCGGGGGGAAGCGCCCAGATAAATTGACTTATGATTACGCGTAGCTCCTACGATAGCGGTGATGAACCGGATCAGTTTTTCTTCGACATGCTGGCCACGCACCTTATCCCGTAGCTGGCTGATCCTGTCGGCAGATAACACCGCGGTCACTGAGTCCAGGCGGGTATCGCCCCGCAGCTGGTGGTGGTTGACGACGATCTGGAATTCCTGGTCCGGGGTGGGATACAAAACGTTTATCTTAAAGAGAAAACGGTCGAGCTGGGCCTCGGGGAGGTGATAGGTGCCTTCCTGTTCGATCGGGTTTTGTGTCGCCACGACCATGAAGGGGGGCGGCAGGTGAAGGGTCTGTCCGTCGACGGTGATCTGCCTTTCCTCCATGACTTCGAAAAGGGCCGATTGCGTTTTGGCCGGCGCCCTGTTGATCTCATCGATCAGCACGATATTACTGAAGATAGGTCCGGGCTTAAATTGAAAGCTGCTTTCCCGGGGATTGAACACGGAAGTCCCGATCACATCGCTGGGCATCAGGTCCGGTGTGAACTGGATACGGGAAAAGCCAACGGAGATCACCCGGCTAAGCAACTTTGCCGTCAGGGTCTTGGCGACGCCGGGCACTCCTTCGATGAGGATATGGCCATCCGCCAGGATACCGGCCAGCAGCAGTTCGATCATCGTCTCCTGACCGACGATCACCTTACCGATCTCGGCCTTCAGATTGTCCACTGCCTGCTGTAAGTCTTCCAGGTCCGTCCTTTCTTCGAATAAATTTTCTTCCATGTTATGCTAATTTATAAAATGCTTCCAATTGACGGTGAAAATCCAGCAGCTCCTCATCGGGGACATATGCCCTGCCAGGCAGTTCCCGCATATACCCTATCAGTCTCGACAGGCTTTCGCGCTGATAACCGGTCTTATAGGACAACCTTCCAACAAAGTCTTCGTCCAGTACAGTCACGGGCAGGTTATACCGGGTGCGCACCTGGTCCTGGAAATGTGTGACCATTTTCGTCGCTAAATTATGATTATCCCTTCGCTGAAAGTACAGCCGCCCGATCGTCCGCACAAAGTCCAGGGAGGTATTACGTAAGGGCTCGATCAGGGGAATGAGCCGTTGTTTGCGTTTGGAGTCGAAAATGTAGATCAGGGCGAACAGTAAAAGCAGTAGCCAGAAGGCCCATGTCAGCGCACGATTGTTGAGTATATACTGCCAGGCCGAGAAATCCTTCGCATGATTGTACCGGAAATATTCATCCCAGATCACCTCCTGGACCGTCTGCGGCAGGTAGGACATTGTGAGATCGTAATAGGACATGTTATCGCGATGCAGCAGGAAAAAATTGCTGAAGGCCAGCGGAGCAAAATGCAGGTAAAGGCTGCCGCCGCCCTTGTAGTTGAACCGTACCAGGTTCGGCTTACCCGATTGATCCCGCCCCAGGATGGTCGTATATTGTGAGTCGAGGGTGTTGATCCGGCTGTCGAAGGCATCGCCCGGATAGGCAAAGGACAGGGAGTCGCCCGTCACCGGGTGATAAATGCTCAGCTGCAGACTATCGGGCACAAACCCAAGGCTGTTGATATAGCCGGTCCGGAGGCTCAGGGTATGCAACAGGGAATCGCCGAATCGTTGAGCGGAAATAAAGACATGATTACCCTCGCCTACAAAGTTGAGGATCGCATTGATATCCGACGGCGTGGGGTTCATCTCGGGGACAATAACGATATAGGCCTTCTTTCCATCCCCCGACTGCAGGTAGGATGGCGCCTTTCGGTTGACCGAGATCGTCGCGCTGGGGAAAAGATAAGGCAGGCCATCATAGGCTATCTGGTCGCCGTAGGGGATCTTATCCTTACGCCAGAGCGTGATGCGGCGGTTGAGCTCTTTCGACCGGTTGAAACGGCAGGAAGCCAGTGGCAGCAGAAGGATCAATATGGGGATAAGCCAGCTCCTGGTCTTCATGAGCGGACAGTTTTATAAAAGTCTTCAAAATATTGATGCAGGCGCTCGAACTGTCGATCGTTCAATGGGAATTCCCCGTACCATACTTTTTCATAAGCGATCGTCAGGTCGTTGAACGGGCCGCGATGCGGGTTATTGCTCAACTGCGCGAGATACTCCCTGTTCGTCGATTCCCGGTGCAGGTGGATCAATCCGCGATCACTCAGCAGGCGCAGCGATTTCAGGTAGAGATAACGTACGGCCCGGCGATGATCCCGGATCTGCAGGAAATGTTGCAGTTGACCCTCCAGGTCCTCCTCCACCCCACCAGATTGCTCTTGTCCTCCGGCGGAGGGGCCCGGAGCGCGGGACGAACGGTAGAAAAGGCGCATATTGTTCTCCGCTATGATCCGGATGATCGCATACAGCAGGAGGCCTCCCAGCAGGAGCCAAAAGAAATACCGGAAAGCTGTGCTGCCCAGTAATCGCCATATCGGGCCCGGGGTCTCGTCTATGCGCTCCTGCCGCCAGTAGGCCGGATCGTTGGCATAGACAAAAGCCGGATCCTTCCGCCACCGGGCGATAACGGAATCGGGGACGGACCGAAACGCCGGCGAAGCGGTATCCTTCGGCAGACCGGCGGCATCCTCTTTGTCACCGGCAGCAACCGTGCTCGTATCCTGGGCAACGCTCACCGTATCACCGACCCTTACTGTATCACCGACCTGTGCGACTGCAGGGATCATCGACAGGCAGGTCAACAGGCAAATGAGCCCTGCGCGGTACAACAGAATTCTATTAAGACGGGCATCAAGCATAGGAAGCAGGCATCTGAGAAGTGACAGGCAGGGATCTCATTCTTTTCTCCAGGCGGATCGGATAAATGACGAAATACCAGATGATGAATGACAGGGAAATAACCAGGATGAACAGGCTCAACCAGATGGGCATGGAGGCATATCGGGTGACAAATCCTTCCAGGAAGGCGGCAGCAGTGAATATCGGAACCAGTCCGACCATTAGTTTTAGCCCGTCCTTCGCTCCGCGTCTAAGTGCATTCCCCCTTTTGTGCGTCCCGGGGAATAGGATGCTATTACCGAGTATCAGCCCCGCTGCGCCGGCAATAATGAAAGAAGAAATTTCCAGCGTACCATGGATCCAGATGACGAGTATCGATTTCCAGCCTAAGCCCCGGGAAAAGAAAAAAAACTGGAAGGCGCCCAGCATGACCCCATTCTGGAACAGGAACCAGACCGTACCTATAGAAAGGAGGATACCCGATATATAGATGATGAAAGCGACCTTTATGTTATGGACGGCGATCCAAACGAACATGTTCAGCTGATCGTCCTGTTTATAGACGCCGAAAGGATCCCCGCGTGCAATATTGTCTTCTGTCATATCCACATACTGATCGGACAATACTCCACGTACAAAGGTTTCGTCATGAGCGGCCGAAAAAGCCGCCATCACCGCAAACAGGATGAAGATGATAAAAGAATAGAGTATCTCGCGATGGTACCGGCGCACCACCAGCGGCAGTTCTGTCTTCCAGAATCTGACGATACGGGAGGATTCCTCTTTCTTATTCCGGTAGATGCCGAGGTAAATACGGGAGGCCAGTCCATTCAGGTACTGGGTTACTTTGCTTTGCGGATAGAATGTTTTGGCATAGCCGAGGTCATTGACCAGTTCGGTGAACTGGCCTGCCATTTCATCAGGATCGGCAGCGGGCTCATATTGATATTGTTTCCACTTATCAATATTTTTTTTAATAAAGAGACCTTCTCTCACTGGAAAAAATTAGCTTTATATTTATGGGCAGAGATACGCCGCCGTGCGGGTTGGAGGCCTCTGCCAGAATAAATATAGTGAGTAAACCCGAATAAATATAATCCCGCAAATCAATTGGGCGACAATATGCTGCAGGTCAAATTAGATACTGGCTTCAACATCGAGGTGGATTTTCTTCTGGCCCCTTTCATCAAGCGATTTCTGGCCTGGGTGCTCGATGTGCTGATCATGCTGGCCTATTATATTGTTATCAGCCGGCTGACGAGATTTGGGCAGGGGCCGACATGGGTATTGTCTACATGGGTATTGGTCCTTCTCGGTCTGCCGCCTATGTTCTACCATCTGCTGTGCGAAGTATTTCTCAACGGACAGAGCATAGGAAAGAAAGCCCTGCATATAAAAGTGATTGCTGCGGATGGCGGCCAGCCTTCCGTCAGCCAGTATCTCATCCGCTGGCTGTTCCGGGCGATCGATTTTCCGGTCTGGATCTTTTTGACCATCGCGGGCGGAGACCTTCCCTGGTGGACCGCCGTCTTCGTCTTTGGCGGGGTGGCTTGTCTGATCGCCACACCGTATTCCCAACGGATCGGGGATGTGGTCGCCGGCACGCTGCTCATCGACACCCGTACCCGGACGTCCTGGGAGGATACGATATTCACCGAGCTGACGGATAACTATCAACCCCGGTATCCGCAGGTGATGCAGTTAAGCGACAAGGATATCAATACCCTCAAAGGGATCATCAATTCCGTCCGCAAGAAGAGCGATTACGACCTCTCCATCCGGATCGCGGCCAGGATCCGGTCCAAGCTGCAGATAGAGGACAACGAGGATTCGCTGGAATTTCTCCAGACCCTGCTAAGGGATTATAATTATTACTCTACCCGCTAGACTTTTTCTACCCGTTCAGCTTTTCTACCGCGCCACTACCGTATATGGGGAGCGAAAGCGGCGGCGGCTATGACTCCGACCACCAGTGCGAGGGCATACACCGATAAGATAACAATGGTCATGATCCCTACAAATTTGAAGAGCTTTTTCTGGCTCTGCAGAGAACTCGTGAGTTTGACCTGGTCACTGTCTCTAAGCGCTGCCTTGAGCCTGACGGAAAAATGAAGCAGGAACAGGCAGGGGAAAAAATAGAGCACTGCGACGGCCAGGTAAACGGCTGTGATCATGGCCCCGCCTGCTGCCCCCAGACCGCCGTTGGGTAAGGCTGCAAAGGCCGTGGCGGACAGGATCGGCCCAATGAAAAAGGCCACGATCGCTATTATTCCGCAGGTGACGAATCCTACGATGGCGAGGAACTTTGCCCATCGTGCGGTCTCGCTAAGATACGAGTGGGCTTCCTGATCGATCGATAATTCAAACAAGGGGCTATGGGTGGTTGCTTCCATAATAAAAGGTTTTCGAATGGATTATAGAGTGGCTGATGAATAATGATGTTGGAATATTTCTCCGGGATGGCTTAAAATCATCGTTCCCACGAAAATGATGTAAAAGACGATGATGAGAATGTACACGGCGGAGACGGACAAGCCGATAATGGCGCAGACCCTGCCTGCTTTGAGGTTACTGTAAGAGCCGGGGGTGTAGGCAGCGGGATCGGCCTTATACAATTTAAGATCCTTGCCGGCGAGCACCAGCGCTATGATGCCGCAAACCAGGCCGACGATGCCGTAACAAAAGCAACCGACCAGGGAGATGATGCCCAGCACCAGCACGGCGGTGGCATTTGGCAAACTGATTAGCGGCTGATTAAATGGTTGTTGATAAGGATTCTGATAAGGGGGTTGATTTTCCATTAATAGGCAATTTTATGGTTGACGATCTTGTAAATATAAAATACTACGATTATAACTGCTACCCCACCCTGCCAATATTTTATGGCCGTCGCGCCGTGGGGGAAATCATATTTGAGGTGTAAAGGAATAAAGCCAAGTAGTAATAACAGCGGAATGGCAGCCGGGTACAATTGCAGGCTGGTCCGAAGATCTCCCCTGAAAAGGGCTATCACGCTTCGCTGCAGGCCGCAGCCGGGGCAATCCAGGTGAAGCCATTTCCTGGACGGGCAGGTCAGCATATGTCCTTCCAGCCAACCCACGAGGTTCTGCCAGGCAGTCGTTGAGGATATTACGGTCAGGCTTAAGGAGTAATTGGACATTCCCCCTCAAAATAAACAATATTCCGGAATTGGAAGTAATATTTAGTATGCCCTTGCGAACAGAACCCGCTGATGGCTGGGCTTACCGCTGAAGATACATTTCCCTTCCTCTTCGACCGTATCCAGCGGAATGCACCGGATCGTCGCCTTCGTCTTGTCCTTGATAGCCTCTTCCGTCTCGGCGGTTCCGTCCCAATGCGCCAGGATGAAGCCTCCCTTGGTATCCAGCAGGTGTTCAAACTCCTGTAAGGTATCCGCACGGGTGATATGCTGTTCCCGGTAGGCCAGGGCTTTCTGATACATGGATTGCTGGATGTTGACGAGGAGGTCCCCGGTGTATTCCACCAGGCCGTCCATGGGCCGGCTGATCTTCTCCTTCGTATCCCGGCGGGCGACTTCGATGCTGTTATTGTCCAGGTCCCGCAGGCCCATGGCCATCCGCACCGGTACACCCTTCATTTCATGCTCGGCAAATTTAAATCCGGGCTTTTTGTTGTCGTTGTCATCGAATTTCACGCTGATCCCGGCTGCTTTCAGCTGTGCTGCCAGCTCCCTGGCCTTTGCATCCAGCTCGGATTTTCTTTCCTCGCCTTTATAGATCGGGACGATGACTACCTGTACGGGAGCGATACGCGGAGGGAGTATCAGCCCTTCATCATCGCCGTGCGCCATGACCAGGCCGCCGATCAACCGGGTGCTAACGCCCCAGCTGGTGGCCCATACATATTCCATTTTGTTGTTCTTATCGGCATATTTCACCTCGAAGGCCTTGGCAAAATTCTGCCCGAGGAAGTGGGAGGTCCCTGCCTGCAGCGCCTTGCCATCCTGCATCAATGCCTCAATGCAGTAGGTGTCGACTGCACCGGCGAAGCGCTCGTTTGGCGTCTTGACCCCCTTAATGACGGGGACGGCCATATATTCTTCCACGAAGGTAGCATAGACATCGAGCATCTGGCGCGCTTCGGCAACGGCTTCCTGCTCGGTAGCATGAGCGGTATGTCCTTCCTGCCACAGGAATTCAGTCGTCCGCAGGAACAGGCGGGTACGCATTTCCCAACGAACCACATTGGCCCACTGGTTGATGAGCAGGGGCAGATCGCGATAGCTCTTGATCCAATCCCGGTAGGTATTCCAGATGATCGTCTCACTGGTAGGGCGCACGATCAACTCCTCCTCCAATTTCGCAGCAGGATCGACGATGATCCCGCCGCCATTAGGATCGTTCATCAGGCGGTAATGGGTTACGACGGCGCATTCCTTGGCAAAGCCCGCCACATGGGAGGCTTCCTTACTGAGAAAACTTTTGGGAATGAATAAGGGGAAATAGGCATTCACATGACCGGTATCCTTGAACATTTTGTCCAGCTGATCCCGCATTTTCTCCCAGAGGGCAAACCCGTAGGGCTTGATCACCATACAGCCTTTGACCTCGGAATGATCGGCCAAACCGCCCTTAATCACCAAATCATTATACCATTGCGAATAATCCTGTTCCCGGCTGGTTATTTCCTTGCTCATTTTGAAGGGTGATAATTTTAATTATTAATCAGCTTTTAACAATAAAATGTTAACTTTTCCCTATAAGGGCTCGTTATTTATTGTAACTTTACCTTAACACTCAGTATGCAATATTGCCGGGTGTCGGGCGCGACCACAATGGCCGCAAATTTAGCAACTTCATTTCGAAAAATGGTTATTAATAAAATTGCCATGAGACAAATATATACCCTTCTGACCGCTGCCGTGGTGCTTGGATTGAGCAGTTGCTCTTCCTCGAAGCAGACCACTAGTTCCAGTTCGCCGGACATGTATTCCAGTCCTTCCAAGTCGACTTCGGGCGACTATTATGCTGCGGCGCCTAACGACCAGTATATTCAAATGAAGGCGACTGACCCCGATCGTTGGTCCTATTTCGATGATTATGACGCGTACGACTCCTATTATTCCGCTGCACCGGCGTATGGCGGTTATGGCGGCTATTATGGGGGGATGGGATATCCTTCTCCTTACTACGGCTTCGGCTATGGTGCCGGATTCGGTCCTTCCTTCGGGCTGGGCTTCGGCGATCCCTTCTTCATGTGGAACAGTTATTTTATGTGGAACAGCTGGTATAATCCTTATTTCTACAATCCTTATTATGGCGGCGGTGTTTTGCTTGTCGGCAAAGGCGCTACTGCGGGTACTTCACTCTATTCGAATCTCCGTCCTTTCGCTACCACTTCCACTGCTCATGGTCTGGCCCACTATGCCACTACCAGCTCCGGCAGGAATGCGGTCTATCGTCCGGGCATGGTCTCGACCACTGCTTATAACAGAGCTGTGGCAAGGTCAGCATCATCCGGCTTCCGCCCTGTCAATAGCGAGAATAATGGATTCCGTACCATGCAATCCACCCGTAGCTATAGTCCTGCTTTCAATTCCGGCGGGGGCGGCGGATTCAGGGGCGGCGGCGGATTCGGTGGAAGACATTAATTCTAATTGATCACTACAATATTTAAAAGGCCGGTCTAATTGACCGGTCTTTTTCATTTTATGTCAGGAAAGCTTCGCTTGCCGGAGCGGCCTACGGCCGCTTTAGTATCTCCGTCATAGCGGGCTCCATGAGTCGCGCCCAAGTTGCATATTCTTTGCCTGAAAAATGCAGGCCATCTGCGGCGATGAGGGAAGGATCGGATGCCGCCTTGCGGCTCTCTGCCGTTATGTCGATGTAATGCGCCGCGTATTGGGCTGTCAGGCGGCGATTGATCTCGTTAAAGCTATCGATCTGTTTGGCGATGAAGGAAGTATCACGGGTGTGGCCAAAAGGCGTGACCGAATAATCCGGAATAGACAGTACCAGGACATGAGAAGGGTCGTTGCCTGCCAGCAGGATGGACTTTTGCAGCAGTAGAGTAAACTGATCGAGGTATTCTGCCTGGCTCCGTCCCTGGTACTGGTTATTCACCCCGATCAGCAGGCTGACCAGCCGGTAGGGCGTAGCTGGCTTCAATTGGGAGACAGCATCCAGCAGATTGCCGGTGGTCCAGCCTGTGACGGCGATAATGTCGGGATCCTGACAGGACAGATGGTCAGTCCCGTTGAGCAAGCGGACGGCCTGAACGGGATAGCGGTCAGCAGGATCGACCGATTGCCCGATGGTATAGCTGTCTCCGAGGGCCAGATAGCTACCGGGAGGCGGCGCTGAGGTCGGGCTGGACTGGGATGGGGGGCGTGAAGTTTGGGAAGTGCCGGGAAGTGGCACCTGGGCAGAAGTTGCGTGAAGGGATGCATATGACCCCCAGAGGAGTATAATGATAGCGATGGCCGGTATAAGCTTAACCTGAATCACGGGTTTTAGGGGGTTTGACCCTTTATATACGTAATAGAAAAGCCCCGCAGATGCGGGGCCTCTCGTATATTTTAAACCGAAGGGATCTCTTAGTAATCCATTCCACCCATACCCGGTGCGCCACCAGGATGAGAGTGTGCTTCTTCCTTCTTAGGCTTGTCGGCGATCACACATTCGGTGGTCAGCAACATACCCGCGATGGAGGCGGCATTTTCAAGGGCGATACGGGTCACCTTGGTAGGATCGATGACACCGGCCTTCAGCAGGTTTTCGTATACTTCGGTGCGGGCGTTGAAACCGAAATCGGCTTTGCCTTCCTTCACCTTCTGTACAACGATGCTGCCTTCGATGCCGCTGTTGACGACGATCTGACGCAGGGTCTCTTCGATAGCACGTTTGACGATGGCGATACCCGTTGTCTCGTCTTCATTGGCGCCTTTCAGCTTTTCCAGAGACTCGATGGCACGGATATAAGCGATACCGCCGCCGGGAACGATGCCTTCTTCTACGGCAGCGCGGGTAGCGTGCAGGGCATCATCGACGCGGTCCTTCTTTTCCTTCATTTCAATTTCAGTGGCTGCGCCGATGTACAGAACGGCTACACCGCCGCTCAGCTTGGCCAGACGTTCCTGTAATTTTTCCTTATCGTAGTCGGAAGTGGTCGATTCGATCTGTGCCTTGATCTGGTTGACCCGGGCAGTGATGTCTTCTTTCTTGCCCTTGCCGCCAACGACGGTGGTATTATCCTTGTCGATGGTGACAGAAGCAGCTGTACCCAGGTAGCTGAGGTCAGCGCTTTCCAGCTTGTAACCCTGTTCTTCGCTGATGACGATGCCCTTGGTGAGGATAGCGATATCCTGCAGCATTTCCTTCCTGCGATCGCCAAAGCCGGGGGCCTTGACAGCAGCTACCTTGATGGTGCCACGCAGTTTGTTGACCACCAGCGTAGCCAGTGCTTCGCCTTCGAGGTCTTCAGCAATGATCAGCAGGGGACGGCCGCTCTGAGCGACTTTTTCGAGGATATGCAGGATATCCTTCATAGCGGAGATCTTCTTATCGTAGATCAGGATATAGGGATTCTGCAGTTCGGCTTCCATTTTTTCGCTGTTGGTCACGAAATAAGGGGAGATATAACCGCGGTCGAATTGCATACCTTCTACGACATCAACGGTCGTATCGGTACCCTTGGCTTCTTCTACCGTGATGACACCTTCTTTACCGACCTTGGCGAAAGCCTGGGCGATCAGCTTGCCGATAGCGTTGTCATTGTTGGCGGAGATGGAAGCTACCTGTTCGATCTTATTCTTGTCATTACCGATAGTCTGGGACTGAGCGAAGAGGCTGGCGACGACCTTTTCGACGGCTTTGTCGATACCACGCTTCAGGTCCATGGGGTTAGCGCCGGCGGCAACGTTCTTCAGACCTTCGCTGATGATCGCCTGGGCGAGTACAGTGGCAGTGGTCGTTCCGTCACCGGCGATGTCTGCTGTCTTGCTGGCTACTTCCTTTACCATCTGGGCGCCCATGTTCTCGATGGGATCTTCCAGTTCAATTTCTTTGGCAACCGTTACACCATCTTTCGTGATGGAGGGAGCGCCGAATTTCTTTTCCAGAACTACATTACGTCCTTTAGGGCCCAATGTCACCTTAACGGCGTTGGCCAGGATGTCTACGCCCTTCTTCATCTTGTTGCGGGCTTCGATATCGAAAAAAAGTTGTTTTGCCATAGCTGTAGCTATTTAAAATTTTTGATGAATTATACAATTGCTAAAATGTCAGATTCCCGCATGATCAGGAAATCGTCGCCTTCGATCTGGATCTCCGTACCGGAGTATTTGCCATATAACACGGTGTCGCCGATCTTTACTGTTACCGGCTCGTCTTTCTTACCGGGACCTGCTGCTACCACGGTACCACGTTGCGGCTTTTCTTTTGCCGTATCGGGGATGATAATACCGCCGGCAGTCTTTTCTTCAGCTGGAGCTGGCTTCACAATTACCCTATCGGAAAGAGGGGTAACGTTTAACTTTTTGGCCATAATTGTATCGATTTTTTGTTTTGATGTAAGGTGGACCCTGCGGAGAGCAAGGTTGCCAAAGGTACTCGAATTTCATACCAAACCGCCGGTTAAGGTCAATTTTACAGGTTTGTTAAGAGGGAGTTGGGGAAACCTGACAGTCCGTGTCAATTTTTCAGCCGGTAACCGGCTGTTTGTCAGGCAATGGAGCGAAGTTCCGGCGAAGCTCGAGCGCAGCTCCGGCGAAGTTCGCCGCTACTGCTGTACTATCTGTCCCTCATATTTGTATAGCATGCTGCCGAACTGGGTGACCACCTGGGCGGAAAACCCATAATTGATGGCAGACACACCAAGATCATATACGAATTCATTGAAGGCCGAGTCGGTGACTGGCCGGGTTATGTTCGGATTGGAATTCGGGTTATGGGCTGCATACATGGTCGGACCGGTATAGGTCGAATCGGTAGAACCGGCCGCAGCGGCGATGAATTTGGTCATCGACGTGCTGAGCGTTACGTATTCACTGGAACTTCCAAGGCTGTCATCATGCTGCAATACGCTAAAAAAGGTGTCTATCAGGGGGTCCGACGCAAAAACGAACATAGTCGTATCGACGATCGTCCGGATGGCCAGGTAACCTTTTTCGATCATTTTGGCGGTATCCTCCGGGTCAATCACCGGCGTCGAGCCGCCCAGGGTATCATATAAGGTTGGAGCGCCCGAGGAAGTACTGCTCTTGCTTTTCTTGCAGGATGTAGTCGCCGCGCAAAACGTTGCCAGGGCGAGGATCGTGATCAATAAAAGGGCCTTATTATACTGGTTCATAGTTGATACATTCATTAATGCATGACGGGGCATGCCCTTTTCATTTGTTCTTTTGTCGGCAGGTACCGTACGGCATTGCTGTAAGGCAGGCTGGTCTTCAAAGCCTGAACGATCCCATTGACATCGGTTGTCAGCGGCACATAGGTGAAGACAGCCGTAGACCACCGGGGGTTCACTAATACGCGGTCTACGCCCTTCTGCTGTAACAGCCAGATCCTGATCTTTTCCGCGTCGGTCTGGTCGATGGGCTGATGCAGGTCGATGCGCGCCATGTAGCGGGTCCGGGCGTCGATATGGGGCCGGGTTGCCAGGTAGACGTGCACCGCAAGGGTAACGCCCAGGATTCCGGCAACGACAGCGACGGTGAGGACAATTTTTTTCATTCGGCGGTAAATTTATAAAAAAAGAGGACGTCCACTTGTTAAAAGTAGACGTCCTCCTCTTAATTGATGTCTGTCGATGCTAACGATGTCCGTTGATACTAACGCTGTACGACTTGTCCTTCGACAGTGTACATGAGGGTGCCGACACTGCTGAGCAGATTAGAGGGCAATCCATTGTTTGTTGCTGACTTCGCCACATCGACGATGAATTCATTGAAATCGGCGCTGTCGACCGTTTCAGAAATGCGTGGGTTGGTGGAGGGATTATGCGCTGCGGACATGCTCCGGCCGCCATAGGTATAATCCTTTGCTCCCGTCGCTACGGCCAGGAAAGTGGTCAGGTTCGTACTCAGCTTCTGATAGCCGCTGAAATTACCGCTGGTCACTTCGGCGAGCAGCACCGTGAAATACTTGTTGATCTGGGTGTCAGCCGCAATGATAAACACCGCGCTGTCCACGATCGTCCGGATGCCCAGATAGCCTTTTTCGACATTCGTACCGGGATTCGCAGGATCGCTCACCATTGTCGTTCCACCGAGGGAATCGTACAGGGTCTGGGGAGCGGAAGAACTGCTCTTCTTACAGGACTGGTTAAAAATGGTCACTACGCCTACCCCAAGGATAAGGGCTGCTACTGCTGTCGTTTTACTCAGATTCATGTTTTGCTTATTTTAATGTTTAAATTACCCGTTTCATCAGGGCGTATACCTTGTACGTTAAAGAGGTTGTGGCAACGGGACACCCGCTGGCATTGGGATCGATCTTCGGCAGGAAACGTTCGGCCCTTGTATAAGGCGTACCCGTCTTAAAATCCTGTACGATCCGGTTGCCGTCGGTCTTCGCCGGCGCAAAGGTGAAAAGAGCTATTGCTGAAGCCGGGTTGACCAGCACATGATCCACACCTTTCTGCTGGTATAACCAGGCAGTGATCTTTGTCGCGTCATCGGAGGTAATCGGCTGGTGCAGATCGATCCGTGCCATGACGCGGGTGCCGGCATCGACCCTGGGATGAGTCACCCACCAGATATGAACCCCCAGAATGATCACCAGTCCAACAAAGACAAGTGTTGACGTGAGGACAATCCTCTTCCAGTTCCTTTTCTTCATAAAAAAAGATTAGTTAATAATTTATTAAATAGAGAATGAGTGCGGGAGGTTACCTTGATAACAGATTAAAAGAATAACAGGCTTTTAGCAACGGAGTAATTTGCTCCGGGATGAATATTCCCAAATAGTTACGACAATACGGTGACAATAGATTTGACGTTCCGGAAAAACCTTAAAATACTTATATTTGCACCCGCAAACCAAGTTCTTATAATGATCAGCAGAAGAAATATCCGGGTAAAGGTCATGCAGACCCTCTATACGCTCGAAGCGCGTGAACAAGACGCAAAACCGGGTGAGGCCGTCAAGATCTTACACCGGCATTTCGATCAGTCCAGGCAGCTATTAACCTACCTTGTTTATTGTATTACCGAAGTAGCCCGGTATGCGGAAAAGGATTCCAGGCTCCGCGCGTCTAAGCACCTGCCGAGCGAGCAGGATCTCAATGTCAATATCAAGCTGGCCGGCAACGAGTATCTATGGAAGATCCTGGAGGATCCTTCCTGGAAAAAGGCCGTGGAGGTGGACAAGCCGCAGCTACAGGGTAATGAGAATGGGGGTGATTTGATCCGCCGCCTGTATCTCGAACTGGCGACCACGGAAGAATATAAAAAATACCTTAGTGAACCCGGCCGCGACCGCCGTTCCGAAAAGGAGATCCTGGAGTTTATTTTCTCCAGCCTGTTGCTGCCGAATGAGCTGTTTCTAGCCCATATCGAAGAATTATTTTCCAACTGGGATGATGATGCCGACATGATCTGCCAGATCCTGATGGGATATATTGCCAAACCAGGCGCCATCTCCTTTCAGGATATCATCAGCAAGGATAAAAAGGAGTTTGCCGTCAGCCTGCTGGAGACCGTGACAGAGAAAAAGCCGGTTATTATGGAGCTGATCCTGCCCCGCCTCAAGAACTGGGATGCAGAGCGGATCGCCACCCTGGATATGATCCTGATGCAGATGGGGATCGCCGAATTTCTCTTTTTTGAGACCATTCCTCCCAAAGTCACCATCAACGAATATATCGACCTGGCTAAAGAATATAGTACCGAGCAAAGCGGGCAGTTCGTCAACGGCATCCTGGATAATATTCATAAGGACCTTGTCAAGGAAGACAAAATGCATAAGATCAATTTCAAGGGCAACTAATGGCAAAAACCTGTACGTTTGCAAAAAAATGAACCCCATGCGTCCTATGCTCCTAAGCTGGCGCCGTCATCATCGTCGCGGTTTGCCATTTGACCCGATCCGTAGCCTGCTCCTTATCCTTTCATTGGCGGGTATTACCTCTGCACTGGTAGCCGGTTGTCAAGGTAATGACAGTGCTGCGGGAGTGCAGGCGGTGCTGGCGGATTCCGCCCGGTATACGACCATTCAATGGCTGGATTCGGCGAAAAAAGACTTTGGCAAGATTCCGGAAGGGCAAAAGCTGCAGGTGGCTTTCCGGTTCAGGAATACCGGTACGATGCCATTGGTGATCGCCCGGGTCCAACCCAGTTGTGGTTGTACTATCGCCGAACAGCCGAAGGAACCGATTGCTCCTGGCGCCGAAGGCCAGATCAGGGCGACTTTTAATAGTGAAGGACGCACAGGCATCAATCATAAGACCTTATTCGTCACGACCAATACCAAAGGCACTCAGCATTATGACCTGCATTTTGTAGTGGAAGTAGAAAAGAAAACATCGTAATCATTAACTCGCATATCTCAATTCAAACAATAAAACAATGACGCATTCTCTATTATTTGTTCTGTTACAGGCGCCAGGTGGTGGTGGCGGCGGTACCTTGCAGCTGGTCCTGTTGGGCGGGATGATCCTGGTCTTCTGGCTTTTCATGATCCGCCCTCAGGCTAAAAAGGCCAAGATTGCCAAAAAGTTCCAGGAAGACATGCAGAAAGGCGATAAGATCGTTACCATCGCCGGCATCCATGGCAAGATCAATAAAATCAATGATGACGGTGTAACGGTGGAAATGGAAACCAGCCCGGGCAGTTATCTGAAAATAGAAAAGAGCGCCATTTCGTTGGAATGGACGCAAAACCTGAACAAGGCAGCGACGCCGCCGGCAGAAAAAAAGTAATCACTCCTCAGAACCCGGCCCGGCCGGGTTCTGTTTTTGATACATGTTCTATGCTAAGAGTTGGATTGACAGGCGGCATCGGCAGCGGTAAAACGACGGTGGCTGCTATTTTTGAAGTTCTGGGGGTACCAGTGTCGTTTGCCGACCGGGAGGCGAGGCGTGTCATGAATGAAGATCCTCAGCTGAGGGAGCAGATTATCGGTGCTTTCGGACCGGAAGCCTATAGCGATGGAACGCTGAACAGATCGTGGATGGCAGCGCAGGTGTTCTCTCATCCGGAAAAGCTGGCGATCCTCAATTCGCTGGTTCACCCTGCCACTATCCGGGAAGGTGAGCGATGGATGCTGGCGCAGATAGGTGTGGCTCCTTATGTCATCAGGGAAGCGGCGTTAATATTCGAAACCCGGACCGCAGGGCATCTCGATTTTATCATTGGCGTCCACGCTCCTACCGCGCTCAGGATCCATCGGACCATGCAGCGTGATCACAGCACCAGGGAAGAGGTTCAGCAGCGCATGCGCAACCAGATCGACGAAGAGATCAAGATGAGGCTTTGTGATGCTGTTGTGGTGAATGATGAACAGCCGGCGCTGCTGCCGCAGGTATTGGCTTTACATGAACGGCTGTTACAGCAAGCTGCAACAGCCGTCAATCAGCTATAAATAAAAAGATCGCGTTTAGGTTGTGGCCAACAATACGCTCTATTTCAGTTTTGCCAGCGCTTCCTTGATCCTTGCCCACGCCTTTTCGATATTGGGCAGGCTGTTCGCAAAAGAAAATCTCACGCAGGCCGGTTCACCGAAGGCATCCCCCATGACGGAAGATACATGTGCTGTGTTCAGCAGATACATGCTGAAATCTGCGGAGTTCCGGATATTGTTCACCCCATCGGATTTTCCAAAGTAAGAACTGACATCAGGGAAAATATAGAAGGCGCCCTCCGGTTCGAAACATTTCAGGCCGGGGATATCACGAACCAGTTCCATCGTCCTTTTTCTGCGTTTTGTGAATTCCTTTACCATGTCGTAAGAAGGGGTCAGGTCGGCTGTCAGTGCCACCACGGCAGATTTCTGGGCGATGCTGTTCGTGCCGCTGGTGAACTGACCCTGCAGTTTTTCACAGGCCTTGGCGATCTCCGGCTGTGCGGCGATATAGCCGAGGCGCCAGCCGGTCATGGCGAATCCTTTGCTGAGGCCGTTGACGATGATCACGCGGTCCTTCAGGTCGCTGAACTGCGCGATACTTTCATTTTTCCCGACGAAATTGATGTATTCATATATTTCATCCGAAATGATGGAGATGTCGGGGTATTGAAGAAAGACCTCAGTCAGTGCCGCCAGTTCGCTCTTGCTGTATACGGCTCCGGAAGGGTTACAGGGAGAGGAGAAAAGAAACACTCTTGTCTTTGGCGTGATGGCTGCCTTCAGTTGGGCGGGGCTGATCTTGAAACCGCTTTCCTGGGTGGTGTGGACTTCCACTACCTTTCCGCGGGCGATCTTGACCAGTTCGGAATAGGTGACCCAGTAGGGAGTGGGGATGATGACTTCGTCGCCTTCGTCCACCAGCGCCAGGATCACATTGGCGAGACTCTGTTTGGCTCCCGTGGAGACAACGATGTTCTCGGGCTTGTAGTCGAGTTGATTGTCGCGTTTGAACTTCGTACAGATAGCCTCACGAAGGTCAGCATAACCTGCTACGGGAGTATAATGGCTCCAGTTGTCATCGATGGCTTTTTTAGCTGCATCCTTGATATGCTCAGGGGTGTCAAAATCAGGCTCTCCAAGGCTCAGGTCGATAACGTCGATGCCTTTCGCTCTTAATTCCCGGCCGAGCTTGGCCATTTTCAGCGTCTCCGGTTCACTGAACCGGTTCAGAATGGAGGATAATTGCATAGTTTGATAAAATTGGGCTGCAAAGGTAGGAAAAACACATATATTTGCCGTTCTAAAAAAAACGAAACTTCCAATGAGAGCACTGGTAAGTATTTTTGCTGCTTTATTGATTATCATCTCGCTGTACCAGCTGTCCTTCACCTGGTTCGTCAACAAGCACGAATCGGCCATGCAGGCGAAGGCGCAGCAGTCCGTTAACCGCCTGTATCCAAAACCTGCTCAAAAATATCCTGATGACAAAGAAGCCCGGGCCCTCTACCAGGACACGCTGGATCAGCTGACGAATGCACGGAAGGCAAGATTGCTGGACAGCACCCGGGATACGAAGATCACGTGGTGGGGAACTACCTATCAGAAATCGAAAGAGAGCGAATTGCTCCTCGGTCTGGATCTGCAAGGGGGCATCAGCGTTACCCTGAACATTGCCCTGGACGGACTGCTCAGGACCCTGGCTAATAACCCCCGCGATCCGCAACTGCTGAAAGCGCTGGCGATGGCCCAGGAAAAGAAACAGACCAACTCCGGCAATCTGATAGACCTATTCGCCGAATCTTATAAAGAAATCAATCCTAACGGCAAACTGGCGCCGTTGTTCTCGAACAGCAACCGCAATAAGATCACCTACGATGCAACCGACGCCGCCGTCATCGCCTATCTGCATGACCAGTCCAATGCTGCCATGAATCAGACCTACCTGGTATTGCAGCACCGTATCGACCAGTTCGGTGTAGCCCAGCCCTCCATCAGCCTGGATGCGAACCGTGCGATCATCAATGTAGAGCTCGCCGGCGCCACCGACCCGGACCGGGTGCGTAAATACCTGCAATCGACCGCCAACTTACAGTTCTGGGAAGTGTATAATGTCGGTGAACTGGCTACCTCCCTGCAAAATGCCGATAAGGCCCTGCAGAACTATCTCAACGGCGTCAAAGCTGACACTACCACGCCGGATCCGTCCGACACAGCCGCGGTTGCCAAAGCAGCTGCAGCTAAAAAAGATACCAGCAGCACGGCAGCCAATCAAAATCCGTTGTTGCGCCTGATGCCCCCCATTCAGCCTCAGCAGGATCCCAAGACCAACCAGCCCCGCTATTCGTCCGCCATTGCCCGTGCCCTGGTGAGGGATACGAGCACTGTAGACAGCTATCTTAATAATCCGATCGTCCGCAACAATTTTCCCCAGGACCTGAAATTCCTGTGGGGCAAGCTGCAGACCGATGACGACGGCAAGCCTTACCCCTTCCTGGAGCTTTATGCCATCCGGACCACTCCGGGTTCAGAGAAAGCCAGGATAGAAGGTGAAGAGATCGAGAATGCCACCCAGGATTTCGATCCGGTCACCAGCGAGGTCATTGTTGAAATGAGCATGAACAAGCAAGGCACCAAGGCCTGGGCCGATATGACGACTAAGAATGTCAACAAGCCCATCGCCATCGTGCTGGACGATATCGTCTATTCCGCCCCCTTCGTCAACGAGCCCATTACCGGCGGTCAGTCCCGCATCACTATGGGCAACGGGCGTAATTCCAATGCCAGCATCACCGAGGCGCAGGATCTGGCCAATATCCTCAAGTCCGGTAAGCTGGACGCTCCGGCCAGGATCACGGCGGAAAACGTGGTAGGACCGACCCTGGGTCAGGAAGCGATACATGGCGGCACCATGGCCTTTCTGATCTCCTTCCTGGTGATCTTCATCCTCATGCTGGTGTATTACAATACCGCGGGCTGGGTCGCCAACTGCGCATTGATCCTCAACCTCTTATTCACCATCGGGGTGCTCAGCGCCCTGCACGCCACCCTGACGGCCCCCGGTATTGCCGGTCTGGTACTCACCATTGGGATGGCTGTGGATACGAATGTGATCATTTTCGAACGTATTAAGGAAGAGCTGACCCGGGGCAAGAGCTATCCCCTGGCGATCAAGGACGGCTATCGCCGGTCCCTGGCGCCTGTGTTGGACGCCCACGTCACCACATTCCTGACTGCCCTTATCCTTTTCTATTTTGGTCTCGGTCCTGTATTGGGCTTTGCCACCACCCAGATCCTGGGCATCATCCTGTCCCTGTTCTGCGGTATCCTGGTGTCCAGACTGATCACGGATTTCTACACGAATAAGAACCGGCACTTCCAATATTTCACGCCCCTTTCCCGCCGCATCTTCAAACATGCTGCTTTCAAGTTCATCGAATACCGGCGCGTCGCCTATGGCATCTCCGTCGTCGTGCTGATCCTGGGTGTAGGATCGCTCTTCCATGGCTTTAAGGAAGGAGTTGAATTCCAGGGTGGCCGCAGTTATGTGATCAATTTCCACAAGCCTATTTCTGCCGGGCCTGTCACCGAGGCGCTTCAAAAGACCCTCACGGGTACGACCCCTGATATCAAGACCTATGGCGGCAATGACCAATTGGAGATCACCACCAACTATCTGATCAAGGAGACCGGCAGCAATGTCGACTCCATGGTGCTCAGCAAGATGTACGAAGGACTGACCAGCTTCCTTCCCGCAGGAACGACCTATGCGGAATTCGTCTCGACCAAGAACGGTTCCGGTCTTTATTTACGAGGGAACAAGAAAGTTGAACCTACCATCTCCGAAGAGCTGAAGGCAGGCGCCGTCAAGGCCACCATCTTCGCGATGGTCATCATCTTCCTGTATATCCTGATCCGGTTCCGCGACTGGCGTTATTCGCTGGGTACCGTCATCTCGCTGCTGCATGACGTGTTCGTGATCCTGGCCGTCTTCTCCTTCCTGGGTAGCATAGTGCCCTTCACCCTGGAGATCGATCAGTATTTCATTGCGGCCGTCCTGACCGTTATCGGGTTCTCGATGAACGATACGGTGATCGTATTCGACCGGATCAGGGAAAACAGTCGGTTGATGAAGAATGCCACGAATGGAGAGATCATCAACAAGTCGGTGAATGATACCCTTAGCCGTACCATCATGACTTCCCTTACGGTGTTCCTGACCTTGCTGATCCTTTTCCTCGTCGGTGGGGAAGTCACGCGGGGGTTTGCCTTCGCCATGCTGATCGGGGTGATCACCGGTACCTATTCCTCTATCTTCGTCGCAGCCCCCTTCCTGGTGGATTTTGCCAAACTTAAGCCACTGGGCGCTGTTCCCGAGGCCGGCAAGCCCGGTGCAGGAGCGGCAATTAAAGCAAAGGTGGTTACGCCGGCTGCGAAATAGTCGATCGATAACTAGTGTAAAATATAAGAGGCCGTCTTACGACGGCCTCTCTTTTTTGTTCAGGGATGAGTTAAAAGAGGGGTTCTAATGACGGACAGGTGCGTGATGCACAGGATGATGCACGACATGGTGGCGACGGTGATGGACGACACGCCTGTGTTGCACCGGATGATGAACCTGGGCCGTTGTAAAGCTCGCTAAAGAGAGAAATAGGGCTGCTGCCATTAAAAACTGCTTCATGATGTTATTTTTGTACATTACAAATATAGAAGATATTTGCTTACCTTGTTAACCAGCACTTAACCAGATTCCTTCCCTAATAAGGGCAAAGACCAGCAATTTTGCATCCATGCGATCGACAACCTTGAAATGGATTGTGCTGTCGGCCACTTTGTTGGCAGCTATCGTCGTGACGGTCCAGCTCTACTGGTTGAAAAAGGTCTATTCTTTCGAGCAAAGGCAGTTCAATACCAACGTCGTCAAAAGCATCCGTGGACTCTTTGAAGACCTCGAAATGAATGATGCCCCGGGCACCCACCTGCAGCCGCTGATCATCAACCCGGACGAGAATGGCGACTACATCATATTCAAGGCCGATACCATTCCGTTGAAGGACTCCCTGGTCTTTTATATCCAGGATGAATTTGCGGATTTTGGAGTGCTGACCGATTGTAAGCTGGGTGCCTACAGCGCCTCGGAAAAGAGATACGTATACGAAGAATTTATC
>JAMFSL010000001.1 GCA_026225275.1 Puia dinghuensis
AGCACGCGGAAATTACCATACTTCTCGGAAAAGCGGCTCATCCAGACTGCTCCCACAATGGCAACCAGTTGGATCAGGACAACGGTGATGATCAACTTGGTGTCGTCCAGTCCCAGCAGCTTGCTGCCAAATATCGTGGCGGCCATCATCACCGTCTGTACTCCCATGCTGTAGAAAAAGAAGGCCCGCAGAAAGCGTTTCAGCACTATTCTCTTCTTTACTTCCGCATAGATCTTTCGGACCTCGGTAAAACCTGCTGTTATAATATTTGTTTTTTTGATGGTCGCAGGCTTGGAATTGGATAACACCCGAAAGGTCATCTGGGCAAAGCCGGCCCACCAGACACCAACCAATAAAAAGGTAAGCCGCGGCGCCAGAAAAGGATCGCTTTTGATCGTTAAGACCAATGCGAAACCGATAAGCTGAAGGATCACACTGCCGATGTAGCCGTAGGCATATCCTTTAGCGCTGACCGCATCCTGATCCTCAGGCGCTGCGATTTCCGGTAGATAAGCGTTATAGAATACCACACTTCCCACAAAGCCCATACTGGCGAGAATGAAACAGCCGATCCCCAGCCACAGGTTTGCCCCATTGAAGAAATACAGCAGACTGCAGCCTGTCGCTCCCATATAACAGAAAAACTGCATAAAGGTTTTCTTGTTTCCGCGCGTATCGGCAATGGAAGTCAGGATGGGGTAAAAGATGGAAATGATCAGGTAGGCGGCGGCAAGTGCAAAACTATATAGGGATGCATTGTCGAAGGTATGCCCCAGGAACGGAATATTGTTGCTCTTAAAATAATGATGCGTCGCAGCTATAAAATAGATCGGGAAAAAGGTAGTGGTGATAACGAGGTTGTACACAGAATTCGCCCAGTCATACATGGCCCAGCCATTGATCACTTTTTTAGGCGCCGTCACTATCATAGAATGCCCCTCCACAACAAGAGCAGCATCACCAGCCCGACAACGATCCGGTAATAACCCCAGACCTTGAATCCATGTTTCTGCAGAAAGCCGATGAAGAACCGGATGACGATGATGGAGACGAAGAAGGTCACGATACCGCTGATCAGCAGTAAGCTCGCATTATCTTTACTCAGAACGTCTGGATGTTCTTTATGCACATCCCAGAGACTCTTGACGGAAGCAGCAAACATGGTGGGAACGGCCAGAAAAAAGGAGAACTCGGCCGCCGCTTTCCGTGTCAGCCCCTGGCTCATGCCGCCAATGATCGTGGCCCCGCTGCGGCTGAACCCCGGTAGCAAAATGGACAACACCTGGAAGCAGCCGATGCGGAATGCCTTGCCATTGGAGACGTGCTGCTCATCCTGAATCGTAGGTTTGGTGAACCAGTTATCGACGAACAAGAAGATTATGCCGCCGCCGACCATGACGATGGCGATAAAATACAGGTTATCCAGCGCCGCTTCGATACGCTTTTTCAGCAGCAAGCCGAATACGACGGCAGGGATCATCGCAATGATCAGCTTGATATAAAAATTAAGTCTTGAAAAATCGAAGAACTTCTTATAGTAGATGACGACTACGGCCAGGATGGCAAACAGCTGGATCACGATTTCGAACAGATCCGAGAAGGGGGTAGAGGTAACGCCAATGATCGGATTGGTGAACTTCATGTGAGCTGTCGAACTAATGGGCAAAAACTCCGTCAGCCCTTCCACGATCGCGAGAATAATGGCTTGGATGATAGTCATGATAATATTTCAGTTAGGATTGACTGCTCGTCTTGTCTTTACGGAAGATAGCGAAGATTTCAACCACGAAACCGCCAATGATCAGGATCGGCGCCAGCGTGATCCGCCGCCAGTTATATACCTGATTGGGATCAAAAACATTCGGGTCTTTGCTTTTCCCGCCACCCATGACGATCAGTCCCAGGGCGACCAGCACGATACCGATTAGCATCCATTTATAATTCTCCTTCCCAAACAAGGGGGCATTGGAATAGCTCTTGGCGGTCGTGGCTTTTGCTTTGGTAGCAGCAGGGGTCGCTTTTTTGATCGTTGTTGCCATGAATAAAGGTGATTATTGGGCCTGCAATATACGGGAAAATCCACAGCGCTCAATACAAATCATCCAGCTTCATTTTCAGGTATTTTACCACGCTCCGGTGGGTGCTGATAAGCGAAATACTGATCCCCAGCAGGACGATGACGACGAAAAGGAGGGACAGCAGAGTATAGTCCCGAAGGGCCCGGATGTCCGGCAGCCATTTTTCCGTGATGAAAATAACTCCGAGTATCCCGCCGATGGCAATCAGCCCGCTGATGAGCCCGTTGATCAGGGCCCTCATGTCCATGGGCTTGGCAATGAACCAGCGGGTGGCGCCTACCATCTGCATGGTCTTGATCAGGAACCGGTTGCTGAACATGGCCAGTCTTATCGTATTATCGATCAGGACGATCACCAGCACCGAGATGACGACCGCTACTGCCAGCAAAATAAAGCTGATTTTGCGGATCATATTGCTCAGGTTCGACACCAACGCCTTGTTGTATTGCACTTCGCTGACCGCAATGTTCTGGATCAGGTCGGCCTTGATCTTATTCAGCGAATCGGGGTAGGCATAAGTGCTTCGAATATTGAAGTTGACGCTGGCCGGCAAAGGATTCTTGTCCAGCACGGAACTGAAATCGGAATTGCCATCGGAGACGAACTGCTGCCGGGCCAGCTCCTTGGTCATATAGCGATAAGACTTGGTATAGGGCTGCGCCGCTATATACTGCACCAGCGCAGCGCTGTCCTTGGGGCTGATATTCTCCCTGACATATACCTGCACCTCTATATTTTCCTTGAAATTTTCACCCAGCTGATTGGCATTGATCACGATCCAGCCCAGTAAACCCAACAGGAATAACACCAGGGATACACCCACAATAGCCATAAAATACGAAGGCGTGGAACGTTTGGCATATCCTTTTCCAAATTGAGCCATGATATTCTTTCTTTTTTTGGGTTAGTAAACCGGCACAGGTAACGTTTAAGAACAAAAATAACGGATTTGATGCCATCTTCCCGCCAATTAAAGGGTAAATCAGGGCCATTTTCGTATTTTCGTCCCCCCTTTAACGATTATCTTGCTCCCATTATTTCAATAAAATAAGAAGGTTTAACTTTTTTCCAACACCCGCGTAAGCACCCATAGCTATGGAATATAATTTCAGCGAGATAGAAAAGAAATGGCAACAGCGCTGGACGGCAGAAGGCAGCTATAAAGTGACCAACGATCCTTCCAGGCCGAAATGCTATGTCCTGGATATGTTTCCTTATCCGAGCGGCTCCGGTTTGCATGTGGGTCACCCCCTGGGTTATATCGCCAGCGATATCTACGCCCGGTATAAAAGGTTAAAAGGTTTTAATGTCCTGCACACGATGGGGTATGACGCTTTCGGCCTTCCCGCCGAGCAATATGCAATCGATCATGGTATTCACCCTGCCGTCTCTACAGACGATAATATCACGAATTTCCGGCAGCAGCTGGACAACATAGGCTTCTGCTATGACTGGGACCGATCGTTCCGTACGTCGGATCCTTCTTACTATAAGTGGACGCAATGGATCTTCCTCCAGCTGTTCGAAAGCTGGTATGACCGGAAGGCTGGTAAGGCCCGCCCACTGACCGCACTGCTGGAACTTTTTGCCGCCGCAGGCAACACCGCGCATCAATGTCCCGGCGATCCGTCTATCCGTTTCGACGCGGCTGCCTGGAATAGTTATGATAACCGCCGCCAGCAGGAGATACTGATGAACTACCGCCTGGCCTACTGCGGCTATGGAGAGGTCAACTGGTGCGAGGCCCTCGGCACGGTACTGGCTAACGATGAAGTCATCGCCGGCGTCAGCGAACGCGGCGGCTATCCCGTGGTCAAAAAGAAGCTGCGCCAGTGGTATCTCAGGATCACCGATTACGCCGACCGCCTGCTGGAAGGACTGGGCACGGTCGAGTATAGTGACGCGATGAAAGAAATGCAGACGAACTGGATCGGTAAGAGCTTCGGCGCGGAAATCGATTTTGCGATCTACAAGGCCCCGCCCGACAAGAAATTAAGGGTCTACACGACCCGCCCCGATACGCTGTTCGGCGTCGACTTCATGGTCATCGCCCCCGAACACGAACTCATCAGCACTATAACCTCGGCCGAACAACGCCCGGCGATCGACGAATATCTCGCTTATGTCAACAGCCGCAGTGAACGCGAACGGATGGCGGAAAAAAAGATCACTGGCTGCTTCACCGGAGCGTATGCCATCCACCCTTTCAATGGCCTTCACATCCCGATATGGACATCGGAATATGTATTGGCCGGCTATGGTACCGGAGCCATCATGGCGGTGCCATGTGGTGATGAGCGTGATTTTAAATTTGCGCAGTATTTCCAGCTGCCGGTTACGAATATCATCGGCGACCAATATAACGGCCTCGAAGCCAATCCCACGAAAGACGCCATCCTCCAGAACAGCGACTTCCTGGACGGCCTCGTCATGAAAGATGCCATTGTCATCGCCATCAAAAAACTGGAAGAGAAAGGCATCGGAACCCGGAAGGTCAATTACCGCATGCGCGATGCAGCCTTCAGCCGCCAGCGCTATTGGGGCGAACCGTTTCCCATCACTTGGGAATCCGACGAGCGCGGCGAAGGCCAAAGTCTTATAGCTACCCCCCTCGACGAGTCGCAGCTGCCGCTGGAACTGCCCCATGTGGAGAAATATGGCCCCGGCCCCGAAGGCGAAGGCCCATTGGCCAATGTAGCCGCCTGGACGGCCCGCCACCTGGAGACGAATACCATGCCCGGCTATGCCGGCAGCAGCTGGTATTTCCTTCGCTATATGGACCCGCACAACGACCAGGAATTCTGTAGCAGGGCTGCCTCCGACTATTGGGGACAGGTCGACCTCTATATCGGTGGCACCGAGCATGCCGTCGGCCACCTGCTGTATAGCCGCATGTGGACGAAATTCCTGTACGACCGTGGCTGGATCGGTCACGAAGAACCCTACAAGCGACTCGTCAATCAGGGCATGATCCAGGGCAGCAGCCGCTTTGTCTATAGGGTTGAGCTCAAAGCAAAGCCAGCAGAGATGAACAGCCAGGGCAAACCTGCTTTGCTTGGGTCTAACAATCCCATTTTCGTCTCTTCCGGCATCGCTGCGATGGAAGGAACACCCGAGTATCATCAACTGATCACCCTGGCGGTAAGAGAGATTTTTAATGATCCGGGTATCGAACTGGAATCCATTACCCTCACACCCCTTCATGTCGATGTCAATATCGTCGATGGAGTAGAACTGGATATCGAGGCCTTCAAAAAATGGCGCTCGGAATACGCCAATGCCGAATTCATTCTGGAAGACGGCAAATATACCTGCGGGGTCGAAGTGGAGAAAATGAGCAAGCGCCTCTACAATACCGTCAATCCCAACGACCTGGTAACAAAATACGGCGCTGACACCTACCGGATGTACGAGATGTTCCTGGGCCCTGTCGAACAAAGCAAACCGTGGGACACGAAAGGCATCGAAGGCGTTCACCGGTTCCTCCGCAAGCTCTGGCGCCTGTTCTACGACGAAACGAAAGGCCAGGTCTGGACGACGGCGCCCGCATCCCAGGAGGAGTGGAAATGTATCTACCGGACCATTAAAAAGACAGGTGACGCTACCGAGCGATTCTCTTTCAATACCGGCGTCAGCGCCCTGATGATCGGCGTCAACGAACTGATCGACCTAAAGTGCCATAAAAAAGAGATCCTGGAAAAGCTGGTGATCATTCTGACACCCTATGCTCCGCATGTCTCGGAAGAACTCTGGCGCCTGCTCGGCAATGAAGGCTCGGTCCTCGATGCACCGTATCCTGCAGTCGAGGAAAAATACCTGGTCGAGTCAGCCAAGAATTATCCTATCGCCATCAACGGGAAGACCCGGACGGAACTGACTATCGACCTCGACGCTACCCAGCAGCAGGTTGAGGATATCGTGCTGGCCGATGATACCGTCAAAAAATGGCTGGAAGGCAAACCGCCGAAAAAGGTGGTCTATGTTAAGAACAGAATGATCAATGTGGTTATATAATTTGTATATTTAAGGATATGGCAACGGCGCCTCTTTCTACAGTTCTGGCCAGGCATTCCGCTGGTATTCATCCCGTGGTCCCCTTCGATCCGGGCAGGGACCTGCTGCATCCTTTCGATTTCACGGCAGCCAATACCACCCTCAGCCCCGATGACGTAGTCGATACAGAACGTTTTGCGAACTATATTAACCGCACGCTGCAGGCGAACAAAGCTCGCTATGGCATCGGCGGTTACAATGAGCACCGGACGCTGTATGCCCGCAGCAGACATTTCGATTCGTACCTGCAAGTCGAGCCCCGTCGTCTGCACCTCGGCGTGGATATATGGGGACCCTCCGGCACTCCGGTCATGTCCCCGCTGGACGGTATCGTCCACAGTTTCGCCTTCAACAATAACGACAGCGACTATGGTGCGACGATCATACTCACCCATTGCCTGGACGGTGTGAGCTTTTATACCTTGTATGGTCATCTCAGCCTCAATTCTCTAAAAAATCTCGAAGAAGGCAGACATATCCGCCGTGGAGAAGTGATCGCGGAGTTCGGCATGCGCTTCGAGAACGGCAACTGGCCTTCCCACCTTCATTTCCAGGTCATCGCCGATATGCAGGGATGGAAAGGCGACTATCCCGGTGTCTGCCGATACTCGGAAAGACAGCAGTGGCTGGACAATTGCCCCGACCCTGACATGATCCTCGGCATGGTCCGGCTGGCCCTGCCTGTCGATTAAAACTCCCCCAATAACCCCCTCGCGATCTGATCCCACTCCTCTTGCAGTGATACCCCCGGCATCGTTCTGCCTGCACGCTGATACCAATAATTGGCATTCCATGCATCCCCCTCCTGGCGATGCAGCCAGGCATGGACCCACGCTCCGTCGGTGGTAGGGAGGTCCTGCGCGATGGCATGAGCCTGTTCCCAATCGCCTTTACCGGCATACCACAAAGCAGCCAGGCTTAAAGTGATACCGGGTGGCGGCAGTTCGTCGGTCAGCGTGGCGTTAAATTGATCGAATTTCATGGCGGTTGTTTTGGAGTGATACTCACTTTGCCAGAGCAATATTCAGGCCGTATCGCCACGCCCAATCTGACTCGACAACTGCCCCGATCCGCAGCTTATCTTGCAACTACAGTGAACTTATCTTATCAGCAGCACCGTTCCTTTAGATTGCTGCTGCCGCCCATCGGGCAGCCGGACCGAAAGGATATAAACATAAGTACCCGCCGGCGCCGGCGACCCACCTTCCTGCCCGTTCCAGCCATAAGAACGATCGCCTGCGGGCGCATCATGCGCCTGGAAGACCCGCACTCCCCAACGGTCAAAAACGGCTAATTCCTTAATGATGAGGCCCGCCGGCCCTCCGAGCACGTAAAAGACATCATTACGGCCGTCCCCATTCGGAGTAAAAGCGCTCGGTATGTTTAGCGGGATGAAGACATACACTTCTATAGAGCCGCTGTCCTTGCAACCTTCAGCCGTCGTGACCGTCAATTGGTAGTCGATAGTGTTTTCGGGATCAGCTACCGGATCGGCGATACCCGTTGCCGATAAGCCGGCTGCCGGACTCCAGGAATAGGTGGCTACGTCCCCGCTAAGCGCGGGAGTCAGGATGATCGATTGGCCGTGAGCGACGGAGAATACCTGGTCGGACGCCACCGCCGGCAAAGGATTGACCGTCATGACCACGCTGTCCACGGCTGGTGTCACGCAGGCCGGGGCGTCATTTACCGAGCAGGCGATCACTTCTCCGTTGGTGGGGTGCGGCTCGGTATAGGCAGCGCTGCTGCCTGCGACGGGCGCCCCGTTCACTAGCCATTGAAAAGCGTACTGGAGTCCGATGCTATCGGTAATCGCGTTGGCGACAACGGGAGTGCCGGAACACACCGGATTGGCTGAAGCCAGGACGCGCAGCCCGGGGTCGACAGCGGCCCGTATGATCACGGCATTCGTCGTCAGCGAACAGCTGCCTGCAATGGTGACGACCGCGGTATAGACCCCTGGCGACCGGGGGACGAATAAGGAGTCGATATACGTGTAGATCGTCTGCTGCAGCTTCAAAATGCGTTGGTTGACCAAGTCGGAGATATACAGCTTCCCCTCGCTGTCCAGGCATACATCGTCGGGGAGGTACAACTGGTTGAACCCGTTGCCCGGTCCGTTCCCCCCGGCGACGGTCACGCCTTCGGTAGCGCCCGGCGCCCATTTCTGGATACGATGATTCCTGGAGTCCGCCACATAGAGGGTCCCGTCATTAGCCCGGCAGATGCCCCTTGGGTAGTTGAACTGATTCGCTGCGTTGCCGCTGTCGTTACCGCCTGCTACGACCACGCCATTATTGGCGCCCGGCGCCCATTTGGTTATCCTGCTATCCCATAGTTCGGAGACATAGACGTTTCCTCCTTCGTCTACGGCGACTCCGACCGGCTGGATCAATGAATTGCTGCTGGCGCCCGCGACGGTCACGCCCGCTGCCGCTCCCGGTGCCCATTTTTGTACCCGGCCGTCAAACCCAAAGGTGTTCAGATCTACGACATAGAGATTTCCGGCGGCATCCAGGCAAAGCGTCTCCGGGGTCCCAAACTGGTTGGCCGCCCAGCCGGAACCATTCCCTCCCGCCACCGTGACGCCGATGGTATTGCCGGGCGCAAATTTTTGGACTGCATCCAAGTCCGCATCACTGACATAGCTATTCCCGTTCCCGTCAAGCACAAGGCCAGAGTAGGAGTTCTCGTTGCGCTGGGGCGATACCGCTACTGTCGTCCCGGGTGTGCGGCTCGTAGAGCCGGGCGGAAACCGTTGAATCCGCGTATTGCCTCCATCGGACACATATAGGTAACCATTTGCATCCACAGCGATCTGCCAGGGGCCGGCAAACTGATTCGCGGCAGCGCCCTGGCCATTGCCTCCCGCGATAATGGCCACAGGGGAGATGATCGTCGATGCCGTGTCAGTCCTGACGATCTCCCCGTCTTTGTACCAAACGATCTTGCTGATGGGACCCGACGCCACGAGCGACAAGGTATCGCCCGGGCAATGATAGCCCGGGTCCAGCAGCGAAACCACTTCGCCGGGACATTGCGTCCTGGCACTGCTCCCGATGAGCAGGAGCGCCAGGAAAAAGTAGACCTTCATACCTTCCCAGATCCGGTTTATCCGATGCGTGTTGCCTGGCGAGTCCTTAAGAATTGTTAAAACTCCCCGGAGACTATTGATCAGGTTTATTGGTTGGTGGGGTCTGATAATTGCTTATTTTTAGAGACTTAATAATTCATAGCATGAAGGCCATTTGGAACGGTTCCCTTATCGCGGAGAGCGATCACACCATCGTTGTAGAGAACAATCATTATTTCCCGCCGGCAGCGGTAAAAAAAGAATTCCTGACGACATCCGCCACCCACAGCATCTGCCCGTGGAAGGGCGAAGCCTCCTATTTCAACGTCGAAGTCGGCGGCAAGGTCAACAAGGACGCAGCTTGGTATTATCCCACGCCTAAGGACGCGGCAAAAAACATCGAAAATTACATTGCTTTCTGGAAGGGAGTCCAGGTCAGTCAATAAGAGGCTAAAACTACCGCGTATGAACAAATACGATGCTATCCTGATAGGTTCTGGCCAGGCTGCCAACCCGCTGGCTAAAAAACTGGCTGCTGCCGGCTGGCGAACCGCGCTTATCGAGAGGCAATGGGTCGGTGGTACCTGCATCAATGTGGGTTGTACCCCAACCAAGACGCTCATCGCTTCCGGCCGCGTAGCCTACCTGGTGAAAAGAGCCGCAGACTTCGGCATTCATACCACCGGATTCTCAGTCGACGTAGAAACTTTTCTGCGCCGGAAAAATGCCGTCGTTCTTCATTCCCGCGAAGGATCCACCAAAGCACTCCTCACAACGCCGAACATCGATTTGATATTCGGAACGGCTTCGTTTTCCGCTCCGAAGGAAATCAGGGTGACACTTGAAGACGGGTCAACCGATATGCTGACCGCCGAAAACATTTTCCTCGATACGGGCGTCGTCCCGTTCATCCCGCCCATCCCCGGACTCAGCGATATCCCTTACCTTACATCCTCTACTATACTGGATCTGATGGAGATACCTTCCCACCTGGTGATCATTGGTGGCAGCTATATCGCTCTGGAATTTGGTCAGCTATACAGAAGGCTGGGTAGCGAGGTCACCATCGTGGAAGGCGGTGACAAATTCCTGCCGAAGGAAGATGAGGATATTGCAGCAGAGCTCCGCAAAATACTCGAAGAAGACGGCATCAAAATACTCACCGGTACAAAGACGACTAAAATCACTCCGGGACAGACCATCCGCGTAGACCTGGAAAGTGCGGCCACCGATCCCGCACCTGCTCCGGAAAACGCTTCCGCCCAGGCCTCCGTCACGGCCTCACATGTCCTCGTAGCCGCCGGCCGCCGGCCCGATACCGCCGGACTGAATACGGCCGCCGCGGGCATCGTGCTGGACCAGCATGGATTTATCAAGGTCAATGACCGCCTGGAAACCAGCGTACCTGGTATTTATGCCCTCGGTGACGTCAAGGGCGGCCCGCAGTTTACCCATATCTCTTATAATGACCATCTCATCGTATATAAAAACCTGATAGAAAAGGCGAACCTTAGCATTGCCGGCAGAATCGCTATCTATTGCCTTTTCACCGACCCGGAACTGGGCAGGGTAGGGCTCACCGAAAGACAAGCACGGGAGAAAGGGCTGAATATCAAGGTAGCTACGATGCCCGCCAGTTGGATTGCCAGGGCTGGCGAGAATGGAGAGACCCGGGGAATGATAAAGGCTATTGTGAATGCCGATGACAGAAAGATCCTTGGTGCTGCCGTACTCACCGCCGGCGGCGGTGAACTGATGAGCGTCCTGCAAATGGCCATGATGGGCGGATTGACCGCGGATACTCTCCGCGATGCGGTCTTCGCTCACCCGACATTTGCCGAAGCGTTAAACAATCTCTTTGCGAAATTGTAAAAGGGAAGGCAACCAACCGGCCACACAAGAGCAACCGGCAAAACCGCCGCAGAATGATCGTCGTCAAAAATATAACCAAAACTTTCGGCACCCGCAAGGCGGTTGACAATGTTTCCTTTACGGTCGGCGAAGGCGAAAATATCGTGTTCCTGGGCACGAGCGGCTGCGGTAAGACCACCCTTCTCAAGATGATCAATCGCCTCATCGACCCCGACTCGGGCGAGATATGGATCAATGGCCATCGAATCGTCGACCAACGCCCCGAAGACCTCCGAAAAAAGATCGGTTATGTTTTTCAGAATACCGGACTGTTCCCACATTACACCATCGAAGAAAATATCGCTACCGTACCCCGCCTGCTGGGATGGGATAAGAAAAAGATGGCTGCCCGGGTGGGTCAGCTGATGGAAAAACTCAACCTGCCACCCGATCATTACCGTTCGGCCTACCCGCATGAACTCAGCGGCGGCCAGCAGCAAAGGGTAGGCATAGCCAGGGCACTGGCGGCCTATCCACCCGTTCTGCTCATGGACGAGCCCTTTGGCGCATTGGACCCTATCACCCGCGCCAGCGTTAGAAAAGATTTTAAGGAACTGGACGAATTGAGATCGAAAACGATCGTCCTCGTGACGCATGATGTTCAGGAAGCTTTCGAATTGGCCGACAGGATAGTCCTGCTGGACAAAGGAAAGATCGTACAGCAGGGGACACCCGATGAATTACTCTTCGAGCCTGCCGGTGATTACGCCCGCAACTTCTTTGAAGACCAACGCTTTCAACTGGAGGCTGGCAGGATCGGCGCAACCGATTATCCTGCCCTCATCCGGGCATTCGATCACTTCAGGAAAAGACAGCACTGATGGACTCATCCGAAAGCCTTTGGCAATTCATGCAGCAACAATCGGGCAAGCTATTGCAGCAAACGGTACAGCATATCGGGCTGACCTTTATTTCCCTGCTGATCACTGTCCTCATTGGTCTGCCGCTCGGTATCTATATCACCCGCCATAAAGCGGCGGCCAGATTAGTACTGGGGATAGCTGGCGTGCTGCAGACCATTCCCAGCATTGCCCTGCTGGGTTTTATGATTCCGCTGCTGGGCATCGGTCCATTACCGGCGATCACCGCATTGTTCCTGTATTCGCTGTTGCCGGTGATCCGTAATACCTTCGCCGGCATCAATGGCGTAGATCCCGGTGTCAAAGAAGCCGCCGTCGCCATGGGCATGACCCCCGCTCAACGGTTGTTCAGGGTCGACCTGGTGCTGGCCTTTCCGGTCATCATGGCCGGTATCCGCACCGCTACCGTGATCAATGTGGGAGTGGGTACACTGGCTGCCTATATCGCAGCCGGCGGTCTCGGAGAATTCATCTTCGGCGGCATCGCCCTCAATAATACCAACATGATCCTGGCAGGGGCGATCCCTGCCGCACTGCTGGCTATCGTGCTGGATTTCCTGCTCTCTCTGCTGCAACATACTGGCGCTGCACGCCGCAGGGTTGTCCTCACCCTGCTGCCGCTGATCATCGTCGGCCTGTCCTCTTTTTATGTGCTGCCCATGCGCTTTGGCAGCCGCCTGTTGGCCGGCTTCACGCCCGAATTCATGGGCAGGAGGGATGGAGACATCGGCCTTCAATCGGTATACGGCCTGCATATCCGTACGGTCGTCATCAGCGATGCCGTTATGTACAAGGCCATCTATAAGGGCAAACTGGACGTCATCAGCGGCTATAGCACCGACGGGCGACTAAAAGCATACGACCTGGTCGTGCTCGATGACGATAAAAAGATCTTTCCACCTTATTACGCCGCTCCCGTCATCCGGCGGGATGTGATGCAACGCTATCCCGAACTGGCCCCGGTCCTCAACAAACTGGCAGGACAGATCAATGACTCCGTGATGACGGCACTCAACTATCGCGTCGAATACCTCAACCAGTCTCCCGAACAATGCGCCCGCGAATTCCTGGTCTCCCGCGGCCTGTATCAACCCGCACGCAATGGCAGTAAGGGCATCATCCGGCTGGGCTCGAAGATATTTCCCGAGCAATACATCCTGACGGATATCTACGCCTCTCTGATCCGCGGGTATACGGATCTGCAGGTCGAGAGCAAGACGGGGCTGGGCGGAACGAAGATCTGCTTCGAAGCTCTGGTCAATCATCAGATCGATTGCTATCCCGAGTACACCGGCACTGCACTGCTGGCGATTCTCCACCCTCCGGCTTTGGAGAGCCAACAGCTTGCTGGTAACAGGGATAGTGTGTATAATTATGTCCGCCGTCACTTCGAAACAATATATGACCTCGAGTGGTTGCGGCCCATCGGTTTCAACAATGCCTATGCCCTGATGATGCGCCGCGCAGAGGCACAACAATTGGGTATACATACTATATCGGATTTGGCCGGCTATCTTAAAACAGACAAGCGATGAACCTATTACAAAAATACCGGGCGGTCCGCGCCGCCAGTGAAGCCATCTGCCAACCATTGCAGAAGGAGGATTATGTCGTCCAGCCCATTGTCGATGTCAGTCCGCCAAAATGGCACCTCGGCCATATCACCTGGTTCTGGGAAGCTTTCATCCTGACGCCGCATCAGCCGGGTTATCAACCTTATAATCCGGATTACAACTACGTCTTCAACAGCTATTACGAGACTATAGGCGCCCGCGTGGTCCGTACTGACCGGGGCAATCTTAGCCGGCCTTCCGTCGACGAGGTCTATAGCTATCGGAAATATGTAGACGAAAAAATGGCTGGCCTGATCACAGCCGGTCCGGATGAACAGCTGCAAAAGCTCATTATTCTGGGACTGAATCATGAACAACAACACCAGGAATTACTGTATTCCGATATAAAATATATCCTCGGTCATAATCCTCTCTTTCCAGCCTGGTCGGATCATGATATCGATGAAGGACCTCCGCCCCCTCAACCCGGGTCGACCAGCGGCGCTGCAGGCTGCGAGTTTCTTTCCGTCCCTGCCGGGCTCTACGAGATAGGTTATGAGGGAGATGGATTCTGTTTCGACAACGAGCTGACCCGGCATAAGGTTTACCTGAATGATTTTCAGATAGCGGCTGACCTTGTTACCAACGAGGAATATCTTACATTTATAGAGGCAGGCGGCTACGGGAATTTTAGCTACTGGCATGCAGAAGGATGGGATTGGGTGAAGACCCGTTCCGTTAGCGCTCCGCTATACTGGCATTTTATCGACGGTCATTGGTACCAATATACGCTGGCGGGGCTGCGACTGCTGGATAAACAGCAGCCGGTTTGTCATATCAGCTATTATGAGGCAGTGGCCTATGCCGCCTGGAAGGGGTGCCGATTGCCCACTGAGTGTGAATGGGAGGCCGCAGCCGGTGGATTCCAATGGGGGAAAAGATGGGAATGGACCGAGAGTGCCTATTTGCCATATCCGGGCTTTAAAAAGGAAGAAGGCGCCGTAGGGGAATATAACGGTAAGTTCATGGTCAGCCAGATGGTGCTGCGAGGCGCGTCTGTGGCGACTCCGGCCGAACACAGCCGCAGCACTTACCGTAATTTTTTCCATCCGCCGCTGAGGTGGCAGTTTACTGGCATAAGGCTTGCAAACAAAACGGACCGGAGGTCCGTTGGCCCGTAGGGCCCATCATAGGCCCCGGCTGGCCTGAGCGCCGAAGGCGCATGTTTCATCTGGCACCCCATGAACTCATTGGTCTATAAAAATTAAAAATTTAGGTCTATGTTGTCAGCAACCTCCCTTAAGCTAACGGCTAAGAGGCCCTCCTCTTTTTACCAGGAAGTCATCGACGGATTACGGGCAGAGAATAAATACCTTTCGTCCAAATATTTTTACGACGAAGCCGGAGACAAACTATTTCAGCAAATCATGGCTTCGCCGGAATATTATCCTACCCGCTCGGAAATGGAGATCTTCCAACACCAGTCGGTAAAGATGGCCAGCCTTTTTCAGGAGGACAGCTCCTCTTTCGACCTGATCGAATTGGGCCCCGGCGACGCGACCAAATCCTGGTTCCTGCTAAAGGAACTCCAGAAAGAAAAAGCCCCGTTCACTTATTATCCCATCGATATCTCGTCGAATGTAATTAGCTGGCTGGAAGACCGCTTGCCTGTGACAGTGCCTGGTATTCGCATGCAAGGGCTCAACGGCGAATACATGGAAAAGATGCAGCAGGTCAGCACTTTTTCGACGGGTCGGAAGATCGTCTTGTTCATGGGCGCCAACATCGGCAATATGACTCCCCATCAGGCAACGTTCTTTTGCCGTCAGCTGCATGACAGGATGCAGCCCGGCGATCTTTTGCTGATCGGCTTCGACCTGAAAAAACACCCCAGGACGATCCTCGATGCATATAATGACCGCCAGGGTTTCACCAGGGCTTTTAACCTCAATCTGTTGCGCCGAATCAACCGCGAACTGGGCGCCGATTTCAACGTGGATCAATTCGAGCATTATCCGGTCTACGACCCCGGCACAGGCGCCTGCAGGAGCTACCTCATCAGTCGTATCGCGCAGGAAGTGCATGTCGGGGAAATGACTTTTGCCTTTCGGGAATATGAGCCTTTGTACATGGAGATATCGCAGAAATACGCTTTACCGGAAATTCAGCATATGGCGGCGCAATCCGGATTTTTACCGGTACATACCTTCATGGATTCGAAAAAATGGTTTGCCGATGTGTTGTGGCAGCGTCAGCCCTGAGCACGCGACAGCTCCGGCTCTCTGACGCCGCCCTGTCCTTCAGGCTTTGATCGTTCCGGCTGCTAGCGCCCCTAGTTCCTCCTCGATCATGACCGTCTTATTCTGGTTATACCAGCGCTGTAACTCTTCCTTGATGACATCAAAGGGAAGTCCTTCACTCCGCATGCCTTCAAACGACTCCTGCAGGGCCGACGGCCGGGGTCCCCAGGTAAATAATACGTCGCTTGTGACTGCCTCGACAGCGATCAGCTTGGGAATACTCCGGCTAACTCCATTGGTCAGATAGCGGTCTATCAATTCCAGATTCTCATCCCGTAACAACAAGCGCAGGCTGATCAGGGGATTCAGTTCGGCCAGAGCATGTATCACCGGCAGACTTTGCGCCGCATCCCCACACCAGGCTTCCGTCAGCACCAGCCATATCTGAGACCGGTTGACGCTCAACAATTGTGTTGCCACTGCCGGCAGCACCTGTATCGTTTTCTCCACACGGTGCATCCGTTGCTGGTTCAGCTGGGTATAATGCACCATCGGCCCTGATTGGTCCGGACCAGTCGTCTTACCTGCACTCACCAGCTCGTCTATCAGGCGCTTGTAGGCATCATACGAAATGGATTTTTGCAGATAGCCTGATTCTATTTTTTGGCCGGTCCCCGGGGAGTTCATGTTGTTTTTCTTTTCAGCCGCAATATCGTCATTCTACAGCGGATTTACCGTCCGCTGTCTGACCGTTTGGCGCCAATATGATATATTTGCTACATGGTCAGTCCTAATCTCAATCTCAACGATGATAAAAGCGCTTTGACTCCCGCAGACAAAGAGTTTGAGAATAATATTCGTCCCGCCGCCATCGAAGAATTTGCGGGCCAGCCCCAACTGATCGAAAATCTGCGGGTCTTCATCCGGGCAGCAAAAATGAGGGGCGAGGCCCTGGATCATGTCCTTTTTCATGGCCCTCCCGGCCTGGGTAAGACCACGCTGTCGAGGATCGTAGCCAATGAGCTGGGCGTCAACATCAAAGAAACCTCCGGTCCGGTCATTGAAAAACCCGGCGACCTGGCCGGCCTTCTCACCAATCTCGGGCAGAACGATGTCCTGTTTATCGATGAGATCCATCGGTTGAGCACTGTCGTGGAAGAATACCTCTATGCAGCCATGGAAGACTACCGCATCGATATCATGATCGACAGCGGCCCCAATGCCCGCAGCATCCAACTCACCATCAATCCCTTCACGCTGGTCGGCGCCACGACCCGCAGCGGCCTGCTGACGGCCCCGCTGCTATCCCGCTTCGGCATCAAGTCAAGGCTTGAATACTATAAAGCGGAGACACTGCAAGGGATCATCCTGCGCTCGGCGGGTATCTTAGGGACAAAGATCACCTCCGATGCCTCCGGTGAGATTGCCCGCAGGAGCCGCGGCACCCCGCGTATTGCCAATGGACTGTTGCGGCGGGTCCGGGACTTCGCCCAGGTACTGGGCAACGGCGTAATCGATCTGGGCATCACCGAACATGCCTTGCGGGCGCTTAACGTGGATGAACATGGCCTGGATGAAATGGATAACCGCATCCTGTTGACTATTATTGAAAAATTCAAGGGCGGCCCCGTTGGGATCACGACGATCGCTACGGCAGTAGGCGAAGAGACAGGCACACTCGAAGAAGTATATGAACCCTTTCTCATCCAGGAAGGCTTTATCATGCGCACTCCCCGTGGCCGGGAAGTAACCGCCAGGGCCTACGAACATTTGGGCAAAAAAAAGCCGGGCAAAGAAGGTGAACAGCTTTTATTCTGACTGAAACGCCGGAGGCGTTTCGCCCGAAGGGCCATCATAAGCCCCCCGCCGAAAACGCCGGAGGCGTTTTCCCCCCACTTGCACACCCTAAGCACTCACCGGTACCACCAGCCTGAATCCATTGCCGTGTATGTTCACTATCTCGATATGATCGTCATCTTTCAAATATTTACGCAGCTTCGCAATATACACATCCATACTGCGGCCATTGAAATACGTATCGCTGCCCCAGATCTTTTTCAACGCCTGCTCCCGCGGCAACAGGTCGTTCATATGCTCGGCCAGCATTTTCAGCAACTCATTCTCCTTGGGTGACAAGGTCTGCGTCTGACCCTTATGGCTCAGCTCCCGCAGCTTAGGATTGAAATGATACGATCCCATCTCGAATTCCTTGTTTTCAGATTCCTTGTTGAGATCGTCATTGCGCTTCAGGATCGCCTTGATCTTCAACAACAGCACTTCACTGTCGAAGGGTTTGGTAATATAATCGTCTGCTCCCAGCTTGTATCCCTGGATGATATCTTCCTTCATCGTCTTGGCGCTAAGAAAGAACAGGGGTATATCAGGATCCACATCCCGGATCTCCTCCGCCAGCGTAAAGCCATCCATATGCGGCATCATGATATCCAGCAGGCATAGATCGAATCGTTCGCGCTGAAATGCTGCCAGCCCGAGCCGCCCATCGCGCTCCAACGTCACATCGAAATCGCTCAGCTCCAGATAATTTTTTAAAACCATCCCGAGATTGGGATCGTCTTCACACAATAATATTTTGGGTTTCTTGCCTTCCATGTTTGCTTATTTTAGTACAAATAAAATTAAATCATTGCGGTAGACACTGCAAAATCGCGTAATATTTTGTTAAACCACCCTAAATTTGCCTTTATGCACCTGACTTCAGACATTAAATTTAAGAAACTGGTGGTAATTGGCGACAGGGTGCTGATCCGACCCTCCCGACCCCACGAACGCACGGACTCAGGCCTTTACCTTCCTCCCGGCATCCAGGAGAAAGAAAAAGTACAGCAAGGATATGTCATCAAGACCGGACCTGGATATGCAATCCCTGTGCCGGTGGACGACGAACCCTGGCGGCACCAGGACGAACAGGTAAAATACGTCCCCCTGCAGGCCCGGGAAGGAGATATTGCTATTTTCCTGGTCAGCGGAGCGACAGAAGTGCTCTACGAAGGCGAAAAGTACTTTATCGTCCCTCAAAGCGCCATCCTGATGCTGGAACGGGAAGAGGAGATTTAAGCGGCGATTCCCCTATCTTTGTCGGCTTTAGAACCAAGTATATCGCATGGACGCAAATTTCAATCCTGATAAGCAGCATACATTAGCTTCGACAACCCAGATTTCCGGTACGGGCCTACACACCGGTATTAAGGTGGACATGACGCTGAAACCCGCTAATCCGGGATTCGGCTTTCAGTTCCAGCGCGTCGATCTGCCAGGTCAGCCCGTCATCAAGGCTGACTGTGATCTGGTGACAGATACGTCGCGGGGTACAACACTCGAAGAGAATGGCGCCAAAGTCAGCACTGTGGAACATATATTGGCTGCCTTGGTAGGAATGGGTGTCGACAATTGCCTGCTGGAGATCAACGGGCCCGAAATACCGATCATCGACGGCAGCTCACAGCCTTTTGTCGAGATCATTGAAGAGGCTGGTGTACTCGAACAGGAAGCCACCAAGGCCTGGTACAGCATAGACACGAATATCTCTTATTATGATGAGAAAAAGAGGGTCGAAATGGTGGTCATGCCTTCCATGGAATACAAGGTCACGACCCTGATCGACTTCAACAGCCCTGTGCTGGGCACGCAGCATGCCGGATTGAAAACGATGCGCGATTTCAAAACGGAGATATCTCCCTGCCGCACCTTCTGCTTTCTTCATGAACTGGAAATGCTGCTGGATCACAACCTCGTCAAGGGTGGAGATATCAATAACGCTATTGTCGTGGTGGACAAACCCGTCACCCCGGAAGAAATGGAACGGCTGGCCAAGGCCTTCAAACGGGAGAAGATCGAAATCAAGAGCGAAGGATATCTCAATAATCTCGAACTGCGGTTCCCCAACGAACCGGCCCGGCATAAACTACTGGATGTGATCGGCGACCTGGCCCTGATCGGCTATCCTATCAAAGGACATATCATTGCCAACCGGCCCGGCCATTCCACCAACGTCGAATTCGCGAAAAGGATCAAGCACTATATAAAAAAAAACAAGCATCTAAAGAATACACCGGTATATGATCCTAATCAACCGCCGGTCTACACTTCCCAACAAATCGAGCGGACACTGCCTCACCGCTATCCTTTCCTGCTCGTCGATAAGATCATCGAACTCACGGACCGGCATATCGTCGGTATCAAGAACGTCACGTTCAATGAACCTTTTTTCGTCGGCCATTTTCCCGGTAATCCAGTGATGCCAGGCGTCCTGCAGATCGAAGCCCTGGCCCAGACAGGAGGTATTCTCTGTATCAATTCCATGCCTGCAGGGGAATATGACACCTACTTCCTTAAGATCGATAACTGCAAATTCAAATGCAAAGTAGTCCCCGGTGATACTATGATCCTGAAAATGGAGTTGCTTAATCCTATCCGTCGGGGGATATGCGAAATGAGGGGAACGGTGTATGTCGGAAATAAAATCGCTACAGAAGCAGACCTTATGGCGCAACTGGTAAAGAGAAGTTAAGACAAGTTAATTTGCGATATTTGGGGCAAATAAGTTTATTTTTGTAAAAGTCGCCGGGATTTCTCAGCAATTTTTATGAAGAAAACAGCAATCCATAAGGAAGAGACTATAATGATCCAAAACACTGAAAATCAATCAATTAACCATCGAATGATCCATTCTCTCACTTCCATCCATCCGGATGCCCGGCTGGGTTCTGATGTACAGGTGGACCCATTCACGATGATTCATAAAAATGTTCACATCGGAGCAGGGACCTGGATCGGAAGCAATGTGACGATTATGGAAGGCGCAAGGATTGGAAAAAATTGCAGGATCTTTCCGGGAGCTGTTATTTCTGCTGATCCTCAGGATCTTAAGTTTGATGGGGAAGATACGACCGTAGAAATCGGCGACAATACCACTATCCGTGAATTTGTCACCATCCACCGCGGCACCCGCGACCGCTGGAAGACCAAGGTCGGCAGCAACTGTATGATCCTCGCCTATAGCCATATTGCACATGATTGTATCATCGGCGACAATTGTATCCTCAGCAATAATTCCCAGGTGGCAGGCCATGTCGTTCTGGGAGATTGGGTCATTCTCGGCGGCATGTGCGCCATTCACCAGTTTGTAAAAGTCGGGTCGCACGTATTTTTGGGCGGCGGCTCCCTGGTAGGAAAGGATATTCCCCCTTATATCAAGGCTGCCCGGATGCCATTGAGCTACTCCGGCGTCAACTCCGTTGGCTTGAAACGCCGCGGCTTTACCATCGACAAGATCAATCATATTCTCGATATCTACCGGGTCATCTACAACAAAGGCATGAACACCAGCCAGGCCCTCGAATTCCTGGAAGAAGAATTCCCGGCCAGCGACGAACGGGACGAGATCGTCGCCTTCATCCGGGAGAGTGGACGCGGCATTATTAAACGCTTCAGCAAAAGTAGCTTTGATGAAGATTACGCTGAATGATGCCGGCAAGCGTTTCAACCGCGACTGGATTTTTCGCCATCTCAGTTACGAGTTTTCATCCCAACACCACTACGCGATCACCGGTCCCAACGGCTCCGGTAAATCTACCCTCCTGCAGATAATAGCCGGCGCCATCGGCATCAGTGAAGGCGCGGTCAGTTATGAACAGTCCGACGCCGTACAAACCGCCGCCGGATATCACGCCCCGGAACATCCCGCCGTTCCTCCCGCGATCCCCCCCGAAAAAGCCTATCACTATCTTTCTTTGGCCGCTCCTTATCTCGAGCTGATCGAAGAAATGACCGCCACCGAATTCCTTCAATTCCATCATTCCTTCAAGCCTTTTATTCCCTCTTGCCCAATCCTCACTGTGCTCGCCAAAGTCGGCCTCGAAGCCGCCGCCAATAAACAGATCCGCTTCTTTTCCTCCGGCATGAAACA
>JAMFSL010000068.1 GCA_026225275.1 Puia dinghuensis
AAGAAACACTGATCTTGGTGGTGGCCGTCGCGTTGATGTCCAGTGCCGCATTATAGCTATAACGATTATAATATAGCGGATCCGCATTGCCCGCCTGCCCGAAATAATTCAATCCGACATAATACTGGATTTGGTTCGAACCGCCGGTGACCTGCAGGTTGTAATTTTGCTGTGGAGTATTGAGCCGGATAAGCTCCTTCTGGGCGTCGCTGGCCGGATAGGCGTTGGGATTCTTGGCATGCAGCTGCGGGTAGCTATTGATGAAGTTGGTGGAATAAGCGGGCTGTACGCCCGAATTGACGTCACCCTCATTCATGAGTTTCATATAGTCTACCGCATCCAGCATTTTCGGCGGAAGGGTAGGCCGCTGAAAACCATAGTAGGCGTTGAGCGACAAATTCGCCGCCCCGGATCTCCCCCGCTTGGTCGTGATCAGGATAACGCCATTCGCCCCGCCAAGGCCATACGGCGCTACGGCTGCCGCATCCTTGAGGATAGTGACCGTCGCGATGGAATTGGGGTCGATCTGGCTGATATTGCTGCGGATGATGCCATCGACGACGATCAGGGCGCCATTGTTGGTGCCAGTGGTGGCAACACCCCGGACATAGATCTCCGTGTTGTCCTGACCGGGAACGCCTCCATTGGGACGGGCGATGATACCGGTAGCATTGCCTGCAAGCGAGGCGGTGATATTGGGCACCGGGGATTCAGCAAGCTGGGCTCCTTTCACTTGCGATAAGGCTGCCGTTGTAGTAGCCTTTGCCTGCGTTCCATACCCGACAACGACAACTTCGCTAAGGGCCTTCGCGGCATCATTCATTTTTACCACCAGCGAGAATACGGCGCCTGCCTTTAGGTTATTGTTAGTGAGGGTCTGGGTCTCGAATCCAATCCCGCTAAACACAAATGTGTACCCACTGCCCGCCTCGAGACTGGCGAAATGGAATGCACCGGTGCTATCCGTCATGGTACCCGCGCTAAAATTCGAATGGGGGTTCTTCACTGTAACAGAGATATTCGGGATCGGGTCGCCACTGGTAGACCGCACCAGACCGGTGACAGCGGTCCTCAGGTTTTGCGCCTGACCCGTCAATGGCAACAAGACAGCCAGACAACATAGGCATAGCAATGCACGTTGAAGTGCTAAGTCAATTTTCATGCTTGAATCGTTTTACAAGTTGTTAGTAATTGGTTTTTATGGGCAAAAGAATACCTGATTGTATCTGAATACAATTTTTGGGCGTTTAAACTCTGTTGGTTTAATGAGCCTTTTTCCGGAACATATACACGCCTTCTGTCTTGGTCAGGTTCAGGCCATGCAACAAGGCAATGTCACTTAGAATATCTTCCAGCGAGTCTGTCTTCGAGAACTTACCGGTGAAATAGCGGTTCTCTACGTCCGATGGAAAATAATTGATCTGTACGCCATAATAGTCACTTAGCTGATCGAATACTTCCGTGAGAGGCTGTCCGCCGAACGCATACCATTCAGGCTTCTGAGATGGCAACAGCTGGTGATCTTTGGAAGTGGTGTAGGATGGGGTCTTTGCATGGGCGAACAGCTGATGCGGGCTCCGGACAACGGCCAGCATCCTGAGTTTATCATAGGTCAGCTCATCTCCGGGAGCCAGGTATAGGGTGGAATCAGTGGTACTGACCTTAACCTTACCGCTATATAGGTGAACTTTAATCGTCGTGGCAGTGGAGTCAGCCAGTACCGAGAACCATGTTCCCAGGACTGTCGTTGTCAGTGTTTCGCTGACAACAATAAAGGGGTGGCGGCTATTGGTGACCACTTTGAACTGTCCCTCTCCCCCCATTTTGACGAGCCGCTGGTCATCGCTGGTAAATGTCCGGTGATAGGCCACCCAACTGCCGGGGGATAATTCGGCGGATGACCCATCCGGCAACAACAGTGTCCGGGAGGATGTATCGCTGTTGATCTCTTTTATCCATTCCTCTTTTCCACCCGATACGGCGTCTTTCCGGGCCAACTGTGGAGTCTTGGCGCTGCCCGTCAGTAGCCATTTTACACCAAAAAGCATGACCAGCAAGGCTGCCGCCGCCAAACTCCACCGGACAATAGACAGGGTCCGATGCTGCAGGCGCTGCTGGATCAGGCGGAAGGAACGATCCGACCGTTCCGGAGCCCATACTTCGGGGCGTACTTCCTCGAACTCCTCCTCAGGCAGGAGATAGGCGGCCTCATCAGGATGCGCCTGAAGATACTCGATGATAAAGCGACGCTCTTCAGCGCTGCATTCATTCTTCAGGAACCGGTCGAATAGTTGTTTGTCGATCATCAGGTGTGTATACGTTCAAACGAAAGACTCCCCCTACAAGAAAGGAAACTTTTTTTTGCCGCCGGCGCACCCGCTGCTCCAAACCCGGGAAACCAAACGATAAAATTTCTTATATTCAAGCTTCTAAACGCACTCCTAAATCATGCAACCAAGACTGTTCCTATCACTGCTGTGTCTCAGTGTAAGCCTCATGGGCTCCGCTCAACAAAAAGGCTACTATCGCACCCCCGCCATTTACAAGAATACGGTCGTCTTCACCGCCGAAGGCGACCTCTGGAAATACGACCTTTCCACCGGCACCGCTTCCAGATTGACGACCCATGAGGGTCTTGAACAGTCGCCGCTCATCTCTCCCGATGGCAAGACGATCGTTTTCACCGGCCAGTATGAAGGCCCAACGGAGCTTTATTCCATAGGGATCGACGGCGGAGTGCCCAAACGGCTCACATATGATTTTGCCGGTTATACCCGCCCCACCTGCTTTACCGGCGATGGGAAGATCATCTATCGCACGGACCGCTACGACGGGCTCCCCTCCCCACAGCTTATCCGGCTGGATCCGGTCTCGATGACCCAGGAACCATTGCCGTTGGCAACGGGCTCGGATGGCTGCTATGACGAGGCAGGCATCCTGTATTTTACCCGGTGGCCATTTCAGGGCAGTAGCACGAAGCGTTATAAAGGAGGAACCATAGAACAGATCTGGAAATTCGACGGCCACCATGAAGCCACCTGTTTGACCTGTGACTTTGACGGCACCAGCACCAGGCCGATGTTGTATAACAATCGGATTTATTTCGCATCCGACCGGGACGGCACCAGGAATCTCTGGTCGATGGATAAAGACGGCAAGAACGTCAAACAGCACACCTTCTCTAAAGGCTGGGACATCCAATCGCCTTCGGCTGACGGCTCCAGGATCGTCTACCAGAAAGGTGCCGATCTATGGTTATATGATGCGGCGGCCAATACGGAAAAGATGCTGGACATCCGTCTGCAGTCGGACTTTGACCAACGGAAACCACGGTGGATCAAGAGCCCGGTCACAGACATAACCAACCTGGCTATTTCTCCCAATGGCAATTATGTGGTGCTGATCAGTCGCGGTCGTGTCTTCGTCTCTCCCGCCAAAAGCGATCGTTGGGTCGAAATAAACCGCCACAGCGGCATCCGGTATAAGGTGGCGCATTTTATCAGTGATAAAAGTCTCGCGCTTTTATCCGATGAGAGCGGCGAGTATGATATCTGGACCGTGAATGCCGACGGCAGCGAATCGGCAAAACAGCTGACAAAAGCCAGTCAGCCGATGATCCGCAGTTTTATCCCCTCCCCGGACGGTAAGTATATTGCCTATGATGATAAGAACGATGTGTTACACATTATCGAGACGGCTACAGGTGCTGTTAAATATACCTATGCAGAAGCCTGGTCGGGTGTTGGCGATGAAGGCTGGTCTCCCGATAGCCGGTTTGTGCATTTTACCCGTGGCATCGAAAACCTGAACAACCAGATCTGCCTGGTTGACACCCGGACGATGAAGATGCAACCGATCACGACGACCAGACTCAACAGCGGTAACCCCGCCTGGTCCACGGATAGCAATTGGCTGTTCTTTATCTCGGAACGCAACCTGCATACCCGCGTCAACTCGCCCTGGGGCCCGCGCCAGCCCGAACCATACTATACGGAGACGAATAATCTCTATGCCATGCCGCTGGATCCGGCGGCGAAGTTTCCCTTCCTGACGACGGATAGCTGGCTGACAGACTCCCTTTTCAATCCGGCGATTGCCGGCCACAAAAAATCGGCTCCGATAGCAAAGTCGTATGACTGGGAAAACCTGCAAACGATGCTTTACCAACTGCCGGTAAAGAGTGGAAATCTTGGCGGATTGGAGGCCGCGGATGGCTGGCTCTACTGGCTGGATGATGGTCCGGATGGCAACCGTGATGGCGGCCCGCGCCTGATGGCGTTAAAGATAAAAGAAAGCAAAAAATACGAGCCGGTAGAGATCGCCACAGGCGTATCAGATTTCCAGCTCTCGGCCAATAAGAAAAAACTCCTCATCAGTTTCCGGAACCGTACTATTGCCATCGATGATGCCAACGGACAAAAAGTCGATGTGGACAAGAGCAAGCTCTCACTGGACAACTGGAGTTTCGAGGTGGATCCTGTCGAGGACTGGAAGGAGATGTTTGCCGATGCGTGGCGGATGATGCGGGATTATTTTTATGACCGCGATCTGCATAAGGTGGATTGGTTCGCGACACGTAAAAGATATGAACCCCTCGTGGACCGGCTGACGGATCGTTATGAACTGGACGACCTGCTCTCGCAGATGGTGGGCGAGTTGTCCGCACTGCACACCTTCGTGGGAGGTGGAGACAAGCGTATTTCGCCCGACCGGATCCCTTCAGGTTTCCTCGGCGGCGCCTTTAAAAAAGAAGAAAGTGGTCTGCTGATCCGGCATATCTATCACACCGACCCCGACTATCCCGATTTGACGAGCCCCTTGCACCGGCCGGAGGGGCATATCCGGGAGGGGGACGTCATCACCGCCGTAAACAATGTTCCTTTAAACCAGGTGGCGGACATCTCCGTGCTGCTGGCCAATAAGGTGGATATCCCGGTAAAATTAAGCTTACTGGATAGAGGCGGAAAGCCTTTTGAAGAAGTCGTCCGACCTTGTTCTGCCGGCATGGACGCCGATCTGCGATATGCGGAATGGGAGTTGACACGCCGCGAGGCTACAGACAGCATGAGTAACAATGATATCGGCTATGTACACCTGCGGGCGATGGGCAGCGGGGATATGGATGATTTTGTAAAACAGTTTTATCCGGTGTTCAACCGCAAAGGACTAATCCTCGATGTGCGGCATAACTTCGGCGGAAATATCGACAGCTGGGTACTCGAGAAGTTGCTTCGTAAGGCCTGGATGTACTGGCAGGCGCGTAGTGGCGGCCCGTTCTGGAATATGCCATTTGCCTTCAAGGGCCACATGGTGATCCTCTGTGACCAGGTCACTGCCTCCGATGGCGAGGCCATCACCGAAGGTTTCCGCCGTCTCGGTCTCGGCAAGGTGATCGGGATGCGAACCTGGGGTGGTGAGATCTGGTTGTCGGCGGATAATCGCCTCGTAGATAACGGCATCGCCAGCGCGGCAGAACTCGGCGTCTATGGACCCGAAGGAAAATGGCTCATCGAAGGTCATGGCGTCGACCCCGACATTATCGTCGACAATCTCCCTTTCGAAACCTTCAAAGGAAAAGATGCTCAGTTGGAGACCGCCATCGATTATCTCAAAAAACAGATCGCCGCCGAGCCCGTGACCTTCCCGCCGGCTCCGCCGCATCCCGATAAATCATTCCATTACGAACCATAATTTGAACTACCATTGCGTTGGGAGTATTTTTGACGGGATTACTTTGCCTGATCATTTGAAAAATCGATCCATAGCATTCAAATACTGCTCCCAGTCATACGTGATGATGCCATGGGACCCGGGCCGAATATGATATTGGATCTGCCCTGCGACCGTTTCGCCAACGGAAGGCATCGCCGCCGGCACAGGCGGATGACCAGGCCAGGGGAGGCCCGTGGTACCCAAAAGACGATAGACAGGGCTCGCATATACGGCGCTATAAAATTCACCTTCCGGATCGGAATTCTTGTCGCCTTCGGCGCTACCGATACAAATTGGACGTGGAGCGATTGCTGCGACAACCAGATGCTGATCAAAAGGCAACAACGTATCCTGGTCGATATAATGGCTGAAACGGGCGCAAAACCAATGCGGAAAGGCTGTACATAAATGTTTGATCGTCTCTCCGCGGCCACTGTGAAACAACTTGACGCCCCCTGCTCCCGATTCATTACTGATGACCATCGCAAAACGCTCGTCGGTAGCTCCCGCCCACAAGGCAGCTTTTCCTAAACGCGAAAAGCCGAAAACCGCTACTTTCCGGGCGTCGATATCCTTGTCCGTTTCCATATAGTCCAGGGCACGGCTAAGACCCCAGGCCCACGCGCCAATCGTGCTGAAATTATCGGGACGATCCTGCAATCCCGGGTATAGTCGCAGAACACCGTCTTTGGAGGAGTCTTTGTCGTCGGCAGCGATATCGCCGCAATAAATGGTCGCAAAGCCATATCCACGGCTAAGGATCAGTTCCACATCATTATTCGGCCCTTTGCCCCTGCAGGCTTCTGTGGCTCTGTGATCGATCACGCCCTTGCCACTGGCCACCCAGGTTGAGGTAAGCCTCACGGCAGAATCATCACTCAACGTATAATTGCCGCCAAAGCCAAGTTGCAGGATCAGCGGAATCGGACCCTTAACGGAATGGGGAAGATAGATCAGGATATCCATTTGCGGACCATCCGGCTGACCATTGAACAATACCGTCACCTGCTTGCGTGTGGCCTTATCGTTTAAAGCGTGTTTGTCCGTTTCAAAAACCTTGAACGTCATTTTTGCCGGTCGTGAAGGAGATTGTCCATACTCTTCAGCGGTGAAGAGTTGTAAGATTTCTTCCCGTCTTTTCGCCCATTGCCCGGCAGTATTGACCTTGCTTCCATTATTCATGGTCAGTGGGTCGGCAATAGGAAGTACGACAGGTCGCGGAGGTACGCTGTCCGGCCGCAGCTGCTCCTGCGAATAAGCGGAAGTCAATCCTGTCGTCAGGAGAAGGGCCAATCCAAACCATCGGGTAAGCACACTAGTCATAGAATAAATATAAGACAATCCAAAAAAATCATGATCCTCGGCTTCTTATTGCAATTTTTTTTCCAAATAACTCAAATAAATCAAAATATTCATTTACTTTGTATTACAAAGTACTTTTTAATAAATAGCAAATTGGAATTGACAACCCAAAAATAAACCACCATGACTATTGACATCATCATCGCCTACGTCAAACGGTATGAGTTCGGCCATGAAAAAGACTTCGTACCCCCCGTAACAGGAATTCATATCGCCGCTATCACGCCAAAGGAGCATACTGTTCGCGTATTTCACCAACAAGTGGACCGGATAGATTTTGACTCGTCGGCAGACCTCATCGCCATATCATTCTTCAGCGGATTTGCCCCGTCGGCTTTCGACCTGGCCCGGGAATTCAGGAAAAGGGGTAAGACAGTCGTAGCAGGTGGTCCGCATGTGACATTCAACATCGATGAATCTCTCGGTCATTTCGATGCTATTGTAACAGGAGAGGCTGAGACGGCCTGGATCGACCTCCTGCGGGATCAGGCTCTCGGTCAGCTGAAAAGAATCTATACCGGCCGGCCATGCGACATGAAGAATCTGCCGACACCGCGGTATGATCTGTTGTCTGATAAATTCTTTATCCGGAAAGTGATACAGGCGACAAGAGGATGTCCGTTTACCTGTTCGTTCTGTACAGTGCCGACATTGAATCCTGGTTTTAGACTAAGGCCCGTGCAGGACGTTGTCAGGGATGCCGCCTACGATGCCTTTCCTCACTGGTGGCAACGAAAAGTTGTCTGGTTCTGGGATGATAATCTTACCATCGATCGAAAATATATCCATGAACTGCTGACAGCGTTGAAGCCGTTAAAAAAATGGTGGCTGACCCAGGCGAGCCTGGATATTGCCAAAGATGACAAACTGCTCGATATGATGAGAGACTCGGGTTGTATCGGTGTATTCCTGGGCATTGAGTCCTTTGACAAAGAAAGCCTGGCAGACGCACATAAACGGCAGAACAAGATCGAGCATTATAAAACTGCCGTGGCAGCGATTCATAAGAGGGGTATTGCCGTGATGGCGGGCTTTATCGCGGGGTTCGATCATGACACTCCGGAAAGTATTGAAGAAATGGCCGACCGGATCATGGACGTCGGTATCGACGTACCATTCCTTAGTGTGATGACGCCTTTTCGTGGAACACCCATCTATCATGAGCTGTTAAAAACGGACCGGATGCTGGAAAAAGGCTGGCAGTTCTATAATGGATATAATGTTGCTTTCAAGCCCAAAAGAATGAGCCCCGGACAACTGTTACAGTCCCATAGAAACCTATGGAAAAAAGCGTTTTCTGTCACCCATTCCCTGCGCCGCATCCTGCGGGGACTGCTGACCTTGCGGCCTGGCGCCATGTGTCTTTCATTATTCATGAATAGCTTTTATATGTACAAGCAGGTCAGAAAGAACTACCCTGTGGATATGAATAAACATCCTGTTGCACATTGGGAGGAATATGTCCCGGTACCCAAAAATGTCTCTCATCCTAAGCCGATGACTGCAACTGCTTAATAAACGTCGAATACAATGTATAATCCGCTAAAATCGACCGGCCATCCTGCTAAAATGCGGGCATTTGTCTTTAGCCCTACCTTTGCGCCCTATGACCCATTTATTTACAGCAATCGCTGCCGCTTTATTGATGACCAGCGCCCTCGGACAAGCCGCCGCCCAAACTCCCCAAAGGCCAAAAACACGACCCTACTACCACTCGACGCCAGAAAAAATCAACGATCTCATCGACACCAAACTCGATGTCCGATTCGACTATTCCAGGTCCTGGCTGTATGGCAAAGAATGGGTCACGATCAAGCCTCATTTCTATCCTACGGATTCGCTCAGGCTGGACGCCCGCTATATGGACATCGCGCAAGTCTCCATCGTCCGCAACGGCCAAATGACCCCGTTGCAGTACCGGTACGACAGCGTATACCTGCATATCAGGCTAGATCGCACCTATAAAAGCAACGAACGCTATACCATCTATATCGCTTATACCAGCAAACCGGAGAATGTTCACGACCGGCCCGGCTTCAAGATGGACGGCAAAGGACTCTGGTTTATTAACCCTACCGGCGCCGATCCCCACAAGCCCATCCAGATCTGGACCCAGGGCGAAGCCGAAAGCTCCTCTTGCTGGTTTCCAACCATCGACCACCCCAACCAAAAGACCACCGATCAGATTAGTATGACAGTCCCTGAGAAGTATACTACCCTTTCGAATGGTTTGTTGATCAGCCAAAAGTCCAATGGCGACGGAACCCGCACCGATACCTGGCGGCAAGGCCTCCCCCACTCCCCCTACCTGTTTATGATGGCTGTCGGAGAGTTTAAGATCTACCACGACAAATGGCGCAATAAAGATGTCGACTATTACCTGGAACCCGCTTATTTCCCCTACGCCAAACAAATCTTCGGCCAGACCCCGAAAATGATAGAGCTATTCTCGCGGACCCTGGGCATAGACTTCCCCTGGGAAAAATATGCACAGGTCGTCGTTAGGGATTATCCATTCGGAGCCATGGAAAACACCTCCGCAACCCTTCACAACGATTATGTCCAAAACAGACCCTGGGAACTGATCGATGACCCTAACGGTGCCGGTGGTACGACTATCGCACACGAACTCTTCCACCAATGGTTCGGAGACTATGTCACCTGCGAAAGCTGGAGCAACGAGACGCTGAATGAGTCTTTCGCCGTTTTTGGTGAAAAGTTCTGGAATGAAATGACTTACGGAAAAGACGACGGCGACGCCAAACGCTTCGATGAAATGAACGCCTATCTTAACAATCCTACCGCTTCTGCACAGGCCCTTACACCCTTTGTTTATACGGACGAGGAAGGGGTTAACGGAGCGAATATCTACGATAAAGGTGGTATTGTCATCAATATGCTGCGCACTTACCTGGGCGATTCTGCCTTCTTCAAAGGACTGAACCTCTATCTCAGGACACACGCCTTCTCCAATGCCGAAGTCCACGATCTGCGCCTGGCAATGGAAGAAATATCTGGCCAGGACCTCAATTGGTTCTTTAACCAATGGTATTACAACCCAGGCCATCCCATACTCGACATCGCCTACAACTGGGATTCGGCGCAGCACAAAGAAATCGTCATCATCCAACAGCAACAGCAGGGACAGATTTTCCAGCTACCTATGGCTATCGATATATATGAGGGTGACCAGGTCACCAGGAAGAATGTCTGGCTCAGTCAGAAGATCGACACGCTGTCCTTCGATCTGCCGGGCCAACCCGACCTCGTGAATGTCGACGCCGATAAACAACTGCTTTGCAAAAAGACCGATCACAAGACACCCCAGCAACTCGTCTTCCAATATATGCGTGCTCCGCTCTACCTGGACAGATTAGAGGCTCTGAACGCCGGCTACACATTCATCACGGTAGAAACACTGCACGACCGCTACTATGGTCTGCGCATCAAAGCCATCCAAAGCCTGAATATGGACAGCGCAGCCCTCGCCAAACAGGTGAGCCCGGTTCTCGCAACCCTGGCTACCTATGACTCGAACTATCTCGTACGCGCGGCCGCCATTAAAGCGCTGGGTAAAACGAACTCAAACGTTTACCTCGATCTCTATAAGACGTCTTTGAAGAGTCCCTCGTATACGGTCAAAGGCGCAGCCCTGACCGCCATCAACGGGATAGCGCCAGCCGACGCATTTAGTCTGGCTAAGTTGATGGCGGATGATGGTAATGGTCAGCTCGGCACGGCCATCCTGAATGTCTATGCCACCAGCGGCTCCGACACCGAATGGCCCGCTGTTATCGAGGGGTTTAACAAGGGGGGCGGTCAGGCTAAATACGATCTCGCCCACGGTTCCATGGCCACCATGCTAACCCGGCTCAACAACAAGCAATATGTTGCCGAGGGGATCAACGCCATCTGCGACCTGGCCATCCGCTATAAGAAGCATGGCATGGCGCCCAAACTGACCGCCAGTCTGCAAACCATTGCCGATGCCCGCCGGAAACAGGGCGATGAGGCGTCCGCCACAGCCGCTGAAAACGCGATCAAAAAGATCAATGAGGCGAAGGGGTAAAACAGTAGCTTTGCCACCTCAAAAAGCATCTCATGCCAAAAAAAATCATGCTCCTCGGCTCCGGCGAATTAGGCAAAGAATTTGTCATCGCCGTCAAACGCCTCGGCCAGTATGTCATTGCAGTGGACTCTTACAATGATGCCCCTGCACAGCAGGTAGCCGACCAACGCGAAGTAATCAATATGCTCGACGGCGCCGAGTTGGATCGTATCGTAGCCAAACACCAGCCCGATATCATTGTCCCGGAGATAGAAGCGATCCGCACCGAACGATTTTATGACTATGAACAACAAGGCATCCACGTCGTGCCCAGCGCCAAAGCGGCCAACTTCACGATGAATAGAAAAGCCATCCGGGATCTTGCTTCAAAAGACCTCGGCCTTCGTACCGCCAACTATCGTTACGCCGCCAACCTCGAAGAACTCAAAACAGCAGTAGAGGCTGTAGGTATTCCCTGCGTGATAAAACCATTGATGTCTTCTTCGGGTAAGGGCCAGTCCGTGATCAAAACCGCCGCCGATATCGACAACGCCTGGAACTATGCACAAAGCGGCAAACGGGGAGATCAGACGGAAGTCATCGTGGAAGCCTTTGTAAAATTCCATTCGGAGATCACCCTGCTCACCGTGACGCAGGAAAATGGTCCCACCCTGTTTTGTCCGCCCATCGGCCATCGTCAGGAGCGTGGGGACT
>JAMFSL010000005.1 GCA_026225275.1 Puia dinghuensis
GAGAGGATCTGCAGTCCGTCCGCGGAGGCGCCGACGAGCAAGGTTATCAGGTTGATATCTTCATGTTGTTCGGCCCTTATAGCCGACTTGGGCTCGTCTTTGATGGGAGGATAGTGAATGGCTCTGAGAATAGAATTGCCATTGTGAATGAAAGGATCGAAGTAATGCTCACCTAAATTCAGGTACAGCGCGATGGCCCTTAAAAGCAGCGTCCCCGACGTTTCGAAAGACCGGTAGGCGGTGGAAAAGATTGGGTTGAATTCAGGTAAATCCTTCACCTTCACATTATCGGGATATTCCGCCTTGACGGGATCGCCATCTTCTACGGTCTGTCCGAACTGGAAAAACTCCTTCAAATCGGGTGCCGTGCTGCCTTTCGCATGTTCTTTTCCGAAGGAAGTATAACCCCGCTGACCAGCCAGTCCCGGGATTTCATATTTTCTTTTGGTGTCGGGCGGCAGAGAAAAGAATGCTTTGGTATTCCTGTATAACGCTTCGATGGTTTCGGCGGAGATTCCATGATTTCTTACCGCCACGAATCCGACATCCTCGTAGGCGTTACCCAATTGGTTGACGAAGGCGGCTTTTTGTTTCGCATCGCCGGAAAATTCGGCAAGGTCAACTACAGGAATGGCCATAACGTTAGGATTTGAACGATGAAGGTAGAAAAATTTTCAAGACGGCCCGAAGGCAAAATAAGACGGACTATGGGTCCGGCGGCCGAAGGCCCATCATAAGCGGTTTTTGCCGAGGGGCGATTTTTCAAGGGTAGCCCCGAAGGCAAAAATCAAAATTCGGCGCTCTTAGGGGTCCGCGGGAAGGCGATCACGTCCCGGATATTCGTCATGCCGGTCACGAATAGCATCATCCGTTCGAATCCCAGCCCAAATCCCGCGTGGGGCACCGTTCCGAAGCGACGGGTATCCAGGTACCACCACATTTCTTCTACAGGAATGTGCATTTCCTGCATCCTGGCCTGCAGCCGGTCGAGCCGTTCCTCTCTTTGAGAGCCACCGACGATTTCTCCGATGCCGGGGACAAGGATATCCATGGCGGCTACTGTTTTGCCATCGTCGTTCTGCCGCATATAGAAAGCCTTGATGTCCTTTGGATAGCCGGTGACAATGACGGGCTTTTTGAAATGTTTTTCAACAAGGTACCGTTCGTGTTCGCTCTGCAGGTCGATGCCCCATTTCACTTCATACTGAAATTTCTTCTTTTTATAGGCAGGAGACTCCAGCAGGATGTCGATGGCCTGGGTGTACGTGATCCGCTGGAATTGATTGGTCAGGACAAACTCCAGCTTTTCGATCAATCCCAACTCACTCCGCTCAGCCTGCGGCCGTTGTTTTTCCTCTTCTGCCAGCCTTTGCGCAAGGAATTCCAGGTCTTCGCGGTTGTGGTCCATGACATATTGAATCAGATAGCGGATAAAGGCTTCCGCAAGGTTCATGTTGTCTTCGAGATCACAAAAGGCCATTTCCGGCTCGATCATCCAGAATTCAGCCAGGTGGCGCGCGGTATTGGAGTTTTCTGCCCTGAAAGTGGGGCCGAAAGTATAGATCTCGCTGAGGGCGGTGGCGCCTAGCTCACCTTCCAGCTGGCCGCTGACGGTCAGGTTGGATGCCCGGCCGAAAAAGTCTTCGCTGAAGTCTATAGTACCATCTTCCTTACGCGGGGTATGGTCGAAGGGCAGCGTGCTCACACGGAACATCTCTCCGGCGCCCTCGGCATCAGAAGCAGTGATGATAGGTGTATGGAGATAAAGAAAACCTTTTTCATTGAAGAATTGATGTGTCGCAAAAGCGAGAGCATGCCGGACGCGGAAGATAGCGCCAAAAGTATTCGTGCGAAAGCGCAGGTGCGCGATCTCACGCAAGTATTCGAGACTGGGTCTGTTCTTTAGCTGAAGAGGATAGGTATCAGGGTTGCATTCACCGAGGATCTCGATGGTGGCGGCTTTTACCTCCACTGCCTGCCCTTTGCCCAGGGATGCTATCAGCCGGCCTGTCACCTTGAGGGAAGCGCCGGGAGTGATCTTTTTAAGGAGATCTTCGTCATACGCGCCCAGCTCTGCAACGACCTGCAGATTGTTGTTGGTAGAGCCGTCGTTGAGCGCGATGAACTGATTGTTGCGGAAGCTCCGCACCCATCCCATAACAGTCACTTCCTGGTTATCTGGAGTAGTGGCCAAAAGCGCCGCAACTTTCACTCTTGTGTTGAACATAGCATAAAAATTAAAAGGGTGGCAAAGATACAGAACATAATCACCCGATTTTCCGTGCAATGCGCGGAGAAAGCCAAAAAACCCCTGAAACCCAGCCGGTTTTAAAATTTTTTTTTGAATTTCGCGATTTATATGCTAAAATTGCACTGTGATTAACTGATTAGTTCCCTTTTCCAATGCTCACAGCTCGTCAGTTTTAACTCATTCTGTTCACATTAATCAAAATTCATTTCAAACATTTTCAATTTAACAGGCCTCTCTGTTTGAGAATGGTGTTCAACTCTCAAGTTATTTTTATGTACGATATTCTCCAATTGAACGACATGCTCGTTCCTGAACTCCTCGATATTGCAGAGCAGTTAAAAATCCCCGGTGTAAAGAAGCTGGAAAAGCAAGAACTTGTTTACAAAATCCTCGATAAACAAGCCCTATCCTCCTCTAATGATAAAAAGGACAATAAATCAGACAACGAAGACGACAAGACCAATAAGCGCAAGCGTATTATAAAGACCACTACCTCCAACAGTACAGAAGAAGCTATCGTGGAAAGCGGCGATGAAAAGCCCAAGAAAGCCGAAACGAAAAAAGGAACTCCGAAGAAAGAAGAAAAGCCGGCCGAAAAGCCAGTCGTGCTGAAGAAACGTAAGAAAGACGAAGAACCGGCAGAAGCTCTCGCCGAAGTTCCCGCGCCCAAAGCAGCGCCAGTAGTAAAGATACAATCCGTCAATGAGCGCCCGCCACGGCAGGCCCCGCCGAGTTACGAGGTGCTACCGAGAGAACAGCAGCCAAGGGACGACCATAATAGAAACGAACAGCCGAGAAACGAACAGCGGAAAGATGAACAGCCGCGATATGACCAGCCGGGACAGGATCAGGACGAGGATGAGTCCAATGACGAAAGGGATGAACAAGACCAGCAGGGACAGGAAGATACCAATTCACAGGACGGACAGGAAAACGGCGAACACTTTGCAGAAGGCCGCACGGGCGATGCACAGGCCGGAAGAATGTATCCGCAACGCCGCAACGAAGTCTTCAACATCGAATTCGACGGCGTTATCCAGGCGGAAGGCGTACTGGAAATGATGCCCGACGGGTATGGATTCCTGCGCAGCAGCGATTACAACTATCTCTCTTCTCCCGATGATATTTATGTCTCCCCTTCCCAGATAAAATTATTCGGACTGAAAACCGGGGATACCGTGCTGGGTGCAGTTCGCCCGCCGAAAGAGGGAGAAAAATACTTCGCCCTGCTGAAAGTGGAAACGATCAATAACAAAGGTCCCGAAGAAGTCCGCGATCGCGTGCCCTTCGATTACCTGACGCCGTTGTTCCCCTTCGAGAAACTGAATCTTTTCACTACACCAAGCGATTTTTCTACCCGCATCATCGACCTGTTCACGCCGATAGGCAAAGGACAGCGCGGACTGATCGTCGCCCAACCGAAAACGGGTAAGACGATGCTGTTGAAGGCCGTGGCCAATGCCATTGCCGCCAATCATCCGGAATGTTACCTGATGATCGTGCTGGTAGATGAACGTCCTGAGGAAGTGACCGATATGGAACGCAGTGTAAGGGCGGAAGTCATCGCCTCGACCTTTGACGAACCGGCGGAAAAGCACGTGAAAGTCTCTACCATCGCGATGCAGAAAGCCAAGCGGCTCGTGGAATGCGGTCATGACGTTGTCATCCTGCTTGATTCTATCACCCGTCTCGCCCGCGCGCACAATACCGTTGCACCAGCCTCTGGTAAAGTATTGTCCGGTGGTGTTGAGGCGAATGCCATGCAGAAACCCAAACAATTCTTCGGCGCTGCCCGTAAGATAGAGAACGGTGGCTCGCTGACGATCCTCGCGACCGCCCTGATCGACACCGGCTCCAAGATGGATGAAGTGATCTTTGAAGAGTTCAAAGGTACCGGCAATATGGAATTACAGCTGGAACGCCGCCTGTCCAACCGCAGGATCTACCCGGCCATCGACCTCGTGGCTTCCTCCACCCGTCGCGATGATCTGCTGCTGGAAAGGGAAGTTCTTCAACGCATGAACCTGCTACGCGTCTATCTCAACGATATGAACCCGGAAGAAGCCATGAACGAATTGCTGAAACGCATGCGTGGCACTAAGAGCAATGAGGAATTCCTAGCCAGCATGAATAGTTAGGCAGAGGCCGGCCTCAGCCCGGCCCAGCCGCATAGCGGCAGATGTTAGACGAGGGCGTCGATCTTCTTCGCCAGTTTCCTGTCCTTTTCGGTGACGACATCCCCCTCACTATGCGTGTTCAGGGTAATCTCTACCGTATTATATACGTTGGTCCATGAAGGATGGTGATCCATTTTCTCGGCTTCCAGCGCAACACGGGTCATGAAGGCAAATGCCTCCGAAAAGTTTTTGAACTGGAATTTGCGATACAGCGTATTGTTTTTCTCTTCCCACATATGATTGGTTTTAAGTAATGCCGCAAAGGGCAGGCCATCCCTAACGGGCCAAGGGTCCGGTGGCCGAAGGCCCATTATTTATTAGCCGGTCTGGCGCGCGGGCTATTTTCACTGAAGCCCGCCAGCGCCAGACTCAGAATATTAAGTGAGCTTTGTTTTTTATCTTGTCCTGCGTCAGCTCCATGACTAATTGTACGCCGGGGACCGCACGTACGGAAGTCATCAGGTGCGCCAGCTTATCATCGGAAACCGTATCACCCTTCTGCAGCCAAAGGAAATCCAGGTGTTTGAACTCCGGCAGCAGGTATTCACCGTCGAATTGATTGTTATACAAAAAATGATGCAGCGCATTGCCGGGCTCCCGGTATTCATAGATGCCGAAAAAATATTTCCGTTGCCGTTTCGTCAACTGGATCTCCAGCTCGCTGTTATTGCGGAAGGCGAAGCGTAGCCGGTTATTTAGCTGCAACACCAGTTGGTAGTCTTTCACCGGAGCGACGATACCCAGCAGCCGCGAATCTTCGAAGAACTCGTCGGTCATATCGTCTATGTTCAGCTTCAGCTTCATGGTGTGCCGCTAAGGGATTGATTATCCGCCGCCGCACTGAAAGTCACCCGTCCCCGGGAATTGACGCCTTCTATGACGGAGTAAATGAATTTCAACACCTGCAGCTCGCCGGAGTAATCGATCTTGTTCATGTCGTCCCCGGGTTGGTGATAATCGGCGGAAAGCCCGGTCGTGAACAGGAGAACGGGGATGTTTGCCCGGTAAAATGCGCTCTGGTCACCATGTTGCGTGCCGTTGCTGATATCATGAAGGGAAAGCAACTTTTTATCCCGGATGGCATTGCATACCGAGCCCCAGAGCGGGGACGTCCCATATCCGCCGATCGTCAGCGTATGCGTCGTGTCGTTCAGCCGGCCGATCATATCCATATTGATCATGTAGTTGACCTTTTTAAGGTCGGTCTCCGGATGTTGTACAAACCAGGCCGATCCGGCCGATTCCAGTTCACCGCCCGAGAAAGCAATGAAAAGATAATTATTATTCCGCAGCTTCGACGTGACCAGCAGCCGGGCCAGCTCGATCATGGCCGCCACGCCGCTGGCGTTATCGTTGGCGTTACAATAGATTGCGGGAGTGACGGTGGAAGGCGACCCCGACGCCGGGGATTGGGCGGCTGGCCGGCCGGCGGATGTGGCCAGGCATACGGCATTACTGTCTTCCCCATGGCCCAGGGCATCATAGTGAGCGCCGATGATCACCGTCGTTGCCGCCCCGTTGTCAAGCCAGGCCACCACATTGTGGCCGGTTCGCCTACTTTCCGTAAAACCGACCTTGATCCGGATGTCTACCGATGCCGACTCATCCTTCAGGTATTTTCTTTTGGCCGCGGCTGTGATATAGATAATGGGAATGACGGCCGCTTCCGGTTTGTCCTGCGGGTCAAAAGCAAGGTGGTCGGGCAGTTTGGAGGAGTTATAAAGGATCAGCGCGGTGGCCCCCTTCTTTGCACAGGCTGCCGCCTTGGCCCTGATCGCGGCCGGCAGATGTCCCGGATTCGCGTCCAACAACTCTTTCAGATCCTGGAACCAGGGTACTCCCTTCTCTTGCAGGGCTATAGCTGGTGAACCGGCTACCTGACCACTGGCGCTGAAATCAAGAGGGAAATATTCCTTGAACCTGACGAGGGGCTGGTCATTGACGGAAAACCAGGTATCGTCGCTGATTTGCCTGCCCTGGTCGATGGTGAAATCCTGGGTCCAGCCATTGTTATCGCCTTTTGGGCGGAGGCCGGCCTTACTGAGCTCGGAAATGATGTAATCGCTGGCTGTCTTGTCCCCCGGCGTACCCATCCTCCGGCCTTCCAGCTTCGGATCTGCCAGGTAACGGACATGCGTCTCCAGGTTGGCCAGGGTAATTTTATCGTTTTTGTTCAGTTTTTGGGCCTCGACGCTTAGAAAGGACAGGAGAAGGGTAGGAAATAAGATTTTAATACGAAGCATCATATAAGCCGGTTTAACTAGACGGTATTGGGCCGCAGACTATAGATTCCCATGGGCAAAACTCGCCGGGACCGTCCAAAGGTAAGATGGATTTATTTTCTACACTCACCTTTTTTCCTTTAGTTTTGCAGATTGTCCTTTTCGCAGTGAGGTGAAAAGGGATTTCGTTAAAAAAACTTATGGCGCTACCGCACCTTATCAAGTATGTGTACACCAATGGGACCGATGAAGTGATTCGCCGGGGAAAGAAGATCCACGCCATTGGGTACGTTGAGCTGATCGAATACGATGAGCTGTTTGAGTCCGTCACTTTCCGGGTAAAGGATGACAGCTATGCCACTTATTACAAGGTGTATGTGCAGAAATTCAAGGATGCGAAGACGTTGTCCATCCGCTGCAGCTGTCCGTACAACCTGGGAGATATCTGCCGGCATGAAGCGGGGGCCCTTATTCAGCTGCAGGAACTGCTGGACAGGAATATGCTGAAGGCGGAAGAAGTGCGCTATGACCAGCGTCATACGGTCGTGAAAATGAAGTTCATCGATCTGAAAAGCATTCGCCTGCTTTGCAGTCCCGCGACTTTGGCGGACGCGGAAAACTACCTGCGTACCCAAAAGGCGAAGATTGAATATGCCAAGGATGAAGTCGTCAAGGCCGGCGTCGAGATCGACGGCCAGGTTTATCAGGTGGTTCTCCGGAAAAATGAAGAACGGAACTTCGATACCAGCAGCGATTATGTGGATGTAGCACATCCGCTCAGCCTGCCTAAAGTGATCGTTTTCCTCCAACTGCTACATGCACACGGAGCGTATTATTTCGAGAGTATCCGTAACTGGGATAAGGAAAAGAATAAATTGCTGGAAGCATACGGGTATTCCCTCTCGGATGACCTTAAAGGCAAATTCGAATTCACCTATAAGGAAGGAAAGCCCTTTTTACGGGTGCTCGACACGTCTATCAAGCGGGTTGCGCCGGTCGCCAACAGCCGGCTGCGCCAGATGGAGGCTGATATTCCGACCACGGTGGTATCGGAAGAAGAAAAAGTGGTCGGCAATGCTCAACGATTGGGCGTGGTCTTCAATTTCAATGAAGACGGCTTTCCGGGATTCGGTGTTGACGCCATTGCGGGAGAAAGCAACGAAGAACAGTCCGCCTATGCCGGGAAAGTGGAAAAAATGGATCTTGCCAAATTCATCAATACGGATGCGTTCACGGAATTCGACCGGCAGCTGGTTCCTTCTCTTCGCAAAATGCAGGGGCAGGAGATCAACAAGTATCTCAACCGCAATTCACCCTTCAGTGGCATCTGGGAAAATATCATCCATCATGAACAGGACGATCTGCCGGAAGAGACCAAGAAGCTGATGGTGGAATATCTTCATCCCAAGCTGAGGAAACTATTCGCCGAATTGAATGCCAATCCCTTTGTTTTTTATCTCAATGGTCATAAGGCTTTTAAGACTGCCAATCTGCAGCCCATCGGACTGTCGGCGGATGCTATCAGCCCCCAGTTCAGCGTCAATGCCTCGAAGGGCAATTTTGAGCTGACCTGCTATGTCAAGATCAACGGCCAGCCGGTAGATATTGCGCGGAACGAATGCAAAAGCTCCGTTGTCTTCTTTTATAATAATAACCTTTACCTCTGGAACAAGCCGGAAGATATCGCCCTGGTGGAGAATTTCGTCGGGAAGGAGAAGTGGTCGATTTCCAGGGAAGACTGGCCGGCGAGGATGAAGGATTTTGTCCTCCCCCTCACCCGAGATTACCAGGTGGATTTCGATCCGGAGCTGGTCCGCGAGGTCAGAGATGGTGACCCGGAAAGAAAATTGTTATTGCAGGAAAAGGGGGATTACCTGGTATTCCAGCCGCTGTTTTCTTATAAAGGATTCGAGACCCGCCCGGGGGGTAAGGATGAGATCATCGTTCCGGACGGACACCAGGTGCTGATCGTCCATCGCAACAAGGAAGCGGAATTACAGTTTTTTCATAAGCTGGAGTCCCTGCACTCTCAGTTTATTCACCCGGAAGGGTCGCATAGCCTGGCCCTGAAAGGGACGGATGTCCTGAAGAATAACTGGTTCTTCCTGTTCGTCGACGCCATGGAAGAAATGAAGGTGCCGGTATTCGGGTTTGAAGCATTGAAAAACTTCCGGTTCAATACGGCCAAGCCCCAGACAAAGATCCATATCAGCAGTAATACCGATTGGTTCGACGCGCGGGTGGATATTGTATTCGGCGACCAGAAGGTCACCATTGCCGATGTGAAGAAGGCGCTGGGGAACAGGCAGCAATTCGTTCCGCTCCACGATGGCACCCTCGGGGTATTACCGGAAGAGTGGATCAAGAAATACTCTCTCCTCTTCCGCGTGGGAGAAGGAAAGAGCAACCAGCTGCGGCTGTCCAAATATCATATGAGTGTGATCGATGAGCTCTATGACAACCGCAATGAAGAAGAGCTGATCATCCGGCTGGAAGAAAAATACGAACAGCTCCGGGAATTCAACCGGATCCGCGAAGTGCCCCCTCCTGCCCATCTGATCCCGATCCTTCGTCCTTACCAGGTGCATGGGTTCCACTGGCTGAATTACCTGCAGGATGTCAACTGGGGCGGGATCCTGGCCGACGATATGGGTCTCGGTAAGACGATCCAGGCGCTTTCCTTCCTGAACCATTTCAGGGATGTCAACGGGCGGCTGAGCGCGCTTGTCGTCTGCCCGACCACGCTGATGTTCAACTGGGAGAATGAAATCCGCAAGTTCACCCCCACCCTGACCTATCATATCCACCATGGCGGGGACCGGACACGCAATAAAGAGACTCTGGCCAGCTATAATGTGATCATTACCACGTATGGCACCCTGCGCAGTGACATCAAGCTGCTGTTGGAGCTGCCTTTCGATTACGCCGTGCTGGATGAATCCCAGGCGATCAAGAACCCTTCCAGCAAGGTCACGAAGGCGGCCTGTCTCCTGCAGGCCAAACACAGGCTGTGTATGAGCGGTACGCCATTGCAAAACAATACGTTTGATATTTTTGCCCAAATGAACTTCCTCAATCCCGGCATGCTGGGAAGCCTGGAATTCTTCCGGCAGGAGTTTGCGGTGCCGATCGACAAATTCGGCGAACAGGACCGGAAGGACCATCTTCGGAAGCTGTTGTATCCCTTTATTCTCCGGCGGACCAAGGAGCAGGTGGCCAAGGATCTGCCGGACAAGACGGAGACGATCCTCTTCTGTGAAATGGAAGACGAACAACGGAAGGTTTATGAGGCCTATCGCAACGACTACCGCGACAAGATCCTGGGCACGATCGAGACGCAGGGCATTCAGCGGTCCCAGCTGACCATCCTGCAAGGGTTGATGAAGCTGCGGCAGATCTGCGACTCTCCCGCTATTCTGAACGAAACCGACCGGTATCCCAACCATTCCATCAAGCTGGACGAGCTGGCGCGCGAGATAGCGGAAAATATCGGCGACCACAAGGCCCTGGTCTTCTCCCAGTTCCTGGGGATGCTGGCCCTGATCCGCGAAAGGTTGAAAGAGTTGGATGTCAAATACGAGTATTTTGACGGCAGCACATCTGCTGTTGAACGTGAGCGGGCCATCCAAAGCTTCCAGAATGACGATACCTGCCGGGTATTCCTCATCTCCCTGAAAGCCGGGGGTGTAGGTCTCAATCTGACAGCCGCAGACTACGTTTACATTGTAGATCCCTGGTGGAATCCTGCGGTTGAGCAGCAGGCTATCGACCGGACACATCGCATAGGGCAAACCAAGAATATCTTCGCATACCGGATGATCTGTAAGGATACGATTGAAGATAAGATCCTGCAACTACAGGAGAAGAAGCGGATTTTGGCCAGAGACCTCATTGCCGACGATGACGGATTTGTCAAGAGCCTTACCCGCGCCGATGTGGAATACCTGTTCTCTTAGGGGCAAATCCGCCCCATATCCGGTATTGGTCCCGGGCGTGGCGGGCCGGGCGGGCGCCCGATGCGGCTTATTGACCGATAAAGGTCAATAGGTGACGGGCATTCTGACCCTATAGGCATTCTATTTTGCCACTGATAAAGTCTATTCCTTTCCGACAAAAACCGGCATATTATTTTCGCAAGTGAACAAAGATGGCCGGAGGCCATCCGACGAGCTCCGCTCGAAACCTTCGCGTCGCCCGCCACTGGCGGACGCCGCTTGGTTTGGTCAGACTTTAGCGCATTGCGGGAAATGCGCTACTTTCCAAACAGCGCATTTCCCGCACATATACAAACGACCGGCTATGAGCAAGTATGTACTCTTGTTATTACTGAGTGGGCTTTTCTTCGCAAAACCTTCATTTTCACAGGGAAAGGTCAACGGTACCGTCAAGGGCGTGCTGGTTGACAGCGCGCACGGAAAGCTGCCCCTGCAAAATGCGACGGTTTCTATCCGGCCACTGGGCGGGGACAGCTCCACGGCAGAATACTCGGTATCCGATAAAAAAGGTTCCTGGGGGTTTCGCGGTGTCAGCGCCGGGCAATACTTCATACTGATCACTTACGAAGGCTATACGCATATTGGCAGGAATATCAGTGTTTCGGACAGCAATGCCAACGTAGACCTGGGCACTATCTTCATGCAGCCGTCAGATGAGCTGCTGGCTGCCGCAATCGTTCAGCGTCCGCCCATGGGTATCCACAAGGATACGGTGGAGTACAATGCCACTCTTTTTGCCGTGAAACCCAATGCGGTGGCGGAAGACCTGCTGAAAAAAATGCCGGGGGTGCAGGTGGATAACAGCGGGAATATCACCGCACAGGGCGAGACCGTCCAGCGGGTCCTTGTCGACGGCAAGCGTTTTTTCAGCGATGACCCCAAGCAGGCGACACGTAACTTGCCGCCGGATGTCATCGACAAGATCCAGGTTTTCGACGATCTCAGTGATCAGAGTAAATTTACCGGGTTCGATGATGGGAACCGGGTAAAGACCATCAATATCATTACCAAAAAGACCATGCGCAAGGGTGTTTTCGGGAAATTCGTCGGTGGCGACGGCACGAACCAGGATTATGATGAAAGTCTGAACTTCCATCGTTTCGCCGGTGACCAGCAGATCTCCGTCCTTGGGCAGGCCAATGACCTGAACAAACAGAATTTCACTGCGCAGGATATCTTTGGCGGCGCAGGCGGGCAGGGACGTCGGGCCGGCGGCGGCGGCGGAGGGGGGGGTAATACCGGCGGCGGTGGGATCGGCACCGGCGGTGGTGGTGGCGGCGGGACCAATTCCGCGGGCGCTTCGAGTGCCGGCACCAGCTTTCAGTCCAACGGCGTGACCACTATCTGGGCGGGCGGCCTCAACTACCGCAACAGCTTCGGCGGGGGTAAAACGGACTTCTACGGCAGCTATTTCTATAACGATCAGCATATCGTCACCAAGACGACCGATAGCACCATCTCCGCGATAGGTTCCGATAGTACGAAGACCGCGGTCGGCAACCAGTACGGTATTGCCCGGATCCAGAATCACCGGATCTATCTCAACCTGGAATCGCGGTTCGATAGCAACAACTCCCTGATCTTCCGGCCAAATATCATTTTTCAGCACAGCGATCCCAGCGGCTCTTCTAATACGAGTACGACGCAGAGTGGAGCGCAGGTCAACTCCCTGAACGGATATACTTCCAGCAGCAATACCGGTTTTTCGTTACCCAATAGCGATCTCCAGTTCCGGCATAAATTCGCCAAGCCATTCCGGACTATTTCATTGGATATCACCGGTTCTGCATCTGTGAATGATGGCGATGGGCACACCTATTCGGTCGATAACTTTTA
>JAMFSL010000069.1 GCA_026225275.1 Puia dinghuensis
GTCGGGGTTCAGGCCGCCGAGACTGTTCAGGCCATTGGCAAAGGCGGTGCTCATGCCGGACGCGACGCCGCCGTCACCGGCATTGATATCATTGCCGACCGGATTGCTGACGTCGTAGCCGGGGTTGACATAGTTCGCCTGTACCTGCACTGGTACGCCGTCGATGACGTAGAGAGGATCATTCCCACCCAGCAGGGAGGTAGTGCCGCGGACGCGGATGCGGACCGCGCCGCCGGGGGTACCATCGGTCTTGGTGACCTGGACGCCGGCGGCTTTACCGGCCATGGCATTGTCGAAGGTGGTGAAGGGGATGTCCTCGATGTCCTTTCCCGCGATGGTGGATACCGACCCCGTGAGGTCCTTTTTCTGTGAGGAGCCGTAGCCGATCATGACGACCTGGTTGAGGTCGGAGGATTGCTGCTGGAGGTGGATGGTGATACGGCTTTCGTTACCGTTGGTGGGAGAGATCGCGCCGACCTTATACAACTGAGTGGTGTAGCCGATGCTGGAAAACTCCAGTATATCTCCTGCCTTCGCGACGATGATGAAAGCACCCTGCATATCCGTCTGGGTAGCCTTTTTGGTGTTTTTATTGGTGACGGTGACGGCACCCAGCGGTTTATCGTCCGGGCCGAGGACCGTGCCGGGAACGACGGCCTGTGGAGTGGCGGTCTCGTTACTTCCGGGAACTCCGGCGGGCAGGGGGCTGATGATGAGCGTGCCGTCCATAAGCCTGAATCCCAGCCTGGTACTGGCCAGCGCCTTGGTGAGGGCCTGGGTGGCGTCCATATCCTTCACGGAAATGGAGACCGAGCCTGCGTTCCGGATCAGGTTGTTGTTATACAGGATTTCAATGCCGCTCTGGCGGCCGATTTCGGTGATCACTTCCTCCAGCGGACGGTTGTGCATGGTCAGCGTGACTTTTTGGCTGTAGCCCATGGCTGTGACGTGCAGGCTGGCGGTGAGCAGGATGATAGCAGATAATCTCATGACCCGGGAAATTTGCGCATAGCCGCTTCCCTTGAAGCGTAATAAGCAGTAGTTCAAAAAAAGCATAACTTGTGTTAGTTTAGGTGAAACGAAAGCAGTACCGAAATTGCATAGGAAGTTTTGCCTGACATCCAACCGGAAACGCCGCGAACGTTTCCGGTCTTTTTTCAGGAAGACCCAAAAGGTTTAATACAAATCAGGATAAGATAGGCGCAATGGTTGACCTAATGACAGACAATGGTTACAATCGTTGCCAGCTTATCTGGCGGCGGGAGAGACTCTGACTACCTTCCCCTGAACGGAGAAGGAGATGCCGCCGGCGGCCTCCAGCATTTTCAACACTTTGGACATATTGACCTGGCGGCTGATCTGGCCGGTATAATGATCGGAGGTGGTTCCTTCGAATTGAAAGTCTACATCATACCATCGGGACAGTTGACGGGTAATGGTGGTGATATCGTCGTCCTGGAAAAGAAACCGGCCATTCTTCCAGGCGACGGCCTTCCGGACATCGGCATTTGTGACCAGCTGCAGGCGGCCCTGTGTGTTGGCAAGGAGGGCCTGGCTGGGCGACAGGGTCTGTGCCGATGCGCCGCGGGTCACGCGGACGGCTCCTTCCAGCAAGGTCGTATTGACCGATGAATCTTCCACGTAGGCATCGATGTTGAAGTGGGTACCGAGCACCTGCACCTGCAAATCATTTTTCGAATCGGTCGTGGACGATCTGACGTCGACGATGAAGGGCATGGCCGGATCAGGAGCGATTTCGAAATAGGCTTCCCCGGTGATGGTCACCCGCCGTTCTTTGCCGATGAAGGCAGTCGGATAGCGGATCGAAGAGGCGGCATTCAGCCAGACCTGGGATCCGTCGGGGAGACTCAGTTGGTACTGGCCGCCGCGGGGAGTGGATAAGGTGTTGAAGGCGACGGTCGCCGGGGATTCGGCCTGGTCTGCCTGGTAGCCGATCCGGCCATTGTCCAGCTTGACGACGGTCGTGTGGGTCTGGCTGGCCAGAACACCTTTCTGTGCTGAATCCAGCGTGATGGTCCGGCCGTCGGCGAGAGTCAGCTGCGCCTTGTTATTGCCGGGTGCTACATCATGCGCAGGCACAGGCTGTTTGGAGTTGGCTAAATCGGACTGGGTATGCAAACGCCAGAACAGGTAACCGCCAGCGCCGATCGAAAGCAAGATGAGGGCTGCGACGGCCAGCCGGCGAAACAGGTGGTGGTGCGAGGGGATATCAAAGTTGATGATTGATGCGGGAGGGTTTCCTATTGGGGTGTGAAGTACGGTAGGCGAAGAAGCCTCGGCATGCGCGGCCTTTTGGAGGGCGAGCCGGAACATTTCGGATAGGGTCGCGGGATCGGACAGGCCCTGGGCCGATTTCTCCTGCAGCCGCCGGTCGATCAGCTTGTACAGCACGTCGCGGGAGGCGGGCTGTCGCATGGCTGCCAGGAAATGCGGTACTTCATCCGGCGTGAGCTGGTCAGCGAGATATTTTTCCAACAGAGCTTCGATATCCATAAGCATGTTCTGGTTAAGTGGCTTGCGATAGTAAAGACGAAAATAAATTGCAGAAGGGAGCAGCCGGGTGAATATTTTTTTTTCGTCGTCATTTCATTAACAGCAACCCGACAAGGAGAAGGGAGAGTAAAGGATTTTGGCCGAGTTGCTGGCGGAGGCGAACAATGGCGCGGACAATATGGCTTTTAACTGCCTGTCTGGAGATACCCATCTTTTGGGCGATCTCTTCATGACTGAGGCCCTGGTAGCGGCTGAGGCGGAAAGCGGTCTGTTGTTGAGGCGGAAGGCTGGCTATAGCCTCGTCGATGGTCGCCTGAAACTCTAAGGCTTCCAGCCGGCGGTCGGGCGTAGGAGCGGTATCACTGAAATACTCCAGGAAGTAGCTATCGTAGGGGCCATGAAATACTTTCTTCCGGAGGTAATCGAAGATAAGATTGCGGGCAGAGATAAACAGATAGCCTTCGAGCCGGTCTATTTCGGCGAGCCTGGCCCGTTTTATCCAAAGGTTAGCGAAGATATCCTGTGACAAATCTTCAGACAGGTCGGGTGATTTGGTAAAGAGCAGGGCTGTGGAGTAGATAAAGTCCCAGTAATGGAAGAACAGCAGCCGGAAGGCGGACTCGTCTCCATGGGCTACTCTTTGTAATATTTCTTGTTCATTATCTAAGGGTTGTATCAATTCCGGAAAAATATTTAGGTATAAATTTACAGGATTATGCATCCCAAAAAAATCTCTATCCAGGATTATACTTATGATTTACCTATATCATGCATTGCGGATCATCCTTTGGCCGAGCGGGATGCCAGCCGATTGTTGGTCTACCGGGACGGGGTTATCAGCGAAACGGTCTACAGGGATATTGCCGGTCAGCTGCCCGAAGGGGCATTGATGGTTTTCAACAATACGCGGGTTGTGGAGGCGCGGATCCTTTTTCAGAAGGCGACCGGTGCTTCCATCGAGATCTTTTGCCTGGAACCGCCGGCCGAATATGGCGGGATGGCGGCGGCTATATCGAAGACCGGGAGCGTCCGCTGGAAATGCCTGATCGGCGGGGCTTCCAAGTGGAAGCGGGGGCAAGTGTTGACCAAGGTGATTGGCGGAGCCGGGATGGTGTTGGAGGCGCGCTATATAGAGAAGCTGACGGATTCTTTCCTGGTGGAATTGTCCTGGCAGCCGGCCACGCTGAGCTTTGCGGAGCTTTTGCATCAAGCGGGGGTCATCCCTCTCCCACCCTATATACACCGGACAGCGGAGGTTTCGGATCAGGAAAGATACCAGACTGTTTATGCGCGGCATGATGGATCAGTTGCAGCGCCAACGGCGGGTTTGCATTTTACAGATCAAATTTTTCACGCATTGGAGGATCGGCATATCCGGCGAACGTTTGTCACCCTGCATGTGGGAGCCGGTACTTTTCTGCCGGTGAAAGCAGCCACCATGGAAGGGCATCACATGCATATCGAAGGTATTGCCGTGACGAGAGAAGCCATTGAGGAGGTACGGCATACGCTGGCGGGAGGCAGGCCGGTGATCGCTGTGGGGACGACCTCAGCGCGGACGGTGGAGAGCTTATTTTGGTTGGGGGTGCTGGCGGCGCGGCAGCCGGACGTTGCTCCGGAACAGCTAATGGTGCGGCAATGGGATGCTTATGAAGGAGCAGCGGTGGCCGGAGAGAGGGAGGCGACCGGGAAGGGAGAGGCCGCCGGCGTGAAAGCGGAAGCGGCATTGACGGCGTTATTGGGCTGGATGGACAGGCAGCAACTGACGCAATTGGTGACAACGACGCAATTGCTGATCACGCCCGGATATGAATGGAAAATAGTCAAAGGGCTGATCACGAATTTCCACCAACCTGAGAGTACCCTGCTGTTGTTGGTAGCATCACTAATCGGGGATGATTGGAGAAAGGTATATCATTATGCTTTGGCGCATGGATTCCGGTTTCTCAGCTATGGAGACGGGTGTCTGTTATTCCGGCCGGACGGCGACGGTTAGGGCATCGCCGGCTAACTTTTGAGGGGGAATTCGAGGGTAAAAGTCGTGCCTTTCCCGAGTGTACTGTCCACTTTGATCTTTCCACGTTGTGCTTCGACTATCGTCTTGACATAACTGAGGCCGAGGCCGAAACCTTTTACGTTGTGGAGGTTACCAGTATGCGCCCGGTAGAATTTTTCAAAGATGCGACGCTGAGTCTCTTTGCTCATGCCTATTCCATTGTCCTCAATACGGATGACGAGGCTCCTGGCGGTGCCATGAGTGGTGATCCGAATCAGCAGATTCTCTTTTGAATATTTGACGGCATTGTCGATGAGGTTGGTGATGAGGTTCATGAAGTGTACTTCATCCGCCTCGATCAGATCGTTCTTGGCATTCAGTTGCAATTCTGCGCTGCCGTTATTGCCTTCCAGCTGCAGCTGGAAGTTTTCCATCGCTTCCTGGATGACATGGTGGACATGCAGGGGACGAAGATTGAGCTGTTGGTCTTGCCGGTCCAGCAGGGAAGCCTGCAGAATGGTCTCCACTTGTTTGTTCATCCGCCGGTTCTCTTCTTTGATGATACCGGTAAAGTAGCCTGATTTTTCGCGGTCCTGGATCACTTTTTCATTCCGCAGGGCATCCACGGCCAGAGAAATGGTGGCCAGGGGCGTCTTGAATTCGTGCGTCATGTTATTGATGAAATCATTCTTGATCTCACTGAGCTTTTTTTGCCGTAGCAGGGTACTGATGGTAACGTAAAAGGCTGCGATGATGATGAGGGTGAAAAAGACGGCGCTGATGATCATGGGGCGCATTTCGCCCTGCACCAATCCATCGAAATCGTGGACGACAACTATCAGGAGGGCATCATCCGCCAAGACGCTGTTGGCCTCGGTATTATCGGGGGCCGGGACGGGGATAATAAATTGCTGGTTGCGGTTAGTATCCTCATGCTCCCTGAGGAAATTCGCGGATCGCAGTTCCTCCTGGGAACGGAAATTCTGATCGGAAGAAGCTGCGTTTGAAATAAGGGAGAAATCGAATGCGAGGCTTTTCAGACCGGCCTCATTGAAGGCTTTACGCAGGCGGCTGTCTATTTCATCCACGGAATAGCTCTGGGTAATAGAGGGCACCCGGAGCAATTCTGTAATGAGGGGATCGGGGCGCCAGACAGCTCCGGGCTTAAGGCGTAACACCCGGGAGCCACCAGACAGATTTTCCCGTCCTTCGCCGAGCCTTTGAGCCACTTTACCCACTACCTCAAACGCTATGCGCTGGTGCAGTTGATCTTTCTTGTTCTCAATCATCGTCAATATCCAGTTGATCTGGATGTAGATAATTCCGATCAGGGAGAGCGAGATCAATACAATAATGACAGGGAAAATTTTTTTTAAACCCATACTTATTTGTCCAACTGTAAAATTATCAATAAGGATGAAGGGTAACCTAATATACCTTGAGTCGGCAAGGGTTTTTAACGTAGGTTTCACAAAGAAAGGGGATTTTACTCATTTTTTGCGGCGGCATTTTGTTATCTCGCAGGATTCCTTAATTTCGAAGGTATGGACAGCCTTGCACCTGGCATATTGTTAATTGCGGATCCTTTTCTGAAGGACCCCAATTTCATGCGCACCGTGGTGTTCCTCTGTGAACACCAGGATGAAGGTAGTTTTGGCTTTGTACTGAACAAGAATTACGACTACACGCTGGATGAGCTGGTCAGCGGGCTGGATGATCTGACAAAGATCCCCGTCTATCTTGGCGGACCGGTTCAAATGGACACGATCCATTTTCTGCATCAGTATCCGGACAAGATCAGCGGTGGGTATGAGATCACAGATGGGGTTTTCTGGGGCGGCAGTTTTGAGAGAGCGATCGCACTGATCCGGTCGGGCGAGATTGACATGGGGAAGATAAGATTCTACATAGGCTATTCGGGTTGGGGCAGCGGGCAGTTAGCCGATGAATTAAAGGTGAAATCCTGGTTGACGGTTCAGGCGAGCCAGAAATTGGTCTTTCATAAAAAGCCTTCAGAAATATGGAAGGATGCTCTGCGCGATCTTGGCGGGGAGTATGAGATGATGGTGAATTTTCCTATCGATCCGCAACTGAATTAAGGAACTCATGATTTCGCTTCAACAGGTACTGCACCTTCGACCAATACGGTAACTTTATTATTCAGCACTTCCACGAATCCGCTCTGGATCGTGAAAAAAGCCAGATGGTTATTCTTGTCTTTCAGGACTTTCACCTTTCCTGTTTTCAGCGCGCTGACCAGGGGAGCATGGTTGTTCAATACTTCGAACAGCCCCATGACACCGGGTAATTGCACACCGTATACATCGGCGCTGAAAAGTTTCTTCTCGGGCGTTAAGATTTCCAGGTTCATACCCAACCCTAGCGGGCGTTTTAGTTAAATGAATTCAATCGCTGTTACTGACGTGCCTGTTCCTTCAATTTCTTACCTTTCTCGATAGCGTCGTCGATGCTACCTACCAGGTTGAAGGCTGCTTCAGGATAATCATCCACTTCGCCGTCCATGATCATATTGAAACCGCGGATAGTTTCTTCGATAGGAACCAACACCCCTTTCAGCCCAGTGAACTGCTCAGCCACATGGAAAGGCTGGGACAGGAAGCGCTGTACTTTACGGGCGCGGGCAACGGTCATTTTATCGTCGTCGCTCAATTCATCCAAACCGAGAATGGCGATGATATCCTGCAGTTCTTTATAGCGCTGGAGGATCAATTTGACCCTGTTAGCCGTGTTGTAGTGAGCTTCCCCTACGATGAGGGGGGTGAGGATACGGGAAGTCGAGTCCAACGGATCGACGGCGGGATAGATACCCAAATCGGCGATCTTGCGGCTCAATACGGTGGTTGCATCCAGGTGGGCGAAGGTCGTAGCGGGCGCCGGATCGGTCAAGTCATCCGCGGGCACATATACCGCCTGTACAGAAGTAATGGAGCCGTTCTTGGTGGAGGTGATCCTCTCCTGCATCAGGCCCATTTCCGTTGCCAGGGTAGGTTGATAACCTACGGCCGAGGGCATACGGCCCAGGAGCGCCGAGACTTCAGATCCGGCCTGGGTGAAACGGAAGATATTGTCCACGAAGAACAGGATATCGCGTCCCTGGCCTTTTCCGTCGCCATCGCGATAGTATTCTGCAACAGTCAGACCGCTGAGGGCCACACGGGCGCGGGCTCCGGGGGGTTCGTTCATCTGGCCGAAGACGAAGGTGGCCTTGGATTCGGACAGTTCCTGCATGTTCACCTTGCTCAGGTCCCAGCCGCCTTTTTCCATATCATGTTTGAAGTCATCGCCGTATTTCATGATACCGGCTTCGATCATTTCGCGCATCAGGTCATTCCCTTCGCGGGTACGTTCGCCTACGCCGGCAAAAACAGATACGCCGGCATACGCTTTTGCGATATTGTTGATGAGTTCCTGGATCAGTACGGTCTTTCCGACACCGGCGCCACCGAAGAGGCCGATCTTACCGCCTTTCGCATAAGGCTCGATCAGATCGATGACCTTGATCCCTGTAAACAGTATTTCCGTGCTGGTGCTGAGGTTTTCGAAGGCCGGAGGCTTGGCGTGAATAGGACGGCCGCCAACTTTGGATACGGCGGGAAGTCCGTCAATGGGATCACCGGTCACGTTGAACAGGCGGCCTTTGATGGCGTCGCCGACCGGCATGGTAATGGCAGCATTAGTATCGGTCACCGGCAGCCCGCGAACCAATCCTTCGGTACCGTCCATGGCGATGCAGCGTACGCTGTCCTCTCCGAGGTGCTGCTGAACTTCCAACACGAGGGTTTCGCCATTGGACTTTTTGAGTTCCAGGGCGTTAAAGATCTCGGGGAGTTTGCCATCAAACTGAACATCGATAACAGCGCCGATGATTTGTTTAATCTTACCGGTACTTGCCATATAGTAATTTGGGGTTTAAAATTTGGCTGCAAAGGTAAGGGTGCGAGGGGAAAGAAACAATGAATTCTCTATTTTTGTTACTTTACCATTGCGCTATGCAACTAATAGAAGTAACCACTCCAACTTTAGCCAAGGAATTTATTGCCATAAATGTGCTGCTCAACCGGTCTGTTTCAGCCTATATCCGGCCTATCGACGATGAAATTGCGGAAGTATTCGATCCCAAGAGAAATAAAGCTTTCCGGCATGGGGAGGTAGTGCGGTGGCTCCTGAAGGACAAGGATGACCAGTTTATCGGCCGTATTGCCGCCTTTATCAACAAACGGTATAAGAATAAAGGAGACGATGTTCCGGTGGGTGGCGTAGGCTTTTTCGACTGTATCAACAACCAGGAGGCTGCGGATATGCTGCTGGACGTTGCCCGCCACTGGCTGGGCCAGCGGGGGATGGAAGCCATGGATGGCCCTATCAATTTCGGGGAGCGGGACAAGTGGTGGGGGCTGCTGGTAGAGGGGTTCGATGAGCCTTTATATGGAATGAATTTCAATCCGCCTTATTATAAGGAGCTGCTGGAAAACTATGGTTTTCAGCCCTTTTTCCACCAACTGTGTTTTGGTCTGGATCCGCAGGCAAAGCTGAGTGACAAACTGCTGGCGCGACATGCCGCGCTCGAGGCTGACCCGGCTTACAGTGCGAGGATGATCGAGAAGAAGAATTTGGAGAAATACGCTCTGGATTTTTTGCAGATCTATAATGAGTCGTTTGCCGGTCATGGCGGGGGGAAGGAGATGCGGAAGGAGCAGGCGCTGGGGCTGTTCAAGAAGATGAAGCCATTGATCGATGAGAAAATCATTTGGTTCGCGTACCACAACGACAGGCCGATTGGCATGTTTGTCAATATCCCGGATCTGAATCAGTATTTCAAGCATTTCAACGGGCATTTCGGGCTGCTGCAAAAATTGCAGTTCGTCTGGTTGCGCTGGCGGGGCGCCTGCCGGCGTTTCACGGGTATTGTATTCGCCGTTGTGCCTGATTTCCAGGTCAAAGGGGTAGACGCCTTTATGGTGGGTGAGTCGGCCAAAGTCATCCAGCCTGACGGCTTTTATACCCGGTATGAGATGCAGTGGATCGGTGATTTCAACCCTAAAATGGTCAATATTGCCCGGACGTTGGGCGAGACCTATGTCAGCCGTAAACTGACGACTTACCGGTATTTGTTTGACCGGACGAAGGAGTTTAAGCGGCATCCTATGCTGGCGAAGTAGGCGGCCTGCATGGGAGTCGTTTCCGGTTTAGGGAATTCAGTCCCGCCGAGGGATTGGCCGTAAAGGGCTTTGCCGGAATAAATAACTGATTGACAATTGTTCAGATTTTGGCATAGCGTATGAATTACATGTATCACCTGAATAGATGAATATCACGAAAATCGATCAACAGGAAAGTACCTGATCGTAAAACTGAAAAACGCCTGAGGCCGCAGATTGCGGCCTCAGGTTATTTTAGGGATAAGTAGCGGAAGCGAATCTGTTGAAAGATCGTCCGGGAAAGATATCTGATTTTCTTTCTTCGACTCATGAATAGTAGTCGGGTAAAGAGGTCAAGCTGCACTGCCATGTTGACAAGTAGGGAGGTAATAGGCTGTAAAGAGCCTTTGGAATGGCTTTTCATACGTTTAGATTCGAAAATGATTTAATTATTGGATATTGGTAGCGTGAACATAGCCATTCTTCCCGATCACAGTGTGGTTTTTGAGTAGCTGTCTTTAAAAATACTTCTTTCCACTTATCAAAGTACGCTCTTTTGAGGTAGATGCGGCGCGTCGGGCTTTTCGGTGCTGATGCGAGGCGCGAGTAATTTATACAGCACGGGCGTCACGACCCGTGTAAGGAGTGTCGAGCTGAGCAGTCCGCCGATGATGACGATGGCGAGGGGAGAATACAGCGGATTACTTTCAGCGACGAGGGGTATCAGGCCGCCGATGGCCGTCAGGGTTGTCAGGATGATAGGGACGAAGCGGGTCTCGCCTGCCTCCTCAATCGCCTCGTTCAGTCCCATCCCATTCCGACGCAACTGGTCGGTATAATCGACCAGCAGAATGGAGTTCTTCACTTCGATGCCGATGAGAGCAATGATGCCGATGACGGCGACGAAAGAAAAGGTATTTCCGGAGATCAGCAGGCTGAGCACAGCCCCGATGATACCGAGGGGTACGACCGACAGCACGATCAGGGTACTCCGGAAGGTTTTGAATTCCAGGATCAGTACGCCGAGGATACCAAATAAGGTGATCAGCATGATCGCGCCGATACCACCGAAGCTATCCTGTTTGCTTTCCACCTCGCCGGCCGCTTTGTAATTTGTCCCTTTGGGGAAAGCCATTTTATCGAGCCGGCTAAGCACCCCATCCGTCACCTGGGTAGTATTAAAGCCACTGCGCACAAAGGCAGTAATAGTCGTATAACGATCCCGGTCATAGTGATGGATGCTGGTAGGGGAGCTCTGCAACCGGATATCCGCCAACTGATCAAGAGGGACCGGGACGCCGGTGGCCGAATTAACCAATACTTTCCCGAGTGCATCGATCGTCTGACGTCCCGTACGGGGCAGGCACACGTTGATATTATAGTCGTCATCCTTGTCGTCGTCTTTCCGGAATTTGCCGATATCCAGGCCGGTGATGGCCAGCCGGACAGTCCGGTCTATCTCATTGACAGGCACGCCGAGGATGCCGGCCTTTTCTTTGTTGACCGTTACCTTAATATCCGTATTGAGCGTCGTCAGCTCGTTATTCACATAGATCGTCCCTTCCGTGTGCTTTAGCAGGTCTTCGACGCGAAAAGCAAGACTGCGCAGGGTATCGAGGTCTTCGGAGAACAACCTGATAGCGATCGGCGCTTCTATCGGCGGTCCCTGTTCGAAATCCTTGACTTCAATCTTTGCGCCCGGATAGTCGCTGAACTGCTGCCGGAGAGAATCGATGATTTGTCTTTTGCGGACCGGGTCTGTCTCTTTCAGCTGAACGAATAGCTGGGCGTAATTGCTGAGTTCATTCTGCGGGATAATATTGTAGTAGATACGCGGATTACCACGACCCACGTTGGTAGCGTAATTCTTCAACGCCGGTAAGCCCTCAAGATGCCGTTCGACATACCGTGCCACGGAGTCCGTCGCTGAAAGGCTCGTGCCCAGCGGGGTCGAAATATTGATCAGGAACTGCGGTTTTTCGGAGGCGGGGAATACACTGAATCCCACCCTTGGAATCAGCAGCAGGCAGCCGACGAAAATAGCCAGGGCTACTAATAAGGTAACTACAGGGCGGGCGATAGCGGTATGCAGCAACCGGCGGTAAGAGCCGTTGATCAGGCGGTGGAGACCGCGGAGAAAAAGATTACCCTTAGGATTTTCATGCGGACTGAGAATGCGGCTGGAAAGAAAAGGCACAATCGTCAGCGATACAAAGAGGGAAGCCAGCACGGTAGTGACGACGGCTGCCGGCAGGCTGCGGATAAAATCTCCGGCCCCTTCGGGCAGGAACATCAGCGGCAGGAAAGCAAATATCAGGGTAGCCGTACAACCCAGCACAGCCAGGCCGATCTGTCGGGTGGCGGCCATAGCGGCCTCTTTGCGGGCATAGCCCAGTCGCAGGTAGCGTTCGATATTTTCCACGACGACGATGCTGTCATCGACCAGCAGGCCCAGGGCTACCACCATGCCCACAATGCTGAGCTGATTGATGGTAAAATGGAAAAGATCGAGCAGGAAAAGGCCGATGAGAAGAGAAAGTGGAATAGAGATCATGACGACGATCGAGGCGCGGGGACCCAGCGGCAACAGCGTGATCATCACCAGCAGGATGGCGATGCCGAAATCCCTGGTGAAATGTCCCAGGCGGGTGCGGACGCTTTCGGCGTTGTTGAAGCTCTTGACATATCGGATCGAAGGCGGCAATTCCGAGGCAAATTTTTCGAGGACAGGGTCCATCTCTTTTTCGACTGCGAATATATTGGTACCGGACTTGGCGCTGGCCGTCACGAAGACGGCCCGTTTGCCGTTGAGGCGGCCAATATAGCTGAGATCTTCATACCCGAAATTCACGTCCGCCAAATCTTTTACATAGATGATCTTACCGTCCGTTGAGCTGACGATCGTATTCCTTATTTCGTCGACCGTCTTGTAATCGCCGCTGGTCTTGATGTTGAATTTCCGTTCGCCCATTTCGACGCTGCCGCCGGGGATATTGACATTTTCCCGTTGGATGGCCTGCAAGACAACATTCAGGGGGAGATGGTTTTGAGCGAGTTTCTCCAGGTTAAGGGATATCCTGACCTGCTGGCGGGGAAATGCCCAATGGTCGACATTTTTCAGCGACTTTATTTTTTCCAGGCTTTCTTTCAATTCCCGGCTCCATTTTTCAAGATCGCGGTAAGGGGCCGTTTCACTGAGCAAGGCTACCTGCAGGATATTGACATCCGAGGGTCTTTGGCGCTGGATATCGAGGCTGGTCAAATCGACCGGTAGTTCGCCGCGGATAGCATTGACCTCGCGGACCACGTCCTGGTATTTTTTATCGGGATCCGTCTCGTATTTGAACTCGATCTGGGTGACGGCCAGGCCGTCGTCGATGGTGGACCGGATGCGTTTGACATCATCCATTTCGTTCAACCGGCGTTCGATGGGTTTGACAATGAGCTGCTCCATGTCCTTTGGACTGGTGCCGGGATAGATGGCTACCGTCGTGAACTGTGGCCCATTGACTTCCGGATCTTCGGCCTTGGGCATATTCAGCAGTGAGCTGATGCCCAGGGCGGATAGCATTATGAATACGATGAGCGTGAACTGGTAGTTCTTTACAGAAAAGTCAGTGATCTTCATGGCTTAGTTTTTAGCGTTATGGACCTTGACGGCGGCTCCGTCCGTCAGATAGCCCACTCCTTCGGTGATGACCTGTTGTACATGATCCAGGCCGCTGTTAACGGCGATCTGATCGCCCTGAAGGAAGGCGACATGGACGGGTATCTTCTTCACCGTCTTTTTATCGGCATTGAGGGTGTACACAAAGCCTGTGCTGCCTTCTCCTTCGGCGAGGGCCGATGCGGGAATGAAGGAATAGGCCGTGTGTGACGGCGGCTGCAACCGGAGCGTACAGAAGAGGCCGGGGGCGAGCTTATGTCCGGCAGGTGAGACGGTGACTTCAACGGGATAGGTACCATTGGTGGCGTCGGCGCCTTCTGCCAGTTTGGTGATCGTTCCTGAAAAAGGCTGATCGGGATAGGCATCGATAGAGACCGTCGCTTTATCTCCTTTGTGCAAGACAGCCCAATCCTTGTCCGATACACCGAAGCGGACCACCCAGTCATTGGCCGAGGTTCCGTTGAACTGCAAAACGGCAGTACCGGCAGCGGCGTATTCCCCTTCATTCATGAGCTTTTGCAGGATGGTGCCGCTGGTGGAAGCGCGGATCTGAGCATATTGGCGGTTGAAGGTGGCGATGTGCAGCGATTCGGTGGCGACGCTGAGCTGGGTATGGATGTTCTGCAATTGTTCGAGCGTAGCGACCGTATCCCTGTAGAGGTTCTTCAGGCGATTTTCGTCGCGCTGTGCCTTTTCCACATTCTGTTCGGCCTGCTGTACCTGGGCGTCGATCTCCGTCAGGTCCAGGGTAGCGAGCAGCTGGCCGGCGGAGACATGATCCCCTTCTTTGACATAGATCCTGGAGATCATGCCGCCGATCTTAAAAGACAGATGGGATTCGGCATTGGAAGCGATCAGGCCGGAGTATTGCAGGATGCGTCCCTGATCGCCGGTGACTACCGATTGGATCATTACCGGGATGGGAATTTCGGCAGGCGGAGTCACGGCTGCCTTGTTGTCGCTGCAGCTGGCCATGGCGAAGGCAAAGGTCGCTACGAGAAGCATGCGGAGGGTATGCAGTGAATGATTCATACGTTGATTATTTCGAGTTTAAAAATTGATAAGCAGCTGTCACCCGTTCGAGATCGGCGGCCCTATTGAGTACAGCCAGCCGGCCAAGGGTATAGCGAATCTCTGCGTCAGTCATCTGGGTGCGGGAGTCGATCAGTTCGATCTGGAGTGCGTTGCCTTCCTTGTATCTTTTATCCGCCAGCCGATATGTTTCCCGGGTGCTGCTGACTTCATCAGCCAAGGCATGTAGGGCCTCTACGGCCGAAGCATAATTGTTGACGGTGGTCTGCTGTTCGAGTGTGAGCTGATCCGTCAACTGCCGGTATTGTTCGTCGGTCGATCGGATATCGATGCGCGCCTGGCTGATCTTGTATTTATTATCCCCGGCCTTGAAGAGGTTCCAGGTAAAATTGATGCCGGCCAGCTGATAGAATTGGGAGTTGTTAAAATGATAGCCATAGCCCTGGAAGCCGACATCATAAAAGGCATTCAGCTTAGGGATAATGTAGTTTTCGTTCCAGCGGAGATTGGAGGCGAGGATATTTTGGGTGCTTTTCAGCCGGCTTAGTTCTTCGCGGCCGGCGATGGAGGCGGTGGCGTCGGAGGAGAGACCGTTCGAGGGAACGGTCGATCCTAGAAGCGGCAGCTTCGAGCGAGGGTTGGCTGGAAAGGTCGGAGCGATAGAGCGTTCGGCTTGAGCGCCAGTGGAGGCGTCGTCCGTCAGCAGGGCCGAGTCGGTGAGTACCGGGGTGTCCAGTGGCCGGTTAAGCAGGAAATTGACATAAGCAGCGGCATTGCGGCGATTGTTTTCAGCTTCGATCAACGATGATTGCACGTGACTGACCTGAGATTGTGCCCGCAATACGCTTTCACGGGTTGCCATGTTATTTTCAACAAATTTTTCGCTGACCCGGAGGTTGGCCTGAACGTTGAGAAGAGCATTCGAATAAACGTCCACTGCCTTTTCCGTCTGGAGGTACTGATAATAAGCCTGGCGGATGTTGCGGACGAGATCCCGGCGGTAGATATCGATATCTGCCTGACGGGAATGGATGATCTCGCTGTTGACGGCTTTATTATACTGAAGATCCGTGTTGAGGATAGGCAATGTGATCTCCATTTTAGAATCCTGGAAATTATTGGGTAGAAACTGGACCGACTGATTGGCTACCTGCGGGAATTTGTTGGTACCGGTGAGCTGGTTTAGAGTAGAATATACCCCGTTCAGCAGATCGCCGACGGGGATGCTCTGGGTGCGGCCGCCATCGGCCAGGGTATATTGCGAGCTAATGCCAGCCTGGGGATAAAATTGGGCCCGGGCTCTTTTGAGATCCAGCAGTGACCGTTGGAGGTCGAAATTACGTTGGTGTAGGGCCAGGTTGCTATCGAGGCCGATGCGGAGATAATTGTCCAGGATGGAAGAGGAGAGACCGTTCGAGGAAGAGGCCGTGGGAACGGCCGAGCTTAGAAGCGGGAGCTTGGTGCCAGGGTTGGAAGGGGTACCGGTCGATCTTAGAAGCGGTAGCTCTGTGCGAGGCGTGGCAGGGATGGGGGTTTGTGCCGCGCCCGGGGTCTGCGCGGAAAGGCGCTGAAAGAAGAGCAGTCCAAGTAGCAGGGTTGGAAGAAAATGCTTTGGCATAACGTTCTGTTTGTGTTTGCAGTAAATTATCTTAACAATGTTCATTTAAAGCGTTAAAAAAAGGCCCTTTCGGGCTGAACGACTAGTTCCGGGTCTGCGAGCGGGTCATGCACTTGTCAGCGGATGATCGGTCGGCCGCGGGCAGGTCCTTAATCTTTTCGGGTGTTCTCGATCGAATTGACAAACCAATTCAGCGATTGACGCATCATCGGCAGCATCATTTCTTTCTCGGGCACAAACTTTTCCATTCTCTCCCGGATAGCAAGGGACACCAGGCCGTGGACGAAGCTCCATACGGAGAGGCTGACCACGTGGGCATCGGCCCTGGCCAGGTAGTTCTTCTCCATACATTCGACCACTGTGGCTTTGAGCACGTTGATAGCTCTATCCCCTGGTTCCCATCCGCATCCTTCCTCCTCGAAAACTTTCATCGGCTCGTCCATGATAAACATAAGGTCATAAAATTCAGGGTTTTCCATCCCGAATTGAAGATAATTCTCACCCATTTTATGCAGCCTCAGGAGGGGGTTGTTAATAGAAGCAAGGTCATCGTTGAATGCCTGCATCTTTTCAAATCCTACGTCGTGCAAGGCCGCCAATATTTCGTCTTTGTCCTTGAAATAAAGGTATACTGTCGTAGGGCTGTATTCGATGAGGTCGGCAATCTTCCGGATGGTGACGTTGCCAAAGCCTTCCTCAATGAACAATTTGATGGAGGCGTCAAGGATCAATTTCCGGACCTCTAACTTCTGCTTCTCTTTTCGTTCCTGTATTCCCATGTGGATCATATTATTCGCATTATTAACAATGCAAATTTACTTAACAATGTAAATATTCCAAATTTTTGGCAATATTTTTTTTAAAGATAGGAAATCATCAGGGTCTGGTCATTGCCTGCTCTGGGATTTGCTGTAGGTTTGCGAGAGGAGCTACTTCAATGGATAAATTTATCGTTTCGGCGCGAAAATACAGACCCCAGGATTTTTCGACGGTGGTGGGGCAGTCGCATATCACAACTACCTTGAAAAACGCCGTCAAAAGCGGTCAGCTGGCGCATGCCTTTTTATTTTGTGGGCCACGCGGGGTGGGTAAGACGACCTGTGCGCGGATATTGGCGAAAACCATCAACTGCGAGAATGTGAGTCCGGAAGGCGAGGCCTGCAACCGGTGCCATTCCTGTGTCAGCTTCAATGAAGGGACATCCCTGAACATTCATGAGCTGGATGCTGCCAGCAACAATTCCGTAGACGATATCCGGACGCTGGTGGAGCAGGTACGTTTTGCTCCGCAGGCCGGGAAATACAAGGTCTATATCATCGATGAGGTGCATATGCTGAGCACTTCGGCTTTCAATGCTTTTTTGAAAACGCTGGAGGAGCCGCCACCCTATGCCATTTTCATCCTGGCGACGACCGAAAAGCACAAGATCCTGCCGACGATCCTTTCACGATGCCAGATCTTCGACTTCAAGCGGATCACGTCGGCGGACACCGTAGCCCATCTGCAGGACATCTGCGGGAAGGAGGGGATCAAAGCGGAGAAGCCAGCGTTGCAAATCATCGCGCAAAAGAGTGAAGGGGCCATGCGGGATGCACTGAGTATCCTCGATAAGATCGTCAGCTTTACCAATGGCGAGCTCACGTATAAAAATACGCTGGAGCACCTGAATATCCTGGATGCCGACTATTATTTCCAGTTGCTGGAGGCCATGCAGCAGCAGAACCTGGCCGATGCGCTGCTGATCTATGACGATATCAACCGAAAGGGGTTTGAAGGAGATCTCGTGTTGAACGGTTTGGCTGAATTCATCCGCAATCTGTTGGTATGCAAGGATGAGAAGGTGGCTTCTTTGCTGGAAGCAGTGGAAAGTTTCAGGGACAGATATATCAGCGTGGGGAAAAAAGTCGACGCAGTCTACCTAGTCAGTGCGTTGAATGTGCTCAATGAGTCGGAGATTAATTACAAATCCGCCCGCAACAAACGGCTGCACGTAGAGCTTGCCCTGATCAAGCTGAGTTATTTGGCACAGGCTATGCAGGTAGTAGCGGGAGAGGCAGGAGATAAAAAGCAGCTGAGGCCGGTGTCTTTTCGTAACATTCCGGCTATGGAGCCTGTGGGAGGAAGCAGAAAGGGAGAATTGGCACCAACGGGTCCTGCGGCAGTAAGTGGGGCGAAGCTGATCGTCGAGGCGGAGAGCCGGTCAGGAGCAGTGACCTTAGACGGGGTAAAGAACGGAGGTCCGGAAGTGGCTGTGAAGGCTGCGGGGCAGGCTAAAGCGGCGAAGGGGAATGAGCATGTGGGATACCCGGGCGCAGGCGAAGGGTACGACCGAGGAGAAGCAAGGAACGAAGCTTCGACGAAGGTCCAAGCGAGGGACGAAGCTCCGACGAAGTTCTCGCCGGCAGCGGGTTCGTTGAAATCCTTGTCCAAGCTCAGGCAACAGTTTGCGGGGGCGCAAGGCAAAGAGGTCACCAACGGCCGGATGCTGGAAGTTGAAGCGCTGCACAAGGCGTGGCAGCAGTATGCCGACTACTTACGGGAGAACAGGAATCCGGCAGTACAGAGTCTCGAGCTGGCCACTCTACGGATCATTAATGAGAATTCATTCGAAGTATCGACGAGTAATAACCTGGAACAAAAGTTCATCGAGCAGGAGAAACGGGGTCTATCAGATCATCTTCAGCAGGTGTTTGGAAATAAAACGATTTCGTTTACGATCATTGTGGAACAAAGGGTTTCGGAAGAGGAGCCAGAGGAAAAGCCGCTGAACAAGAGAGAGCAGTTCCAACAGATCGTAGAGCAGTATCCGCTGGTCAAGGAGTTGAAGGACCGGTTGCGGCTGGAATTGGACTACTAGAAGGGCGGCGAAATATTTTCGCCGGGGCTACTTTAGGTATAAAGCCCGTGGCGAAACAAAGCAGACCACAGGTCTGATGGCCGAAGGCCCATAATTTGGAGTATTTTTCGCGACGGCTATTTTGCGGAGCAGCCGTGGCGAAAATATCGTTAAAACATGCCTTTGACCTTGGATATATAACCGATTGGCGGGAATTTTGCCAATACCATCTATGAACGGTAACACAACACCCACTTTAAAGCGACAAATTTTCCAGACGAATTCGACCGGCCGTTGGCAAAAACTCAAATGGGGCGGAAGGATTTTTCTACTCTTCCTGGTGTTGGGCATCTTCATCTTCTATATTGCTATCCGCCGGAACTACACGCCGGCCCTTCCGAGGATCAAGGAGCAGAGCCAGCTCTACAAGAAAGTGCTGGACACGGGCCGGACATTCTTTTTGAAGAACAGCCTGATCGAACAATATGGCGGATTCCGTAAATATATCAACGAAAAAGTTCCCTATCAGCGTGGCGCTTTTCCCGGTCAATCCAAAAGAGATTCCGAACGCAATGGGGTGACTGCCGTGAAGGCGGACACCAATTTCAGGTCGTTCACCAAGTTCCCCACTGGCATCCGGGCCGCTTTCTATGTCGACTGGGATGCCCAGTCTTTCCTATCCCTGCAGCAATACATCGACAAGATGAACCTGGTGATCCCGGAATGGATCTTTATCGATCCCACGGCCGATACCGTGACTACCGACATCGATCCGCGGGCCTGGGCTGTCATGAAAAAATCGGGCGTCAAGATACTGCCCATTCTTTCCAACAATTATAAGGAGGTCTTCAGGGGTGATGCGGTGCACCGGATCATCAACGACCCCGTGAAAAAACAGCGGATGATCGACGATGTGATCAACATCCTCCAAAGGGACAGTTTTGTCGGCGTCAATGTGGATTTCGAGGAGCTGCAGGAAAAGACCAATGAAAAGCTGGTCGATTTTCAGAAAGACCTGTATGAGCAGCTGCATGCCAAACATTTGCTGGTCACCCAGGACGTTATCCCTTTCAATGAAGACTACAACTTCAAGGAGTTATCGAAGTACAACGACTATATTTTCCTGATGGCTTATGATCAGTACTCCGACGCCTCGGGTCCCGGGCCGATAGCCCATCAGAAATGGATCGAAGGGGCCGTGGATGCAGCCGTCAAGAATATTCCCATCCAAAAGCTAATCCTTTGCCTGGCGGCTTATGGTTATGACTGGCGGCTGGGAAAGGAAATGTCGGCCCGGACAGTCAGTTATCAGGAAGCGTTATTCACCGCCAAGGATGAGGAGGCCGTGATCGACTTCGACAATGACTCCTACGATCTCAAATATGATTATGACGATGAGGACAATGTGCGGCACCAGGTACAGTTCACCGATGCGGCGACGATCTTCAATGCGTTGCGGTTCGCCACGGAATACGGTTTGCCGGGCACGGCCATCTGGCGGTTGGGAGATGAGGATCCCCGCGTATGGGACTTCTATGACCAGGATATGCGGAAGTCGGCGATGGGCCATTTCGATTTCTCCGCTTTCAGTAAGGTGGATGCAAGGGCCAATGCGGACTTTGTAGACTATGAAGGGACGGGAGAGGTGCTGGATATCATCGCTACCCCCACGAATGGGCGGATCACCCCGACAGTCAATACGGGAGAGATGATCATCAGTGAGGAGTCTTACGATAGCCTGCCGTCGAGGTTCGTAGCCCGCAAGTACGGGACCAATGACAGCATGAAGCTGGTATTGACCTTCGATGACGGACCCGACCCCGATTATACACCCAAGATATTGGATATCCTCAGCAAATATCATGTACCGGCAACCTTCTTCCTGATCGGGATCAATGCGGAGAACAATATTCCTATTGTGAAGCGGGAATTCAGGGAAGGACATGAGCTCGGCAATCACACTTTTACCCATCCCAATATTGCGAAGGTCAGCCAGCGGAGGGCGATATTGGAAATAGAATCGACGCGACTGCTGATCGAGTGTATCACGGGGCGGTCGACGATCATGTTCCGGGCCCCCTACAATGCGGATTTCGAGCCGGAGAAATGGGAGGAACTGATACCTGTCGCCATTGCCCGCAAACAAAATTATCTTGACATCGGCGAATCCATCGATCCGCTGGATTGGGAGCCGGACGTATCGGCCGACAGCATTTTTTACCGTACGATAGCCGGAAAGAACGCAATGACGAAGGCGGGCTTTAGCGGCAATATCATCCTTTTGCACGATGCGGGTGGTGAAGGACGGGAGTCTACTGTGGAAGCGCTGCCCCGGATCATCGAATATTTCCAGAAAAGAGGGTTTCATTTCACCACGGTATCCGACATCCTGGGAAAGACCAGGGATGAGATGATGCCGCCTGTACCGAAAGGAAGTGTCTATTACCTGTTGCAGATCAACTATTACTTTGCGGAGCTGGGTTATTGGAGCGGTCATATCCTGTTCTCTACTTTCATCGTATTCATGTTATTGTCGGTCGGCCGGGTGTTATTCATTGCTTTTATTGCGACCAAGGAGTTCTTTCGTGAAAAGAAATACGCTTTGGCGGCCTGGTGGGCGCCTGATGGGGCAGGCGCTCCGCTGGTGAGCGTTATCGTGCCGGCCTACAATGAGGAGGTGAATGCGGTAAGCAGTGTCGAAAGCCTATTGAAGGGGGACTATCCCAATTTCGAAATCATTTTTGTGGATGACGGCAGTCTCGACGGTACATATGCGAAGGTCAACGAGACGTTTGCGGGTCACCCGCAGGTGAAGGTCTATACCAAGCCCAATGGAGGAAAGGCATCAGCCTTAAATTACGGCATCAGTCGTTCAGACGCGGAGTTCGTGATCTGTATCGATGCGGATACCAAGCTGGTGCACAATGCCATATCGCAGCTGATCATGCATTTCGGCGAAAACAAGGGATTCCGGATGAAGCAATGTGGGGGAACGGGATCGGCCGTGGGCAGGGGTATTGTCGGCGCGGTAGCGGGCAATGTAAAGGTCGGCAACCAGGTGAACCTGATGACCCGGTGGCAAGCCATCGAATATATCAGCAGTCAGAATTTCGATCGTAAGGCATTTGCCTATCTTAATGCCATCACCGTGGTGCCGGGGGCGATAGGAGCTTTCCGGAAGCAGGCGATCGAAGAGGCGGGCGGATTCACGACCGATACGCTGGCGGAGGATTGTGATCTGACGATCCGTATCCTGCGATGCGGCTATATCATCGAAAATGACAATACAGCCGTTGCCTGGACCGAGGCGCCGGAGACGTTGAAGCAGTTTTTCAAGCAGCGATTCCGCTGGAGCTATGGGGTGATGCAAACGTTCTGGAAGAACCGGGATGCATTGCTAAACTGGAAATACCGGTGGCTTGGGTGGGCTGCGTTACCCAATATTTTACTCTTCCAATATATCATTCCTTTCGTTATTCCACTGGCCGATTTCTTTATGATTGTCGGGCTGTTGACGGGCAATGCCAGTAAGATCGGAGGGTATTACCTGGTTTTCATGATGGTAGACCTTGCGGTAGCGTTGCTGGCGTTCTGTTTCGAACGGGAAAAGTTGTCGAGACTGGTCTGGCTGATCCCGCAGAGACTGATCTGGCGGTGGCTGACCTGGCTGGTGCTGTTCAGGGCCGTCCGGCGTGCGCTGAAAGGGGAACTGCAACACTGGGGCGTGCTGAAGCGCACTGGGAATGTAAAAGCGGTTTGATGGGTGGTAGGGAATTTTGTCTTAATTTCACGGCTCGATTTCAATTTCTCTTGTATCTAAATAAGACAATGCGTTATGGCTGAAGTTATTTTAATGCCCCGATTGAGCGATACGATGACGGAAGGTGTCATTGCTGCCTGGCATAAGAAAGTGGGCGATGCCGTCAAGAAAGGCGATTTGCTGGCAGAGGTGGAGACGGATAAGGCGACGATGGACCTGGAAAGTTATAAAGACGGCACCTTATTATATACCGGAACGGATAAAGGGGGGAAGATACAGGTGAATGATTTGCTGGCCATTATTGGTGCTCCGGGAGAAGATATTTCCAGTCTGGTGAAAGGGGGGGGTGCTGCGCCTGCGACGCCGAATGCGGCAGCGGCGGGAGCGGCGGCAGCTAATAATGAGGCTGTGCCGGCCGGCAATAATGGAGCTGCGGGGGCCAAAGCGCCGGCAGGTGGTAGTCTGGATCTTTCCAAACAGGAGGAAGTTATACTGATGCCCCGGTTGAGTGATACGATGACAGAAGGAGTGATTGCCGATTGGCATAAGAAGGTCGGGGATACGGTGAAGAAAGGGGATGTCCTGGCGGATATAGAGACTGACAAGGCAACGATGGAGTTGGAAAGTTATAAAGAAGGGAAATTATTATATATCGGTGCACAGAAGGGCGAGAAGATTGCCGTCAATGATCTGCTGGCCGTCATCGGGGACGAGAAGAAAGTGAATTTGGACAGTATAGTAGCGGCATCGAAGAATAAGGGAGGTGGGGTCGTCGCGGGGGATCTCACTAAAACAGCCGCGGCTGCGGCAGCTGCCGTAGCGGCATCGTCTGGAGGTCAGACAGCTGTAGCGGCGGCGGGAGTGCAGACGGCGGCGACTGGAGACAATGGTCACAGCGGGTTGTCTGTGAGTGCGGATGGCCGGATCAAGGCTTCTCCGTTGGCCAGGAAACTGGCGGCCGAGAAAGGTATCGACATTTCGAAGGTGCCTGGCAGTGGAGACAATGGTCGTATCATCAAGAAAGACGTAGATAGTTATACGCCTGCGGCAGCATCTGCGACGGCGGGGTCTTCACAGCCGGCTTCGCAATCGACTCAGGCTGGCAAGCCGGTGACCACGGCGTCTGCGGGTCAGGTGAGCTATGAGGATGTACCGGTGTCACAGATGCGGAAGGTCATTGCCAAGCGTTTAGCCGAGAGTAAATTCACTGCCCCGCATTTTTATATCACGATGTCTATCGATATGGACAACGCGGTGGAAGCCAGGGGTAAACTGAATGAGGTATCGCCGGTAAAGATTTCTTTCAATGATCTGGTGTTGAAAGCTGTAGCAGTGGCATTGAAACAGCATCCGGCCATCAATAGCAGCTGGCTGGGGGACAAAATCAGGGTCAACCATCATGTCAATATCGGGGTCGCCGTAGCGATAGAAGATGGGTTGCTGGTTCCGGTAGTACGTTTTGCGGATACCAAGAGTTTGTCGCAGATTGGCGCTGAGGTGAAGGATTTGGCGCAGCGGGCGAAGAATAAAAAATTACAACCGGCCGATTGGGAAGGCAGCACATTCACGATATCCAATATGGGCATGTTCGGCGTGGATGAGTTCACGGCGATCATCAATCCTCCTGATGCCTGTATCCTGGCTGTCAGTTCGATTCAACAGGTACCGGTGGTGAAGAAGGGGGCGGTTGTTCCCGGCAATGTGATGAAGCTGACCTTAAGCTGTGACCATCGGGTGGTGGACGGCGCGACGGGGTCTGCCTTTCTTCAAACGGTGAAGAGCCTGTTGGAAGAGCCGTTGCGAATGATGATATGATTTTTTTCCGCGGGGAACTCCATGTTATCTCTTAGTAGGGTCATATTTCTGTGCTGCAGTGCGGGCAGAAATATAAATTCCTGTATTTTTAATTCACCTTTATTTTATTATTCCCGGTTAAGGCTTGCAAGATAGTAGTAAATCAAATTTACTGTTATGAAACAATACCTTAACCTGTTGTTAGAACTCGATCAGTTTATTCGTCGTAAAGGGACGGGCTCTCCGCCCGAATTCGCCAATAAAATGGGGATTTCCGAACGAAGTCTGTATGAGTACCTGAAAGTGTTGAAAGAGTTAGGTGCGCCTATTCGTTTTTCCCGGCAGGAACATTCTTATTACTATGAGATAGAAGGGCAGTTCTATATCAGTTTCTTCTAGCGGTCACATGAGATAGCTAACTCTGGCGGATAAAAATAGCCGCCTCATAGACATGAGGCGGCCCTTTAAACCTTATCCTATTGGGTCTCCTGTTGAAACAGGAGACCCTCAAGAACTGTGTCCTTGCTGTTCCAACCAAACTTAAAAAAACTTGATATAAATGTCTTTAATAGCCGGAAGCGTTGGTGCTACTATGAGTCTCCGACCCGGAAGACGGCAGGCTTGCAAAGCCCTGTCAGTCCGATCAGCGGTCCAGTCTTTTTTTTATTTGCCTTAACCTGAGACTGTATTTCTATATGAACCGCTAACGAGAACAAATATAGGGAGAATTTTCAAGTGCGGACTAAAAAGACCACAAAAATTTTTAAAAAATTTCCCCCTTTTTTCTCTTTCCGCACAACGCGTTGATTATCAATGACAGGAAATGATGCTTCCGTCCTTAATTTCCTTATTCCGGGAAAATCACTTATCTTTGCACCCGTTAATACTCCTTTCTATCCACTTTCGTGACAACCTTCTGTATTAACTCCTGAAGGATATTGTTGAGTAGACGGGCTTTTTTCCATTTTAAATAGTATTTATTTTGTCATTCAAACATCTCAATCTCATTGAGCCTTTGTTAAAGGCTTTGGATAACGAGGGCTATACGACCCCTACGCCTATCCAGGAACAGGCTATACCGATCATCCTTGACCGCAAAGATCTGTTGGGTTGTGCACAGACCGGTACCGGCAAGACGGCGGCTTTCGCATTACCTCTATTACAATTATTGTGTGAAGATACGGCCGGCATTACTGAAGAAACGCGGCCGGGTGGTCATCGTCCGATCACGGCGCTGGTGCTTACGCCCACCCGTGAACTGGCCATCCAGATCGACGAAAGCTTTGCTGCATACGGGAAGTATACGGGCATGAAGCATACCGTTATCTTCGGCGGGGTTCCGCAGCACCAGCAAGTGCAGGCTTTACAGAAGGGCGTGGATATCCTGGTAGCGACACCGGGCAGGCTGCTCGACCTGATAGACCAGCGCTACGTCAGCCTGCAGCATATCCGGTACTTTGTGCTGGATGAGGCGGACAGGATGCTGGACATGGGTTTCATTCACGATGTGCGGAAATTGCTGACCAAGCTTCCGGCCAAAAAACATTCGTTGTTCTTTTCGGCGACGATGCCACCGGAGATCCAAAAGCTGGCCAATACGATTCTCGTCAATCCCTCGAAGGTAGAGGTCACACCGGCTTCTACTACAGCGGAGACCGTACAGCAGTCTCTTTATTTCGTCGATAAGAAGGACAAGCGGTCTTTGCTACTGCATGTTCTGAAGGACGGCGCCATTGGCACGGCGCTTGTCTTCACGCGTACCAAGCATGGCGCCGATAAGGTAGCCCAGGGATTGGTGCGGGCAGGTATCCGGGCGGAAGCCATTCACGGCAACAAGTCGCAGAATGCCAGGCAGCGGGCGCTGGAGAATTTCAAGAGCCGGCACACAAGGATACTGGTGGCGACGGATATTGCGGCCAGGGGCATCGATATCGACGAGCTGACGCATGTCATCAATTATGAGCTGCCGAATGTGCCCGAAACATATGTACATCGCATAGGCAGGACCGGCAGGGCTGGCGCCAGCGGTACCGCTCTTTCCTTCTGTGACCAGGAAGAAGGGGAATACCTGCGCGATATTCAGAAGCTGATCTCCAAAGCCATACCGGTGATTGAAGATCATCCCCACGTAATGCATGCCTCCCTCGCCATCCGGCCTTCGGTGGTGGGTACGTCTTCTGCCGCGGGCAGAGACGGATCGGGGAATGGCCGGCGTAACGGTCAGGGACATGGCAATGAACGGCGTGAAGGATCCGGCCAGCGCCGGGAAGGTTCGGGCAATGACAGACGCAATCAGGGAGCCGGTAATCAGCGCCGGGAAGGTGGAGATCAGCGCCGGGAGGCGGGAGATCAACGCCGGGATGGTGGTAATGGTCGTCGCGATGGCGGCCATCAACGCCGGGAACGGCCGGTTCAGCCTATCAACACAGGTGACCCGATGGAGACAGCGGAGCAGCGTCTTGAACGAATCGAACGTCAGCCCGAGCCGATGGCCAAAAGACCGGAAGCACCCGTCAAACGGCCGGAGCCCATCACGCGCAAACCGGAAATCAAACGTCATGAACCAGAAGGCAGGCGCGCCGAGACGGAAGTGAAGCGCACGGAGCCTCAGCGCGATAATTCACTGCCAAATGAAACGATTTTACCATTCAAGGTCAACCGGAGTGAGGGGGACGAAAAATGGTAGAATTTGCCTAATTTGGGCAATGGCAATGATCAGAAGATATTGGCTGCTATGGGCAGCAATGCTGCCTTCCCTGTCCGGCCACACTTCTTACCGGACAGAGGAAGGCGGTTTATTATCCGTCTTCACCAAGGTACAGTATGAAACTTTCTTTCCGCATCATCACCTGTTGTATAGTTATGAAGCCCTGGTGAAAGCGGCCGCGACCTATCCCCTTTTCGCCGGTACCGGCGATGTAGCGGTGCGCCGGCGTGAGCTGGCCGCCTTTCTCGCGGAAGTTGCACATGAAACAACCGGCGGATGGTCGGGAGCACCAGGAGGTCTCTATGCCTGGGGGCTCTATTATACGGAAGAGCAGGCATGCCTGGACGGGCACTGTAAACAGTATAATGTCTCCGATGGGGGTCCCTACCGGGCTGCGCCCGGAAAATCTTATTATGGCCGGGGGCCGATACAGCTGACTTATCCTTACAATTACGGGCAGGCGGGTGCTGACCTGGGGTTACCGTTGCTGGCCCGTCCCGAGTTGGTGAGCCATGACGGGGTGATCGCCTTCCAAACGGCGCTATGGTTTTGGATGCGGGCAGATGGTTCAGAGCCTTCCTGCCATGCGGTTATGACCGGGCTGTGGCAACCGGATGCGAAAGACCGGCGGCTGGGAAGGCGACCGGGATTCGGAATGACGATCAACATCATCAATGGCAATGTAGAATGCAATAGCCGGGTGCCGGCCATCCGGAAGGAGCTGGAAGACCGGATAGGGTATTACCGGCATTTTTCCGGCTTATTACAGGTGCCGGTAGAGAAGGATTGCGATTGCGCCGGAATGGCTGCGTATACCGATTAGAAATTCAACGTATTCACACTAACACTATGAACCTGACTAAGGCTAATCTAATCAGGACCTGGCAATCCAGGAGTCTTTCCATCGTACTGTTCGCTTATGTATTGATATCCGTCCTTGCCGCTGTGCAGGGGCTGACGGCAGGTCCGAAGACCTATATTCCGGGAGGGCGGCCTTATATCGATTATAATAATTTCCGCATTTTTAAATTCTCTTTCTATCACCTGATCCAGGGTAAGGATATCTATCAGCTGTTCCCGGACGATCACTGGGACCTGTATAAATATAGTCCGGGGTTCGCGCTGTGTTTTGGGTTGTTGTCGTGGATGCCGGATATCATAGGGCTCTTATTGTGGAACCTCATCAACTCACTGTGTCTGTATGCGGGTGTGCGATTATTGCCTGGCATCAGTGATGAAAAAAAGAGCTGGATCCTGCTGTTCTGCCTGCTGGAAATGTTATTATCGATACAAAACACCCAAAGTAACGGGCTCATGGCCGGCCTAACAGTTATGGCCTTTGCGCTGGCCGAACGTCGCAATTACTTTCTTTCAACCCTTTGTGTTGTTTTCTCGTTCTATATTAAAATATACGGTGCGGCGGCGTTTGTCCTCTACCTGTTTTATCCGGACAAGCTCCGGTTGGCGGGATGGTCGCTGTTCTGGATGTTGTTTTTTGCGCTGCTGCCGCTGTTGGTGGTTGACAGTCACCAGCTGATGTTGCTTTACCGCAGTTGGCTGCATCTGTTGTTAAACGATCGATCTGCCTCTACCGGGTTGTCCGTGATGGGCATCCTGGTCAGTTGGTGGCATCTGGATGCTGCCAAGAATATAGTGACGGGGGCAGGTATTATATTGTTCTTATTACCGCTGGTTTATGTGCGACATTATCGGGATTTGCATTTCCGGTTATTATATCTCGCGAATCTGCTGATCTGGATGGTGATCTTCAATCACAAGGCCGAATCGCCGACTTTCGTCATCGTCATGGCCGGGATCGGGATATGGTATTTTTCACGGCAACCCGATGTAATGGACAAGGTATTAATGATCCTGTCGTTCTTGCTGATCACCATGTCTGTTTCGGATCTGGTGCCGGCTGCGGTCCGGAATGATTTTATCCGGCCTTATGGCATCAAGGCGGTGATGGCGATTGTCATATGGTGCAGGATCTTGTATGAACAAATGACTTTTCGCGAACGGGCCGTTGGTTCGTCCGTTGAGAGATGAAAAATATGGAAAGATTCCAACGCTCGACATTACAGCTGTTACGACTACCCTTCTCTTTTTTCCTGATGCCGGTATACTGGTTTGCACTGAGCCAGGTGGTGGGCCGGGATTGGTGCCGGGCGTTGCTGATCTTTATTATTCTGCATGTGCTGGTCTATCCTGCCAGCAATGGATACAACAGTTATATGGACCGGGATACCGGACCGATCGGCGGGGTAGCGAATCCCCTGCAGCCTACGCGGCAGCTGTATACGGTCACGCTGGTAATGGATGGGCTGGCTTTGTTGCTGGGTCTTTTCATCGGGCTGTATTTTACTGCGGGGCTGCTATGTTATATCCTGGCATCGAAGGCGTATAGCTGGCGGCGGATCAGGCTGAAAAAATATCCGTTTGCCGGCTATCTGACAGTCATCAGCTGTCAGGGAGCGTTGGTGTTCCTTCTGGTATATCAGGGCAGTCATTCTGCTGCCAGTGCGTGGGTCGGGCTGCAAGGGACCGGAGAGGCGATGCTGGCCTGTTCGCTATTGCTTGGCGGGTTCTATCCACTGACGCAGATCTATCAGCATGAGGCGGATCGCAGGGACGGAGTGAGAACGCTGAGCCAGGTATTGGGATATAGAGGCAGTTTTGTATTTACCGGGATCGTTTACGGCATTGCTGTTGTCTTATTGGCCGATTATTTTCTTTCCACGCTTCAGGTGACAGAATTTTGTGTATTGGCAACCTGCATGCTACCAGTCGTCGTTTACTTCCTCATATGGGCCGTAAAAGTGTGGAAAGATCCGGCCCAGGCCAATTTTTCCAATACGATGCGGATGAACCTACTGGCCTCGGTATGCACTAATGCGGGTTTTATTGCCGTATTGGTCATAGAAGGAATGTAAGGGTCTGGTCTCATCTTTGCAGCTATTGAATACGTATATAAATCAAGCACATCCATTTTGAGCAAGCTCATTTCCATCGGAACAGCAGTTCCCGCCTATCAACACCGCCAGAGCGATATTCTTCCGTTCATGCAACGAATTTATGCTTTGGAGAATCAAGCTAACAGAAAGTTAAAGTTCCTTTATCAGCAGAGCGGCATTGAAGCGCGGTATTCGGTCATCCCGGACTATTCCCGGTCCATCACCGAGTGGGAGTTTTATCCGCCGACAGAGAATCTGGAACCTTTCCCGTCTTTGGAATTGAGAATGCAATGGTATCGACAATTTGCAGCGCCGTTGTCGATGCAGGCGATCCATCGCTGTCTGGAAGGGCAGCTGGATCCTTCCTCTATTACGCATCTGATCACGGTGAGTTGTACGGGGATGAGTGCTCCGGGGCTCGATCTGGAGTTGGTGGAGGCGTTGGGTCTGCCGCCGGTTGTATTCAGGACTTCGGTGAATTTTATGGGTTGTTATGCCGCCGTACATGCATTAAAGCTGGCCGATGCGCTGGCAAAGTCCTCTCCTGGAGCCAGGATATTGATCGTCTGTACAGAACTATGCACGCTGCACTTTCAGCAGGAGGGTACAGTAGACAATATGTTGTCAAGCCTGCTGTTTGCCGACGGATCTGCCGCGGCGTTGGTCGTATCGGATGATCATCCGGGTAAAGGATTGAGGTTGAGGGATTTCTATTCCGAAATCGTGCCGGAGGGCAAAAGGGCGATGACCTGGGATATGTCTTCTTCCGGCTTTCGGATGACACTGACCAGTTATGTGACGGATCTGATCAGGGCCGATTTTGATGGTCTGGTCGGCAACGCCCTGAAAAAAAGCGGACTGGGCCGGGACGATATCAGTCACTGGTGTGTGCACCCGGGCGGTAAAAAGATACTGGACTCTATTTATAAGAGTCTTGGTTTTACCAATGGGCATCTGGATGATAGCTACGCGATCCTGAAGGAATATGGAAATATGTCTTCTCCTACCATCCTCTTTGTCCTGCAGCGGATCATGAAACAACTGGACTATAGTCAGCCAAATTGTATATTCGGTGCTGCATTCGGCCCGGGTCTTACGATGGAGACATTTATCGTAGAAACAAATTAGCATGAAAATCAGTTATGCCAAAAGGAGCGCCGAGAAGGAGCTGCTGGACCGGGACGATATCCCTTTTGCGGATATAGAGCGGAACATGCATGAACTGGATTTCATCAATACCTGGCTGGGGGGGCACCGGATCAGCATCAGAGGGTTGAAAAGGTTGCTGGGGGGTCGTCAGCGGATAACGGTTTGTGAGATCGGGTGTGGCGGCGGTGACAATCTCAGAGCATTGAGCCTTTATTGCCACCGGTGGGGCATAGAAATAGAGGTGATCGGCGTCGACAACAATGCGCAGTGTATTGCGGTGGCCAGGGAAAAATGGCGGGGTGGTCATGCGGAATGGGTGTATGCGGATTATCGGAAAGTGATATTTGATAAGCGGAGGCCGGATATCATTTTTTCTTCCCTTTTTTGTCATCATTTTACGGATGAAGAATTGATCTATATGCTACGCTGGATGGAGAAAAATGCCGGCGCCGGATGGTACATCAATGATCTGCAACGGCATCCTGTGGCTTATCATGCTATTCGGCTGCTGACGAAATGGTGGTCGAGGTCATATCTTGTTAAAAATGACGCTCCACTTTCTGTTTTGCGGGGTTTCACCCGGGAAGAATGGGAAAAGTTATTAGAGCAGGCCGGCGTGACCGGGTGTTCGCTGGAGTGGAAATGGGCTTTTCGGTGGCTTTTATCCAAGTCTACCGATTCCGGACTGAGGGTCATCCGTACGGGGAATTATTCTTAATCTACAATATGGAGGAGACTTCAGGCGCAGGAGATCTGGCTAAAAGCGGGCATTATGACGTCATTATAGCTGGCGGCGGGCTGGCCGGGTTGGCGCTGTCCATCCAGTTAGCCAGGGCCGGATATGCGGTAGCGCTGTTCGAGAAAGAGCGTTATCCCTACCACAAGGTCTGCGGGGAGTATATCAGTCTGGAAAGTTGGAATTTCCTGGAAGAACTGGGTCTGCCGCTGAGCGACTGGAACCTGCCTATTATCAGAAGATTGCTCTTGTCAGCGCCTGATGGAAGGGCCATCGAGCAGGAGTTGCCGCTGGGTGGGTTTGGCATCAGCCGATATAAGATAGATGCCGAACTGGCCGCTATTGCGCGGTCGGCGGGGGTTGCGCTATGGGAGTCCGTAAGGGTGACCGATATAGTGTTTGAAAGATCATTGTTCGATGTAAAGACCAGTGCAGGGAATTTCTCGGCTACGGTAGCCTGTGGTACGTACGGTAAGCGTAGCAACCTGGACATCAAATGGAAGAGAAATTTTATCCGGAAGAAGTCCAACTATCTCAACAACTATATAGGGGTGAAATATCATGTGCAGGCGGACATCGAGGATGATCTGATCGGTCTGCATCATTTTAAGGATGGTTATTGCGGCATTTCCCGGATAGAAGAGGGTCGTTGTTGTCTTTGTTATATGACTACGGCGGGAAATCTCCGGAAGAGCGGAAATTCCATTTCCGATATGGAGAACAATATTTTGCGGAAAAATCCGCTGCTGGATAAGATCTTTGCATCTTCCGTCTTCCTCTTTCCGCAGCCGTTGACCATTTCGCAGATCAGCTTCGAGAAAAGGACGCAGGTGGAAAATCATTTGTTGTTTGTCGGCGACGCGGCCGGCATGGCCCCTCCCCTGGCGGGCAATGGAATGAGTATGGGCTTACATGGTAGTAAGATTGCCTTTCAATGCATCGATACTTTTTTAAAGGGGCAGATAGCCCGTTATGAGATGGAACAGGAGTATATCGACCGCTGGAACAGGCAATTCGGCCGGCGGTTATGGATGGGACGATTATTGCAGCGCTGGTTTAGCAGTTCCACACGTACGAAACTTTTACTATATTCGCTAAAACCTTTTCCCAGGTTAATTTCTTTTCTGATCCGTCAGACGCACGGTCAGCCATTTTAGCCCTCGACTTTATCCCGCCGAAAGACCCATCAATCTTGGATCGTTTAAACTGAACGGCAAAAATGAGTCATGTCAAAGCTGGCGCTGTAGGATTGTTCACGGCATTGGTCTTTTCGTTGGCTGCGCGGTCGCAGGACTATCACGCTATAGAAGGGTCACCCTATGCAGGGGGTATCGGAGTAGCAAATAATCCGGCCTCCATTCTGATGACACCTTACCCGTGGGACATCACCGTGTTTTCTATGCAGGAGACCAATACGACGAATGCCGTCTCCTTCAGCAATTTCTCCTATTTATCCGGCCTATTCCCCAGCGACACGATACATTATCACTTTACGAACGGCGATTTAAAGCGCTTTGCGGCGTTCAATTTCAACATGCATCTGCTGAATGTCCGGTTGGCCCTGGGCCGTAAGCAGGCTATTGCCTTCGGAGCCAATATCCGGGGTTATGGCGCTGTGAAAACGGGAAATGTGAACTATAATGATACGCTGAAGAATATGAACCAATTCTTCAACATCAATGATGGCACTACTTATAAGGCCAATTTTGTCAGCAGTACCTGGGCGGAGATCTTCATGACCTATAGCCGGACCATCATAGATGATGAATATAGCCGGTTGAATGCGGGGATCACGTTGAAAGGTATGCGGGGGATTTCGGGCCTGTATGCCCAGTTGGAAAACGGATCGGTGAATCGTACGATATCGGGGCCTTTGACCATCTATGACCTGGCGGCGGGTTCCGGAAGGTATGCGTATTCAGAGAATTATGACTATTGGCATAACAATCAAAGTACCACACAGAATCTGAAAGACTTCCTTGGTCACACGCAGGGGGGAGCCGCCGTCGATTTCGGCGCCGAATACCTGATAAAAACCCAGGCTGTGCCTATTTATGGTGATCCCGATGACTACTATGACTATGAGTGGAAGATCGGCGTCTCCCTGCTGGATATAGGCGCCAATAATTACAGATATGGATCGCAGAGCAGGGCGGTCAGCGATCCGAAGACCAATGTATCCGATTCTGAATTGAATGAAAAGTTCGATCATCTAAAGACACTGGCAGGCTTTAATGACAGTATGGCGTCGATCGTCAACTCCATTGTTCCGCTGGCGGGTTCGTATAAGATCTGGAATCCGGCCAGGCTGGTGGTGAATATCGACAGGCCGCTGCCGAATAATTTTGCGTTGAATGCCGATCTTACGCTGAACCTGGGCGGATCGAACAATGGGCAACGGCTATTCACCAAAGAGATCACCCTATTAGCGGTTACCCCCCGATGGGAGACTAAGTCACTGGGGACCTATCTGCCTGTGCAGGTGACGACAGAGGGGAGGGTATGGGTCGGAGGCGCCTTCAAGGCGGGGCCTTTGTTATTGGGCATTCACAACTGGGCGAATCTTTTTTCCGGTAGTAAGACACAGAACGGGGGTTTCTATCTGGCATTCGTGATCAAGCCTGGCAAAGGGTTTTCGTTCAAGGAGGCCAGGAAGTATACCTGTCCGGATAATTCGCCTTATTTCTGATGGCGATCCGGCTAATCGACCCACCGGAACAAAAGCGGGACTGGATTGTTATATCGATATGCTCACAACAGGCAAAAAGACCTTGGTTCTCGGGGCTTCCGATCGTCCCGACCGGTACAGTTATCTGGCCGTGACGAAGCTGCGTGGCAATGGCCATCCGGTAGTCGCTATCGGCCGGAAGCCGGCGAAAGTAGGCGATGTGGAGATCGGGACGGATAAACAGCCGTTGACGGGCATCGATACGGTGACGTTATATCTCAGCCCGATCCATCAAAAGGAGTATTACGACTACATTCTGTCACTTTATCCCAAGCGTGTCATCTTCAATCCTGGTGCGGAAAACCCGGAACTGGCCACATTGGCGCAGGCAAACGGGATCCAACCCGTTGAGGGATGTACGCTGGTCATGCTGAGCACCGGGCAGTATTAATGTCTGTGAACGCCTCCATCGGCCTTGGTAATATCTGATTTTGTCAATATGTGGTTTTTCGGTAAATTCGAAAAATCCTTTCATATGTTATGGCGAAAATTTAATGGAGATCCAATCGAACTTCCCATTGTTGAAGCCGTTGAAAATGCGATCCGGCGGGAATCGAACAAAGGTTATCGGCTGAAGGTCTGCATCGGCACTGATTCACAGGTAAAAGGTCTTGAAACGGAATTTGCTACGGTGATTGTTTTTCTGCGTGAAGGACATGGCGGTTTCATGTTCATTCATAACGAAAAGACGAGGCACCAGTACACGATCAAGGAGCGTATGCTGGTCGAAGTAGCGAAGAGCATCGAGATTGCCTATGAGCTATGCAATCTCTTCAGCAGGTATAATGTCGACATGGAGGTACATGCGGACATCAATACTAATCCGAGCTTCAAGAGCAACGACGCCCTGAAAGAAGCTATGGGCTATATCCTGGGGATGGGATTTGCTTTTAAAGCTAAACCGGAGGCCTTCGCCAGCAGCAGCTGTGCGAATAAGGTCGTCAACTGAGCCGCCTCCCTACCCTGGTTCTTGCGTCAGATCGTGCTCTACCACGATCTAAGGATTTGTCTCCCCTGTTCACTCCTCCGACCGCCCTGTTGCCTGTCCCACCAGATCGCGAATCATCATTTTATTCCGGCGCACTTTCAAACTCTTTGTTCATTTCTCCGATCAGGTTCAGGATCTTGTCCCGGCCCATTTTCTTGATGACGCTGGTGACGAAATGCTGGGGGAGGAATTGCCAGGTGGCGCGCATTTTTTCGAGGAAGGCCTTGACATTCGCGCTGACCGTACGTTGGGTCTCTTTATCCGCCTTGGTGAAGACGAGGCAAAAGGGGATTTTCCACTCGCGGAGGGTATTAACAAATTCGAGGTCGAGTTTCTGAGGAGTGTGGCGACTATCGATGAGGATGAAAACGGTCACGAGGTTCTCCCGTTTGCGTAGGTAGTCTTCAATCATCTTTTCCCATTTCTTCCGTTGTGTCTGCGAGACCTTGGCGAAGCCGTAACCGGGAAGGTCGACGATATACCATTCTTTGTTGATAGAGAAATGATTGATCAACTGTGTTTTGCCAGGCGTTCCGGACGTCTTGGCCAGTTTTTCATTATTGACCAGCATATTGATCAGCGAAGACTTGCCGACGTTACTGCGACCGATGAACGCATATTCGGGGCGATCCGGCGCCGGGCATTGGGTATAATCCGGGCTACTAATCACATAAGTGGAAGAAGTAATGACCATATCGCTGAATGAAGCCGCAAAGATACGCTTATCTTTGCAACCGCTATGGCCAACTATTCACATGATAGGATCGTCCCTTTTAAGGACTCGGAGCTGGGAAAGAAGCAGCAGGTTGCCGAAATGTTTGATAAGATCGCATTCAGGTATGATTTTTTGAACCGCTTGCTTTCAGGAGGCAGTGATATCTACTGGCGGCGGCAGGCGATCCGGGAAGTGGCGAAATATAAGGGTAATATGGCCATTTTGGATGTGGCGACGGGGACGGGTGATATGGCTATCATGATGGCCCGCTATTTTCCCCAGTCGCAATTGACCGGTGTAGATATTTCGTCGGGCATGCTGGAGATCGGACGGCAAAAAGTCGCCCGACTGCAACTGGACAAAAGGATCATTCTGCAAATAGGCGATAGTGAGGCCCTCCCCTTTCCTGATCATTATTTCAATGCCATTACCGTAGCCTTCGGCGTCCGCAATTTCGAGAACCTGGAACGTGGTCTCCGGGAGATGAGGCGGGTGCTGAAGCCGGGAGGGCAACTTGTCGTGCTGGAATTCTCCAAGCCACGACTACCCGGCATCACCCAGGTGTATAACCTTTATCTTCGACTCGTAGCCCCCACCATCGGCAGACTGGTATCCAGCAACCGGGAGGCATACCGCTATCTGAACGATTCTGTCAGAGCCTTTCCTGAGGGGGATGACTTCTTACAGATCCTCGATGACTGTGGCTATGTGCGTACACGGCTGAGACGGCTGAGCCTGGGAATCTGCAGCCTATATATAGGCGAAAAAGCGCCGGACCAGGGCAATTAAAGCTCCCTTTTACCGTTATCCCTCGTAACCCCATAATCAAGCCTATAGAGCGTATTTTACCCCAAATACAGAGCCGGACGAAGATTTATCGATTAAAATACTGATTTTAAATTAGTTATGAAATTTTTATTCAACAAGATAAGGGGTATGCGCGGGGTTTTTCTTTTATGTACATCATTGATGGCTGTACAGTTTGTTTCAGCGCAGTTTTTAAGGGACGAGTTGAACCAGCCGGAACATGACAGCAAGCCCTATTATATTGGGATTGGCTTTCTCTATACCAACACTCATTTACAGGTCAGTGCGCATCGGAAGTTTCTGCAAAGCGACAGTGTTTTATATGTCAATCCGAATAATTCGGGCGGCTTCGGCGTGTCAGGGATGTTCA
>JAMFSL010000070.1 GCA_026225275.1 Puia dinghuensis
TTCTAATATATAACGATGTCAACAGATTTTGTTAGCCTGCTGGATGATAATAATAACGTGATTTTTAATATGACCGCAGCGGAAGCGGGGGAAGCCATCGTCTCCGGCGATGCTGCGCGGGTACGGGCGATAGATGGACAATTTGCGATCGTTAAAAAAGTGGGACAACAGGTTTTTCTGGCGCGTTCCCTCGGCAGGCCGATGCGTTATTTTTTGGCCAAGCAGGTTTCGGGACCTTTGCTCATTGTCGCCGAACGCATGGATGAAATTTACGACTATCTCAAACAAAAGGCTTTGCATCACCAGTTCCATCCTGCCTACACCAGAATGGTTCCGGCTCATCACGTTGTCAGGCTTGAAGTGATCGGATGTCCCGATCCCAATCCGGTGTATACGCGTTTTTTTGAGCCGCAAAGAAATGTTCTCCCTACTGACTTAGATGCTATCGGGAAAAAATATATTGAAACGCTGACCAATGAATGTCAGAAATGGCTGTTATCGATTCCCGAAAAGGAGCCTATCGGCGTCTTATTTTCCGGTGGTATCGACAGCGGCTCGGTATTTTTGGTAATCTATCATTTAATGCTGAAGCTCGGCATGTCCCCTCAAAGACTGAAAGCCTTCACCCTGTCCGTCAATGGCGGCCCTGATTCCGAGCAGGCTCATCAGTTCCTGGATCAATTGGGTCTATCGCTATTTCTTGAAGTAGTGGATGTTCCCTTATCAGCCATCGATTATAAGGATGCGATCAAGGTATTGGAAGATTATAAATCCCTCGACCTCGAATCTGCAACCATGGCGATGGCGCTTTGCAGGCAGATCAGGGAATTATATCCTGAGTGGAAATACCTTGCAGATGGCGATGGCGGCGATGAAAACCTGAAAGACTATCCCATCCAGGCCAATCCCGAGCTGACTATACGTAGTGTGTTGAATAACATGATGCTTTACCAGGAAGGATGGGGTGTGGATAAAATAAAACATTCGCTGACGTATTCCGGGGGGCAAAGCAGGGGACATGTAAGGTCGTATGCGCCTGCAAAAAAATACGGCTTCAAGGGCTTTAGCCCGTATGCACTGCCCAATGTCATTGAAGTGGCGGAAGGCATTCCTTTTATCGCATTGACCGACTGGAAAGAAGAAGTTCTGTATGCACTCAAGGGGGACATTGTAAGCCGTGGCGTCAAGGCGGTAACTGGCTTTGACATGCCCGTCTTTGAAAAGAGAAGGTTCCAGGCCGGCGCCGTAGCTGAAGATTCTTTTTCAAAGGTCTTTGGCGGCAGCGAGCTAGAATACAGGACTTATTTCTACTCTCTCTATGCATGATGGGTACGACAATCGGACAATCGTAGCGCTTCGTGGTCCAAAGAATGAGGTGGATCCCTACATCCCCTACCATTTTTTGCACGAACAGGAACCGGGATTGTCGGGGAATATCGAACTCGTCAATACGATCTTTCTAACGGGCAAGGAATGTGTCTATAAATGCCTGATGTGTGATCTATGGAAGAACACACTGAACGAGGCTGCGCCTTTCAGCGCTATTGCACAGCAAATCGACTATGCGCTGGAGAGATTACCGGCCGCCGATGCGATCAAGTTATATAACAGCGGGAATTTTTTTGACACAAAGGCAATTTCTCCCTTAGCGTATCCCTCTATCGTCAGTCGTCTTACCCATTACAAAAGAGTGGTTGTGGAGAATCATCCTAAACTGTGTAATGATCACTGTCTCGAATTCAATGAGCTGCTCGATGGGCGGCTGGAGGTCGCCATGGGTTTGGAAACGATTCATCCGGAAGCGTTGTCCAAACTCAATAAACAGCTTACGCCGGATGACTTCAGGAAAGCAGCCAGGTTTTTAACTGGTCATGGGATCGATGTACGGACATTTGTCTTGTTGAATCCGCCTTATTTGACTGATCCGAAGGAAAGTGTGGCATGGACGTTACGATCGATACAATTCGCCTTTGACTCCGGCGCTGCGCGTTGCTCGGTGATTCCGGTGAGACCGGGAAATGGGGTGATGGAGGTATTGCAACGCGAAGGTCATTATATTCCGCCTTCATTGGCTATGCTGGAAGAGGTGATGGACACAGCGTTATTGTTCGGCCAGGGGCAGGTCTTTGTCGATACCTGGGATATTGGTTTTTTGTCCTCGTGTCCGCTTTGCTTTGAGGCCAGAAAGGAACGTTTGGAAAAAATGAATCTCACACAGAAAGTTATTCCTAGTATACCATGTAGTTGTATTCGCTCTTATGGCTGAAAAACAGTACGATATCGTCATTGCCGGCGCCGGGTTCGCCGGTACTTTAACCGCACTCGTTTTAAAGAATATTGGCTTTCATGTTTGCCTGATTGAAAAAGGAACGCATCCGCGCTTTGCCATCGGGGAGTCTTCGACACCGATTGCGGATATGATATTGCGTTCGCTCTCGGTGAAATATAATTTGCCCTGGCTGCATGATTTTTCACGGTATGGAAGCTGGCAGAGGGCACACCCGGAAATCGTATGCGGTATTAAACGCGGTTTCAGTTATTATAAACATTATCCGGGCGAGGCGTTTGCAAGCGATACGCTTCATTCCAACGAATTGCTGGTGGCGGCTAGTGTGAGTGATACCCTGTCTGATACCAATTGGCTGCGAGCGGACTTCGATGCATTTTTGGTGGGGAAGGCGGTGGAAAGCGATATTGACTATTTTGACGAGGCTGAGATCATGTCGGCGGTAAGAGAAAACAAAGAATGGCTGTTCACTGTCCGTCGACGTGAGGATTTGATTGCCTTTCGTGCTGATTTTTTGATTGATGCGACAGGAAGTGGCCTGCTGGCGGATAAGCTGTTTGCCGTAAAGTCATCGGCGGATCGTTTTCTGACTCATTCATTCGGTGTTTTTTCCCATTTCCATAACCTGCCCCGATGGACAGAACGTTTGCACCAAAAGAATATTTCCACTGAAGATTATCCCTACGATGCGGATAACTCGGCTTTGCATCATGTGCTGGATGAAGGATGGATCTGGGCGCTTCGTTTTAACAACAACCTGACGAGTTTTGGATTTGCGTTAAACGGAGAGGAATTGTCGCTACGCAATATGCCAACGGAGGAGATATGGAGCACGATGCGGAGGCGGTATCCCGATATTGATGGCCTGCTAGGTGATGCTACTCTATCGGCCAGTCCGGGAATTATTTTGCGTTCGGGGCGACTGCAAAGAAGACTCGAACGTACTTTTGGCGAAGGCTGGGTGGCCATGCCCCACACAGTAGGCTTCGTCGATCCGTTATTTAGCACGGGTATTGCGTATTCGCTGGCCGGTATCGAGCGGGTTGTGGAGATGCTGGCGGAGAATCGGGATTTTGGGCAGCCGCTATATGACCGGTTACAGGAATACGAGCGTATTGTTTCGGCGGAACTGAAGCTGATCGATCTGTTAGTTGCCGGTTGTTATAAGACTATGCGGCACTTTCCTTTGTTCACCGCCTGGTCGATGCTGTATTTTACCTTCACTATAGTGTATGAGCAGAAGCGGCTGAAGAATATTCCTTGTGATTATTTTTTGGAAGCCTCTAATAGTGATATCCTGGAAATCGCCTATACCACCTATGAAGAGCTGCTGGCGCTGATGAGGGGGCCGGTGATATCGGACACCGATATAGTTAAATTTACGGATACGGTGAGGGAGCGAATAAAGCCATTTAATACGGCGGGTTTGTTGAACCCGGCCGCCCGGAATATGTACCATCATACCGTGGCGAAGTTAGATGAGACTTCAGCGCCTTTCTAAAACTGTCGGTGGTAATGAGGCGGGTATTATATTCCTTTTGATACTGTTTATGATCAGGGTCAGCCGGATAGGTTGTGTTCGGTCCGTAAGGATAAGAAGGCATAGCATGGAAGGGCAATGGTGCGACGGTCTGGCCATAGGCCGTATTCAGGTCGCCATCTTTTACCCAGCCTTCGCTGTACATCAGAAAGTCTCTTTTCCATCCTTTTGGCAGTGCCGGCAATCCGGTGGCATCGAAGTCGATGCTTAGCTCATCACCGGAATTGGCGATAATGTATTCATCATCTGCCTGTTTTAATAGGGATAATACATTCCCATATCGGGTATAATAGCCGGTAAGGTCTCGCCATTTCTGGCCACCGGTGGTGTTATAATAATCGAACCAGTGTGGGCCGAAGGGTCCGCCCTTCCTGTACATGGCTGAATATCCCCGATAACCGAGCCTGGCGCTGGTCATCGTCAGATCATGCATGTGGACAGGCGCATTCGACAAACCCGTCGAAAAGAATATCTCATCCCAGAATACCTGCATGTTCGTTTGTATCCGTACACGTCTGTCATTGGGCGTGAGGAATTTGCCGGAAAGATTGGCGATGACCATTTTGTCTTTCCCCATTGGGAAGCCCATATCCGGGATCACTGTTTGCCAGTTTCCGCTGCTATCCATGACCTGCAACGAAGGGGGGTGTTGGCGCCAGGCATCGGACTGGGCCATGGACATATTGATGCTGGCGTCCGCGGGGAAGGTCCAGCCGCGTAGGAAGAGGTAGAGACTGTCAGAGGGAGTGGCTGTTGGTGCGGCGGTGGGTGCGGCGGTGGCTGTGGGTGCGGCCCCGAGATCGAGGATCAGGTCATGGTCGTCGGCGAGGCCCTGGTATCTGCCGAGATCGAAGTTGGCAATATATTGAAAATCGTAGGCCTTGATCTTATTCAGCACATCATTGCCGTGGCCATCGACCGCCGAGGCCGGATAATGTTTGTTGGCTACAGGATACAGCTTTTCTCCGGGAAAGGGGGGTGCTACGAATCGTTCGTCGGCAAAGACATCGACAGAATCGGGGTGATCGATGGCTATCAGTGCGGCCTTGTCAAAAAATACCGCTTCCCACAATTCTTCGGTTATCCTGATCGAATATTTGTTGTTTTTGGGTTGAAGGTTCTCGCCGGGGATCAGAAGGTATTCTTTCGAGGGATCAGAAAAGGCATAGCTGGTGTCCTGGCCGTGGATGGCTAATGGCATACCCAAAGCGCTGCGCCACATCATGTCCTTTATAAATACATATTTCTTTCCATTCCAGGCAAACAGGAAAGGGCAGGAACCTTTGAGCATCTGTTCTTCCATGATCCGTTCGTTTGCCGAGGGATCCTTAATATACTGCGGCATGCCATTAGGCCAGATGATCCGTGCGGCATCGAGTGTGCTGTGCGCCCCCAGTCCGAAGTTCGTCACCGATCTTTTGATCGTTTTCGACTGGTACAAATCGCCGGCTTTCAGTTCAACCTGTGCGCCGATCCCAAGCCGGTTGTTCTTATTATTACCATAGGAAAGCCCTGTTAGTTTTACCTGGATGTAGCGGTTTTGGGAACCAATATCGTTCCGCAGCAGTTTTACCCCCCCTGGACCTGCCAAAAAGAGGTCATCATCCCCATCGGCATTAAAGTCCGCGATAGCGATACTTGTCGCCTGACCAGTCGTTGCCGGCAATAAAGATGTTGCATCACTGAACCCTTTACCGCCGTCGTTGTGAAACAATTGCACCGCCCGTGATGATGAATTGCTGGTCGTTCCGACAACGACGAGGTCTTCATAGCCATCATTGTCATAATCTAAAAAGGCTGCATCAAGAACGTTTACGTTGTGCAGGGAACCGGCAAATATTTTTGAAGCGGGATCGATCACGAAATGATCGCCGTTAACGTTTTTCAGAAGGAAATTCTGGCCGGCGCTTCCGGTTATGAACAAGTCGGGCAGGCCATCGTTGTCATAATCTGCAAACGCAATCGCTGAACCGTTAAACTTTACGTTTTTAAGCCCGGTTTGGGAAGTGACGTCTTTAAATTTGGAATGACGGCCATTATTTAACAGTACCGGGCCTTTTGTCGCGCTGGCGGAAATGATGTCCAAATCCCCATCTTCGTCATAATCGCTGAAGTCCAGGGCGGAACTTTCTGGGATGGCGAGGCCCATGGCATTCGCCTGTTCTGTAAAGGTGCCGTTGCCATTGTTGCGAAAGAATTTGTTGCCATTTTTGGTGGATGCATATATATCGAGATCGCCATCCTGGTCGAAATCGGCAAAGAGCATTTTCTGTATGGCAATGGGGATGCTTAGTCCGATGTCGTTTTTTTGATACGTAAAGGTGCCGTCGCCGTTATTCTTATATAACAGAATCCCTTTGGCCGTGGCTACAAAAAGATCGGCGTAGCCATCGTTGTCGTAATCGACAAAGGCTGCGCTCTGGTCTTCCGAAGGGTGATCTATGCCACCGGAGACGTTGATATCCTGAAAACTGCCGACTGCGCTGGTCATTAAATGACATTTTTGTTTAGCGCCTGTCACACTGCTGGAATAGAGATACATTTCACCGGCTTCTGTATAATCCGTTACGGCGATGACCGTATGCGTCGACTGAGTTGCATTTTCGAATTCGAGGCCTATCGCTTTCGTTGCGTCGACGAACCCCTTATTCGCAGCATATCCCGCCCGGCCACTGACAGGCCGGCTTTGATTTTGACTTTGGCCCGAGGAAAAGTCAGCATAGCCAACCGATAGCTTTGGGCCTTCGATCGTGGATAATTGTTCGATGTATGAGCCCGTCAATTTAAATAGCTCGTGAAAGCGGGTGGCGTGGATCTTTGCTTTTGTCCAGTCTTTGCCCCGCAGCGATTGAACAAGATCATTGTATGATCCACTAATGGCGGGTGAAAATTCCGGAGCGATTTTCTTTATCTCCTGTAAATGGAAGATCGCCGAATCGGGCTTTTCTCCGCGAATGAGGAGTTCTGCCAGATCCAACCGGATCACCATGTTGGTGGGCGCCAGAGAAAGGGCTTTCAACAGGTATTTCTCGTTGTCCCCAGCGGAAACGGCCGCCAGTCCATAGTATGCGAAGATATTGCGGGGGCTTCTTTTGACGATATCATTTAGCTGGGTGACGGCATTTTGTTGGTCTCCTTTTTGGATGTAGATCTTTGCCAGCACGGATCTTAGGTCTATATCAGCCGGCTTTAGATTCAGTCCGGCTTTGGCTATGCTTTCGGCCTTGACATAATTTTCTTTCGTCAGATAGAGAACGGCCAGATCCCGGTAATTCAGGATTTCGCCGGGGTCCGTCTTCATTGCTTTTATGAATGCATACTCCGCTTCGTCGATCTGGTTTTTTTGCAAGTATTGATAGGCAAGGACTCTGGGTGGATAGCTTTTGTCCTGGGCTGAGGCATTGTTCATCGTCAGTGCTCCGATGACAATAGCCAATAATAATCTCCTATCTATTTGCATTCAAAGCATTTTTGAAATTGTCTGTGCCGATGAGCCGGGTATTGTATTCCTTTTGATACTGTCGGTGTTTAGGGTCGGAAGGATATTTTATAGTCGGCCCATAAGGATAAGAAGGCATTGCATGGAAGGGCAATGGCGAAACAGTTTGGCCATAGGTCGTATTCAGGTCGCCATCTTTTACCCAGCCTTCGCTGTAAATGAGGAAATCGCGGCGCCATCCCTTTGGAAGAGGTGGTAACCCGGTGGCATCGAAGTCGATGCTTAGTTCATCGCCCGAGTTGGCGATGATGTATTCATCATCCGCCGCCTTTAATAAGGGCAGTACATTTCCGTAACGGGTATAATAGCCGGTGAGGTCCCGCCATTTCTGGCCTTGGGTAGTGTTATAATAATCGAACCAGTGCGGGCCGAAGGGGCCGCCCTTCCGATATGTTGCTGAATATCCCCGATAGCCCAAACTTGCATGTGTCATAGTCAGATCATGCATGTGGACAGGGGCTTTCGACAAACCGACCGAAAAGAATATCTCATCCCAGTATATCTGCATGTTCGTCTGTATCCTGACCCGTCTGTCTTTTGGCGTGAGGAATTTGCCGGAAAGGTTAGCGATGACCATCTTGTCCTTTCCCATCGGGAAACCGATATTGGGGATTACCGTTTGCCAATGTCCGCTGCTATCCATGACCTGCAGGGAAGGCGGGTGCTTACGGTAGGCATCCGACTGGGCCATGGACATACTGATGCTGGCGTCTCCGGGGAAGGTCCAGCCGCGCAGGAAGAGATACAGGCTGTCGGCCACCTTCGCTGAAGCTTCGGCGGCCGATGGGCGGGTGGCGGCGAGTTGGGGGGTGAGGTCGGGTGAGGTGGCGGCGGCACCGAGATCGAGGATCAGGTCATGGTCTTCGGCAAGGCCCTGGTATTTGCCCAGCCCGAAGTTCGAGACGTACTGGAAATCATATGTTTTTATTTTTTCCAACACATCATTCCCATGACCGTCTGCGGCGGCGACCGGATAATGCTTATCGGCGATAGTGTACACCTTTTTTCCGGGGAATGGCGGGGCCGCGAATCGTTCATCGGCAAATACATTGACAGAATCAGGGTGGTCTACGGCCGTCAGGGCTGCCTTGTCAAAAAATACCGCTTCCCAAAGTTCTTCGGTTATTTTGATCGAGTATTTGTTACCCTTGGGTTGTAGCGCCTCGCCGGGGATCAGCAGGTATTCTTTCGAGGGATCGGAGAAGGCATAGCTGGTGTCTTGTCCATGGATGGCGAGTGTCATTCCCAATACGGACCTCCACATCATGTCCTTTACAAACGCATATTTCTTTCCATTCCAGGCGAACAGGAAGGGGCAGGATGCTTTTAGTTTTTCCTCCTCGATGAATCTTTGGCGGAAGGAAGGATCTGCAATGTATTGCGGCGCTCCGTTGGGCCATATTATTCTAATGGCGTCCAATGAATCGCGCAAGCCTACGCCGAAGTTTGTCAACGCCCTTCTGACTGTCTTTAACTGGTATAGATCGCCGGCTTTGAGTTCAACCTGTGCGCCGATCCCAAAGCGGTTATTTTTGTTGTTACCATAGGAAAGTCCGGTCAGCTGCACCTGCATGTAGCGATTATAATTAAAGTTGTCGCCGTCGTTTCTCAGGAGATAGAGGCTACCGGTACCCGCGATAAAGATGTCGTCATCGCCGTCCAGGTCCAAATCAGCGATGACCGTATGAAGACCCCGGGTCACCGTCTCAGGAAGAAGGTAAGAGACATTGCTGAAACCTTTTGTCGTATCGTTATGAAATAACTGGATTCCTCTTGATTTCCCATCCGTACCTGTTCCCGTCACTAAAATATCTTCGTGACCATCATTATCAAAGTCAATAAATTTCACATCCGATATATCCACGTTGGCCAGCGAAGAGGAAAACGTCTGTGAAGCAGGATCGGTGATGTAGCCGTGATCGCCTGTATTTTTTAGTAAGAAGGAGCGTTTCCCTTTGAGACCGCCGACGAATAAATCGGGCTTACCGTCGTTGTTATAGTCTCCGAAAGCTATGGCGTTGCCTTTATAGGTTTGAAGGGCGACCGAATCGGTGATATCTGAAAATTTTGAGAATCTGTTGTTGTTGAGCAGCCTTACGGAGCCATCCATCGACAGCAATGCTATATCCAGATCGCCGTCGGCATCCCAGTCACCGAAATCCATGTCTTTTGCACCAGTCGACAAAGCGAGGCCCATGGCGCCGGCTTGTTCGGTGAAAGTGCCATCGCCGTTGTTGCGAAAAAACCTGTTGGTACTTTTACAGCCTATATAGATGTCCAGGTCGCCATCCTGGTCGAAATCAGCGATTAAAAGCTTATTGCCATCTGTCACATTACCCAGGCCGATGTTTTCCTGTATTCTACTGAAGGTTCCATCGCCACGATTCTTATAAATGATGATACCTTTGTTGGTAGAGACGATGAGGTCCTGGTAGCCGTCGTTATCGACATCTGCAAATGCAGCGTCAAATTCTTCGGCATTAAAATCGATCCCCGCAGCGGATGTAACGTCAGAAAATCTTTGGTTCTCTCTTCTGATCAGGTAATGCGTAGAAGGAGACCCGGGATTAGAGAAGCTGGAATATATGCACATATTGCCGGAGCCATCGTCATCAGCGAGGGCCAGGACTGAGCGGGTGGTATTCGCTGAAGCTGGCAGTGTTGTTCCTACCTGGGTCGAGATATCGGTAAACTTCATGTCTTTCAACGAAACAGGGTCGCTCTTATAATCGCCCCGGCTGAATTTGCTGTCATCGAGGTCCGCATTGCCTACCGGCAATTGAAGCGCGCCGATTTCGGCCATATTACCCGCATAGAGTCTTGAGACTTCAATTGTCTTGTGAAACTGTAGTATAAAGTAATCTGCACTTGCGGCCTGACTGCCTTGTAATAAAGAAACAGCTCTCTTATATGGGGCATCCGTCAAGGGAGAAAATTGCGGCGCTATTTTTTTTATGCTTTCGAGATAGAAAAGGGCCGAGTCTGCTTTATTTCCTTCGGCCAGCATTTCAGCGAGTTGAAGGCGTACGGCAATGTTGGCTGCGCTGATATCTATTATTTTTAAGAGATATTCTTTTCGGGTAGCGTTATCTCCTTCATCTTTTGCCAGGTTCGACAGCATATACAAAGCGGGGACGTTCTTTGTATCAATCGCCAATATTTGAGCTAATTCCTGCCGTGCGGCCGTTTTATTATTTCGCAGGATATAGCTGGAAGCGAGGATCTGCATTAAATCCGTATTTCGGGGTTGTATCTTCAACCCTGTCTGTACTTCCTTCTCCACATCTTCAAACCGGCGTTTGCCTAAATAAATCAGGGATAAATTGATGTAATTCAAAACATCATTGGGGTTTGTTTTGACACCTTTTTCAAAAGCTGCCTGGGCTTCATCAATTTTGCCTTCGTCCAGATATTTGATCCCTTTGATTTCCGGCGATGCGCTGTCTCCTATCGTATCGGGTTTTGACTTGTTGTTATTATTTGTGTTGCAGGAATCCAACAATAAAATGAATGCCAGGGCATACGGAGCATATCGGCGGAAGACGGTGGGCCTGTTTGACATAATGAATTGACTTACACTAGAATAAAGGTAATGAAATCATATTAAAAAAATTGGCAAAGACAATTTATCTATATATTTGATTTATTAACTCAAAGTAAAAAAATAGTTTCGATGAAAGGAAAAGCTGCCAGAACAGTGGCTGTTGTACTTTTTATTGTTCTGCTTGCTGTAACGTATTTCTTATCCAAGCGCCAACATCTGACTTCCGGCGGTGTCGCCGTTGATGGCCGGCAAAAAGAATCTGCACTCAAAAATTATGGCTTTTATCTTGAACCTGTGAATGAGGCAGCAGGCATCACTTTCAAGCACAGTAGTCCGGAAGTTGACTCCAAAGTAAATAATATCAAGCTGCAGATTGCGTCTATGGGCGCCTCTGTTTCGATTTGTGATGTCGATAATGACGGATGGAATGATATCTATTTCACCAACAGCCAATCCGGCAGTAAGAATGCTTTATATCGTAACCTTCACAATGGAAAGTTCGAGGATGTGGCCACCGTGATGGGTGTTGCGGATGTAAACGAAAAAGGCACGGGGGTGTCGATGGGCGCCATCTGGGGTGATTTTGACAATGACGGTTTTAAAGATCTGCTGGTGTACAAATGGGGGAAGCCTGAATTATTTAAGAATATCAATGGACAGCGGTTTGAAAATGTCACCGACGGTAGTGGACTGCCTCAATGGGTGAATGCCAATACAGCCATCTGGTTTGATTTCAATAACGACGGTCTGCTGGATCTATTTATCGGCGGGTACTATAATGAAGCTTTTCACCTGGACAGTTTGACTACCACTAAAATAATGCCTGAGAGTTTCCGCTATGCCAATAATGGCGGAAGGGATTATCTTTTAAAGAATTTAGGCAATGGGAAATTTGAGGATGTGACCGAGCAATATGGCCTGACCTCTACCAAATGGACGCTTGCCGCCGCGGCCGCGGATTTTAATGGGGACGGATTTCCTGACCTGTATGTTGCCGATGATTATAATGTAGATGAATTCTACGTCAACGAAAACGGGAAAAAGTTTGTAGAAAAAGGAAGTGCAGCGGGTATCGCGCGAATCCCCAAAAGCGGGATGAGTGCCTCTTTCGGTGATATCAACAATGACGGAAATATCGGCATTTATACGACGACCATTACAGAAAAGGGCATTTTAATCCAGGACAATAATTACTGGCAGCCCAACAGTGACAACATGAAAGACCATCCTTCCTTTGTCAATCTCGCCCAGATCTCCGGGATTGAAAATGCAGGCTGGAGTTATGGAGCGCAGTTCGGCGATTTGAATAACGATGGATTTATGGATCTGTATGTGGCCAACGGGTATATCTCGGCCAAGAAAAATACCTCTTACTGGTACGAATATTCCAAGGTTACCGGCGGCAACAGCAGCATCATCGGTGATGCTAAAAACTGGCCGGACATGCAGGGTGAAAGCCAGTCAGGATATGAACAAGACAAGATATGGCTCAATAACAGCAATGGCTTGTTCGAAGATGTTTCGGATAAGGTATGCCCGCCGGCCTACTATGACGGTCGCGCGGTGGCTATGGCAGACTTATGGAACAGGGGTGTGCTGGATGTGATCGTAGCCAATCAAAATGACATACCGCTGGTTTATAAAAATGATAACGGCAATAATAATCATTGGGTGGATTTTGACCTGGTTGGAACCGTCTCCAATGCGGATGCCGTTGGCGCAAAGGTAGAACTGGAATGGAGCGGCAAAAAGCAGGCGCAGGTCGTCACCGGTGGGATGGGGTTCGCCTCCCAGAACCAGCACAGGCTGCATTTTGGGTTGGGGAAGGACAACAAGGTGGACAAGGTAACTATCCACTGGCCATCGGGAAGGATCGATACGATCCAAAATGCGGGAATCGATCAATTGCATCTTGTAAAAGAAAGGAAGTGACATATGGGACAATGGCTAAAAAAGAATTTTCAGTATATCCCGCCTGCCTTTATTACGCTGATCCTGCTGGTCGGGCAATTTACGTATGGCATTTTAGATAGCTGGGTCAACCTTGTCGCTGCGATAGTCACTGCCGTCATCGCTGAATTAGTGCTGGGAAAACTGGTATTGGGTGTATGGAAGAA
>JAMFSL010000071.1 GCA_026225275.1 Puia dinghuensis
CGACGGAGGTCGGCATCGTACTGGCGCCGGACGACAAGGTCGACGATATTCCACCTTTCTCCTTTCCCGGTAAGTTGCTGGCCTTCCTTTGGCAACGCTATCAGGCTTTCGGCGGCAGCAAAGACAGCGGTATGGTCATCGTGCCTACTGAGCTGATCCCGGGCAACGGCACGCTGCTCAAAAGCATTGTCAACGAGCTGGCACGGAAGAACCAGCTCCCGCTGCCTTTCATCGAATGGCTCAACGTCGCCAATGACTTTTGCAATTCCCTGGTCGATCGCATCGTCCCGGGTAAAATCCCGGCCGCAGAACAGACAGCAGTGGCAGCGGAACTGGGCTATGAAGACAAACTGATGGTGATGGCGGAATTCTTTGGGCTGTGGGCGATCGAAACTTCGTCGACCCGGTCACGTCAGCTGCTGTCCTTCAGCACGGCCCACCCCGGTATCCACCTCGTCGACGACATCACCAAATTCAGAGAATTGAAGCTTCGCCTCCTCAATGGCTCGCACAACCTCTCATGCGCCCTGGGCTATCTCGCCGGCTTCACGACAGTGAAAGAGGCTATGGCTGATAAAGACTTCGACGCCTGGATGCAAGGCCTGATCCTCGATGATATCGCCGCCGCCATCCTCTCCGATCTGATCACCAAAGAAGATGCAAGGGCATTCGGCCTGTCTGTCCTTAACCGGTACCGTAATCCTCATATCGATTTCCAGTGGCTGGACATCTGCGTGCAGGACACCTCGAAGATCCGCATCCGCGCCGTCCCGATCATCGTACAGCATTACGAACGCTACGGCTCCGTCCCCCGTCACGTATCCATGGGCATGGCTGCCTATATCCTGTTCATGCGGAGCACGCGGGACAGCACCGACTCATCCTCATCCCCCGAAAACGAAGGCAGCTTCATCGGCCACCTCGGGGGCCGGACCTATCCCATTAACGACGATTTCGCCGCCGACCTGCACGACAAATGGCAGCAAACCTCCTTACCGGCGGTCGTCGATAGTATCTTCGCAGACAAACGCCTCTGGGGTACGGACCTGACAAATCTGCAAGGTTTCACGGACGATGTCGTTTTCTATGCCGATAACCTTGACCGTCATGGATTCTTCCGGACATTATCACTTCAGCCTTTATCTTTGAACGAGCAAAAAAACAGCTAGCCATGAAAAACACGATCGCTTTCTTACTCCTCCTCTTAACCCTCAGCGTGGGCGCCCAAAACCTCGCCACCCCAGCATCCGTGGAGCTCAAAATCACCCGCCACTACCTCAATATCCCTATCGGTAACGAGTCGCGAATGAAATTGATCGAAATACGTTCCGGCGGCAAACTCGAACGCGAACTACCCGTCCAGCTCGCCGAAGACACGATCGGCTACTGGGTCTATATCGACGTCTCCGCCTTTAAAGGGCAAAAGATCACGCTCAGCGGAACGGTCAGCCAGGCCGTGCTCCGGCGCATCTACCAGGATGACCGGATCAATGGCGAAGACAGTCTGTATAAGGAAACGAACCGTCCGCAATATCATTTTACTGTCAAACGTGGATGGAACAACGACATCAATGGTCCCGTCTTCTACGATGGCCAATATCATCTTTTCTGGCAATCCTTTCCTTTCGGTCTGCTCTGGAATACCGGCTTCATGTACTGGGGTCATGCCGTCAGCACGGACCTGCTGCACTGGCAGGAGCTCGACCCCGCTCTCATCAATGATAGCCTGGGTTCCCCCTGGTCAGGTACTGCCGTCGTCGACGTCAATAACGATGGCGGCTGGGGTAAGAACGCTCTCGTTCTCTATTATGCCTGCTTCGACCGGGTCTCGCAGCAGCAGATCCAATGCGTCGCCTACAGCACGGATGGCGGTAAGACCTTTCAGCACTATAGCGGCAATCCCGTCCTCAACACCGATTGGGAGGTGCATAGCGTAGATACCCGCGACCCGAAAGTATTCTGGTACGAACCTACCCGCACCTGGGTAATGGTGCTATTCGAAAAAGACGGCATGTCCTTCTTCAACTCCACCGATATGCGGCACTGGACCAGGAAAAGCCATATCCAGGGCCTTTGGGAATGCCCCGACTTTTTCGAATTGCCTGTCGATGGCGATGCAACGGCAAAAAAATGGGTCATCCATGGAGGATCCAGCGAATACATGATCGGCAGCTTCGACGGCAAAACCTTTACCCCCGAAACGCCGAAGCTGCATTATGCCGAAGGAAAAAACGAACGGGGCGGCGACTGCCTCTATGCGGCAGAGAGTTTCTCCAACATGCCCGGCGGCCGCATCGTGCAAATGGCCTGGGGCCGGATCTTTCATCCCGGAATGCCTTTCTCCCAGATGATATTGTTCCCTACCGAATTCACCCTGCACAGGACCGCTGAAGGCATCCGGCTCCAGGCCAACCCCATCAGCGAGATCGACCGCCTCCATCAGACTGCCCATACCTGGACCAACGTGACCGCCCAACAGGCCAATCAACAGCTCGCCGCCGTCCGTCCCGGCCCCCTGCATGTAAAGATGACTGTTACCCTTCCGGCCGGCAATGACCTTCATCTGCGCTACCAGGGCAATGCCCTCCTCGATCTCGCAGCTTCCGACCTTTCCGCCGGCGCGAACGAAATTGAGATCCTCCTCGATAAGACAGTCGCAGAAATATTCATCAACAAAGGGCAACGCTATATCATCCATCAGCTACTGCCCCCAACCAACAACAACAGCCTGGAATTCGACGGTGAAAAATATGGTCCCGCCATCCAGTCCCTGCAGGTATATGAAATGAAGTCAGTTTGGGGAAACGATCACTGAGCAGCAGGCATCAACTTCGCCAGCCTGAATACTGTATTCTCATTATCCTCATAATCCACCAATTTCCTCTCCAGCGAAAACAACATCATCGCGGGAAACTTCACCGGCTTGAACCTCCCAATAAACTCCCCTGCCACATCCCGCAACACCACTACATTGGGCCGCCCTTTTAACGCACCCGCGTATGCCGCCACAAACCCGTCGATGGCAGCCCAGTTCTCCATGGACACCAGGCAGATCTCAGCCTTGCCAAAGGCCTTATACTGCTCCCCGATATGCTTGACCGCCTGCTGACAATGCGGGCAGGTCGGATCGAACAAAACAAACAACACTGCCTTACCCGCCGGCAAATCCCGCCGGTTAAAAGTCTGCCCATCCGCCCGGTAAAAAGTAAATTCCGGCAGCACCTGCGCCTGCCCAAAACCCGCGTGGCCCAATAACAAACCCAACCCCAAACTCAACAAACCTTTCTTCATGAGCCATTTATTTTACCGGCGACCCCGCCCATTTCTCTTTTAACACCTCAATAAAATATCCCCCCACCACACTCCTCGCCTGGAAACCCCGCTGCTTCCCATCGGTCGTCTCATGCCAATCACTTAAAGGAACCCGCGTCGGCGTCTCCATCGCATATTTATAGATCGGATCGACCAATGCGTCAAAGTCAACACGGCTATCTGTCAACGCCGATGTCCATAATATCCAGTCGGATTTCGTATACGTCTTGCGGCTGTCCAGCGGCAACCCAAACGTCTGCTGCTTGGTCAGATAATAAGCTATTTCTTTGTGATATACCTCCGGCGCAAACAATCCCAACCCCATGATCTTATCCCATACCAGGTTATATTTCTGACTCCAGGTATCTTTATTGTCGAAAGTCAGCGCATAATGATCGCCGGCATCGTCCATCTGCGGCCACCGCGCCGCCATCGAAACGGCCATTGCCCGATACTTTACTGCCGTATCGGTCAACCCCATCAGCTCGGCCATGTGCGCATAACACCCGATCGCCACGATCGCCTTCACCGAAAGATTGGCATTCCTCGCCAGGTGACCGGCAAAATCGTCGGTGCACAACTGGTTGGTCGGGTCGAATCCGTTGACAGCCAGGTATTGCGCCCACGTACTCAGCGTGGACCAATGCTTCCGCGCATAGTCCACACTGTTCTCTGCCTTTACGATGGCAGCAGTCAAAATGACCATGTTGCCGCACTCTTCTACCGGCATATCCTCCCCATAGGTCTGGCCATTGGCCAACGGAAAAGTACCCAGATCGTGTGCCGCAAAAGGCTTGGGCCACTTTCCACTCTCACTGTAATAGAAGATGCCGTTCAGCATGCCCTCTACCAGGGCCGGATTGTAGCACAACATTAAGGGAGCGGATGGGTACGTCACATCTACCGTATTGATGGACCCATTGCTGAAATTCTCTTTGGAAAGCCATAAAATATCTCCCTGGGGACTCTTCACCAGCGAATGCGCCGCTAGACATTGCCGGTACGCCAGTACACAAAGTTTCGCATACCGCTCGCCTCCGGCCTTCATCGCGTCCGTATAGATCCTGTCATTCTCCGCCGTACATTTTTGCAGCACCGCCGGATATTCATCAAAAGCCTGCTGTAACAGCTTCTCCATGGTCATCCCCGGTTCCAATGCCCACCATGCCTTTAGATTCGTGTGAAAGTACTGTATCGCATCTCCCTCGTCATATCCTATCATCACCATCTTTTTCACCGCCTCAGCCCCTACCTTCCCCAAGGTCATGCGCGTCCGCAATCTGCTCACGTCGGCGCCCATCGCACTTGAAGCACCCGTCACACCGGCAGCCCCCGAAACCCCTCCCCCCATATCGACTACCTTCTGCTCAGTCCCTTTCTCCAGCGGCGCAGCCACATATAAATAACCCCAGTCGATCCGCACATCATCCCCCTTTCTGCCCAGCACCGGCTGCTCGACGGTCCCCGCTTTCAGCAACCCCAGCTTCCCCGATGAATACTGTTGCGCGGTCACGGGCTGGGAATTCACATTCACCGCCAGATTGGTCGACACCTCGAACGACAGATTAACGACATGCTGACCGCCATCTGCCGATCGTGCCGCAAAACTAACATACGACACAGGCCTCGACAACAAGGCCAGATCACTGATCAGCAACGGCGAAGTAAAGGTCACCCCCAGATCAACCGGCCCGCATGTAAACCGGTAGACGGTCTGCGTCGCCTTGACCTCCACGCTCTTTTGAACGGCCGCATCATCGCTGGGCCCGGCGCCCATGAAACGGTATGGCTTCCCATCGACCTCTAACACCCCATAGATCGGTTGCTCCCTGCCGGTCCAATGCCGCGTATCCGACGCATTCAGCTGATCCGTAAAAGACCAGATACTGAAATAAGGATTATGCACGATCAACGGATACGCCGGTGCATGATCAATGGCCGCATGATCCATGGACCCCGCATGATCCGACGTAGCATCCTGGCCCCACGCAGTCCCCCAAAGCATAAAACCAACCAATAGGATCCGAATAGTATTTGTCATGTTCATCATTTTATATTCGCTAAAACTATGCTTCCCCGCACATATCCGCCAGCGTCAGCGCGGCCATATCCCCGATATGTTCCCCTAACTCCGCGGCCACCATCCTGCACACGGACCGCGAATCCTCCAGCGTCTCCCGCCGGATCACCTCCTGCATATCCGCCTCCAGCAATGACTTCGCCCGGCCGTAAATACTGCCCATGATGATCACCTCCGGATTCAGGATGTCGATCAGCAGGGACAAACCCTTCCCCAAATACTGTCCGCATGTCTTATATATGGCCACCGCCAGTTCATCCCCCCCATACGCCGCCTCCGCCACTGTCTTGGCCGTCAGCAAAGGCAACTCTGCCAATGAAGCACAAAACGAAACTTTGTCCCCCCGCGGCCACTTCCCGGGCGCCATGGGCTGCGCGAGCTGCGCACGCGCCCCCCCCCGCATGGGGACACCCGGGTGACCG
>JAMFSL010000072.1 GCA_026225275.1 Puia dinghuensis
GTCAAGGCATTGCTGGAAGAACGGCCGGAAGAACTGAACATCCCCTCGCCGGATGGCTTTTCCCTGCTGGGTTATGCCTGCTTCTTCAACCAGCGCACCATTGCCCGTTACCTCATCGTGGAGAAAGGAGCAAACGTTAACCAGGCTAGCGCGAATGATTTAAAAGTGACACCGCTGCATTCTGCCTGCGCCATCGTCAGCTATCCTTTGACTCAATTATTAATTGATAACGGCGCCGATGTGAATGCCCGGCAGCAGGGAGGATTGACGCCGCTGCATGCTGCTGCCCACCATGGCGCGACTGAACTGGTGCGGCTCCTGATCGAAAGCGGTGCCGACGTGAATGCCAGGACGGATGCCGGAGAAACTGCCCTGTCCTTTGCCGAAAAAAGCTCGTTCTCCAATACGACAGCCTATCTCCGGCAACAGATGTGATCAGGACGCCAGATGCCGGGTGAAGCCCCAGCCGACTAACTTCTCATAGGCTGCCCAAACTTCGTCAGGAATCTCTTGCGGGATCTGAAAACCTTTTTCGGGATAGGTCCTGATCCGTTGCAGATCGCCTACCATCATATCGATCACCTTCTCCATCGGCATCTCCGGCATGGGGTAATCTTCAAACTCGATTGGAGGAGAAGTGACGATCAGCTCTTTATCCGGCCAGTGCAGCTTGAAGGTGGCATAGCTCCTTCTTTCCATATAGGGTTTCTGAACCAGCAGGAACCTATGAGGATGAAGCCCTTTGTCTTCCAGGAGCCGTTGGGTGAACAGGATATTCTCCCCCGTATTTGTAGATTGGTTTTCTATAAAGATGGCTTCCGCCGGTACGCCCATGTCCAGGGCGATCCGGGCAAAAAGGTCAGCCTCGGGATCCTTCCACATCTCCTTCGTCACTTTGCCCAATCCTCCGGAAAAGATAAGGATCGGCGCCAGTCCCTGCAGATAAAGCTCTGCACCCCGGTTCGCTACCCGCAGATCGAGGCTCCCCAGCACCAGGATACAATCCGATGGCGCCGGCGTGTGGTACAGATGATGATAATTCCATAGCTTCCTGGCTTCTGTGAGAATTTCTTTAGTAATCATATCGGAGTGAATCATAATCGGAGTGTAAAATAAAGGTAAATTTGAAAATAAACCCATTGATGATTACTCGTAAACTGCTGCCGCCTGATCCGCTGGCTAGGGGTAAGGTGATCACCTTCTCCGATCACACCCTTTTGTCGGAGCGGACGGTCGCGCCTTATTCCTGCCCGGAACATATTCCCGGACCGGGAATCCTGACTATGCTGTCAGGCAGCGGGCGCTATGGCGTCAACCGGGAAGTATCGACACTGGACAGCGGCCACTACCTCCTGATCAACCAGAATAGTCCATTAACGGTGCATCTGCCCCGCCCGGACGTGCAACCGCTGCTGCTGTTCTTTCGGGCAGATACGGTAAGGAAACGAAAGAACCCGTCTCGACCATTTGCCGCCAGACGGGTTTCGAAAGTTTTTCTTCATTCAGCGGACTGTTCCGCAAGCGTTTTGGCAGTTCGCCTTCGGCCTACAGGGAAAAGTAGGTCTCGGCGAACTCTATCATGTCGGCCCTTCGGGCGACGGACCCGTGGTCCGTCCTGCCCTTCGACCTACAGGGAAAAGTAGGCCTCAAATAGGCCGCCGTTCACCCATCGAAGACTCACGCAGTCAGCACGTTCTTCAGCTCCACTTTACGGTTACGCAGGTCAAGTCCCCCTTCCAGCACCGACTTCAGATTGATCATGTAAAAGATCCAGCCTTTCATATTTCCCAGGTAATGCTTGCGGACTACCTCTTCCTCCGTGGGATCGAACTTTTCTATCAGTTCAACAATGGTTTCCTCGCATTCCCGGTAAAGGCTGACGCTGACAGGGAGATCCTGCGAAAAGGTGAACGTAAACTGGCTTTTCCCGTCGGCAGCAATGACTTTACCTTTATGCGATACATCATCGGCATGGCCATACCAACGGAATTCGTATTCATCCCCCTTTTGCGCCTTGTCGGCGCGTTGACGCAAGGCAGCGCCGGCAGTAAGCTCTGCCCTCTTTAAAAACCAGGACTCCAGCCCTTCCGGTGTCGACCAGGCAGCATAGATTTTATCGATCGGTGCGTTGATGTTGACGCGTAGCTTGAATTCGCTCCAGTGATTGCTCATAATGTTTTTTTTACAATTGTACGCCGGACGAGAAGGAATGACTTATCGAAAATGGAGAATTACAAAAAAAAGACCGCGTTATGCTTAGTATTTTGGCTCTCCAAAACTAAACCTATAAGTTGATTCCGTGAAATTAGTTCCTATCTTTGTACCAGATGAATTACAAGAATGAATAACCTAAAAGAAAAATTATCCAAATTGGTATCTGATCAACCTTCCGATTGGAAAGCCAAAGCCAAATATCGACGCGAAAACCGAGAATGGCTGGCAAAATCCGCCGCCATCGCAGTCCGGGTATTGGATACACTAAAAGCACAAAATCTTTCTCAAAAGGATTTGGCGGAACGAATGAACATATCCCCTCAGCAAATCAGCAAAATTGTTAAAGGACAGGAAAACCTAACGCTGGAAACCATATCAAACCTGGAAATTGCCCTTGGTATTCAGATCATAGATGAGCAAGCGAAAAGCAGAACTTTGCCCAAAAATAAGAAACCGGCTGCCTAGATATTGGGAGAAAAAAAGAGAAGCGAATATCTGACATCATAAAAAGGCCGTCTCAAAATAACTGAGACGGCCTCTTCACTATAAAAATAAGCTGCAAACCAAATTTTACATGATCTCCTGCTCCCTGAGCCCTTCGGGCGTAGCAACCAGCAGGGTACCCTGCGTATACTTCTCGTCATGCTGGCTGGCATCCAGACCTTCTTCTTCTTCTGCGACGCTGACACGCAGCGGAACGATGAAGTTGATGAACTTAAAGATCAGCCAGGATACGACAAAGCTATATACAACCGCGATAGCCATGGCTTTCAGCTGTATAAAGAAGAAGGAAGGATTGCCATTCATCAAGCCATTGGCGCCCGCTTTGTTGACCGCGAGTGTTGCAAACACGCCGGTCATCAGCATTCCAACCATGCCGCCGATACCGTGACAGGGAAACACATCCAGGGTGTCATCCAATACCGTCTTGGTAGCTTTGAAGTGAACTGCCATATTGGAAATGACAGCGGCAAGAACGCCGATGAAAATGCTCTGAGGAACGGCAACATAACCCGCGGCGGGGGTGATAGCAACCAACCCTACTACCGCGCCGACACAGAATCCTACGACGGAAGGCTTCTTACCGCGAAGTACGTCGAAGAACATCCAGGAAAGTCCGGCTGCAGCGGCGGCCGTATTGGTCGTAGAAAAAGCAGAGACAGCCAGAGAACCCGCGCTGAGCGCTGAACCGGCATTGAATCCAAACCAACCGAACCACAGCAGCCCCGTGCCGATCAGGACATAAGGAATGTTGGCGGGATGCGTCTCCGTACGATCGATGTGTACCTTCCTGCGCTTCAGCACCAATGCTCCGGCGAGGGCCGCACAACCGGCAGAGATATGAACCACCGTACCACCGGCAAAATCGAGGGCCCCCATCTTGGCGAGGAAGCCATCCGGATGCCAGCTCCAATGTGCCAGCGGAGCGTATACCAGCAAACTAAACAATACCGTAAAGAGCACATATGCGGAAAAACGCATGCGCTCCGCTATCGCTCCGACCACCAGGCCGGGAGTGATGATCGCAAACATGAGCTGGAACATAGAGAACAAACCCTTGGGGATCGTTGGCGCCCCTACCCATGCAGAACCGGACACGACCCCTTTATAAAACAGATGAGTGGCCGGATTGCCGATGAAACCATGAACGTCATCCCCAAAACACAGACTGTAACCTACTACGATCCACAAAACACCGACGACGCCAGCAGCTACAACGCTCTTCATCATCGTGGAAAGGACATTTTTCCGGTTGACCATCCCGCCATAAAAAAAGCCAAGCGCGGGTGTCATGATGAACACGAGGGCCGTAGCAACCAGGATCCAGGTCACGTCCGCCTGGTTATACTTCGAATCATCGATGGTGGGGGCCACGCTCGGGATAAACACCGAAATGATGGCCACAGCAACCAGGATGAGGAAGGGTAATAACCTTTTAATAGTGATTTTGCTCATAGTTCCTATATTTTGTATTAAAATAAAAAATAATACATCTAAATTCATTGGGAAGGTACGACATATTTGCATATTCAACGCGCGTTAACGAATATGTAATAATTTTAATGTTTATAAAAAGCAGATTTAACTATTTAATTTACAATTAATTAAAAAATATTCTCGAAAAATGATGTCAATTAAAATTTGGAATTTTGTAAGAAAAACAGGCCAATACTTGAAAATATTTTATGATGCAGGTCATATTAAACCGATCGATTTGTGGAAAAGCGGTCATTTTTCCTGACCTATTGTCGCGTTTTTTCATTTTGAAAGGGGTGATAACCTGATGCTGTGGTCATTGAAAATCAGCAAAAAGGCGTTGAAAAGAATGGTCACCCGGCGAAAAGCATAGTATTTTTGACGATGCGCCTGTTTTCACGGAAAGCGACGCCCAGGCAGTTGGAACTGTTGGTGTGGGGCCTCGTATTTCTATTCAGTTTCTTGTCGTTCTTACCGGTCGATGGTTTTGCCCTCGCAGCCATCTACACGGTATTGAATACCTTCTTTTATGCCCTCATTATTTATGGCAACATCTTGTTCTTGTTCCCCCGGTTGTATGAGCGAGGTCAGGTATTGTTATATATCGTGGTGATCATAGTGTTCCTCAGTGCGATTGGTTTTGCGCGCTCTCACCTGGCGTATTGGGTATATAACCGCTTCTTCGCTAAAACGCCCGAGGCTTTCATGTCGAACGAAGTTTATTATTATGCCGGTTCGGGGGTCGTGATCTATATGCTCAGCTTCGTCTATCGTATCGCTCTGGCTTATTTTGGCCTCAAGCGACAGGCTGAACAGATGCTGGAACAGAAAAGCCTGGCCGAACTCAACCTGCTGAAATCGCAGGTCCAGCCGCATTTCCTCTTCAATACCCTGAATAATATCTATTATGAGGCCTTCCGCGAGGCGCCCCACACCGCCCTGCTGATCGGCCGCCTTTCTGATATTATGCGCTATTTTGTGGATGAAAGTCCCAAAGAGTATGTCAGTCTGCAGACGGAGGTCAAATTTTTGGAGAACTATATCGCGCTCGAAGAGATCCGGATCCGCCACGGGGTAAAAGTCAGCTTTTACCAGCAATTCGAAGGCAACCCCACCATCCCTCCTATGCTGCTAATCACTTTTGTAGAGAATATCTTCAAGCATGGCATCGACCGCTCAGCCTCCGGAAATGCCTTCGGCCTCTCCCTGGTGCAAAAGGATGGTTTCCTGGAATTCAATACGGAAAACCCTCTCCCGGCAGATAGTCCCAAACCTTCCACGCAGGGATTCGGGCTCAAAAACCTGGAAAAACGTCTTATTTTGTTATACGGAGATCGCTTTGAACTGCGGACTACCCGGTCGGAGTCGCGATTTGATGCCTCTCTGAAAATTCCATTGACATGAACCTGCGTTGCCTGATCGTCGATGATGAACCGAATGCGGTCAAACTACTGGAAATGTTCATCCTGCAGAACACCTCCTGGGAGGAGCCTGCCAAATGCTATGATGCCCGGGAAGCACTGACCTACCTGAAGACGCATCCCATCGACCTGATCTTCCTCGACATCAATATGCCCCATCTGACCGGGATGGAAATGGCTACCCTGCTGCCGCCGTCAGTGCGAATCGTCTTTACCACCGCCTATTCCGAATATGCAGCTGACAGCTATGGCTATCCCACTATCGACTATCTGCTGAAACCTATCACCCTCAAAAGATTCTACGCCGCCTTGCAAAAGATCGAGGCCCATTACACCTCCACTGCAATCACTCCGACTACGCCGGTCACCTCAACGACTTCCGTCACGCCTGATACCCCTCTCCCCGAACGCCAGTCCCCTGGCCTCGCGTCGGAAGAATACTTCTTCATCAAATCCGGCCGGGCATTTCAGAAGATCCTGTTGAAAGAGATCCTCTATTTCGAAGGGGAAAAAGAATACGTCCGTGTCGTCACGCCCTCCCACAAACTACTCGTCTACCGGCGGCTCAAAGACATCGAAGAGCAGCTTTCTGCCTCCTTTGCGCGTGTACACAATTCCTATATCATTAATATTGCTCTCGTGGAGTCGATCCGCGATAACCATGTATTTATCGCCGGAAAACAAATACCCATCAGCGAGAAATTCCGCGAGGCGTTTATGAACAGGATTAAGTCGAGGGTGTTCTAAGAGCTTCTTCGCCCGCTTTTAATTGGCCAAAGGTTAAAATCCTAATATTGCACATCCGAATGTGCATTTTTTTATTCCTTTTGCACAAACAGAAGTGCAATGGATGTTTTATTGGAAAAGTCAGATTTACTTGTATCCAGGGTCAAACAGCGAATTTTCTGATTAGCCGCCATTTATTACCTTAGCGCGCGACCGAAAAATATTTCTCCTAGGGCAAGAATCTGCTGCCCTTCTGCTAGGACTTCGTATTTTTAGGCATGAAATTGCGGTATCCTCATACGAATTTCTCGCTGGCCGATATGGAAGGGGAGCGATGGCTGGACATCCCAGCACTGGACGGAGCCTACCAGATTTCCAACTACGGAAGGATAAAAACTCTCAGACGATGGCTACAAATCGGAGGCGAAAGGGGTTATTGGCTGAAGGAAAAGATTCGGAAAGCGCAGGTATTGGTCCAAACGGTCTCGGAAGGCAAACGAAAGCTATTCCGGCTCTCGATTATGCTAAAGTTCGAAGGTAAGCGGTATAGTATAGGGATCGCACGGTTCGTCTATTTCCTTTTTGTCCGGGAATTCGATCTCGAAGACCGGACCCTAGTGGTCGTTTGCAAAGATGGGAACCCGTTCAATATTCGCCCGGACAACCTGCAGCTGATCACGTCTTCTGCGTGCATCACCAAGGCTTACCGTATGGCGCATCGTCCCCGGGATAGTTTCAAAAAGAAGGCCAATCCGGTTTCACAATATGATCTGCAGGGTAAATATATAAGAACTTTTTCGTCTATCAATGTTGCCGCCAACACATGCAGGATCCATACCTCCAGTATTAGCGCTGCACTATACTCCTCAAACAATTATGCCGGCGATTATCTTTGGAAGTCCGGCAAGCCGGAAAAGCAAATCATCAGCGTACCTCGGTACGTCAAAGAAAAATTAGCGTCTGCTCAATTGCATGCTTCTGTGGTTAGCCAGTATGACCTCAACGGTAAGAAACTAAGAGAATTCCCCGATTTGAAGGAGGCGGCGAAGAGGGCCAAATGCCAGCCTGCTCTCATCCGACGGGTGTTGGTGGGTAAGAGCCTGACAGCGAAAGGATATTATTGGACACTGGGTAAAGGACCGGGGCGCATTTCCCTGGATCATCTGCAAAAGAGCAAATCAAACTGGGAAAAGAAAATTTGCAAACCCGTGACCCAATATAGTTTGACCGGCGACCGCATCTGCATTTATCCCAGCCAGGCCGAAGCAGCCCGGCAACTGAAAATTAGCACTCATGTCATTCGCTCAGCCCTGCTGTCGGCGAGTATGAATTCCGGCGGCGGCTATTTTTGGCAATACGATAAGGGTCCGGCACGAATGAAAGTACCTGAGCGATTGAAGCGCCGGTATGAGCTCCGGCATTTCTATCAGCAGCCTGTCACGCAATACAACCGGGAGGGTACGCGAATGGCTTTATATGACACGGTCACCTCGGCAGCCGGGGCTGCAAATGTAAATCGGCAGGGCCTGGTCGCTGCCCTGACGGGAAAGCTGCTCACCTGCGGCGATTGCTATTGGCGCCTCGGAAAAGGAAAGGCCAGGATAAATATCGATGCAGAGGAAAAGTCGCAGCGCAGGCGTTTGGAAAAGATATCCTGTCCTGTGATTCAATGTTCACCATCCGGGAAAGAGATTAAGCGCCATCAAAGCATGGCTGCCGCCCGACGAGCGACCGGAGCGTATGAATCGAATATCCGGTGTGTCATCAACGGGAAAAGTAAGACGGCCAAAGGCTTTTGGTGGAAGTTGGCGTGAAGTCATCATCGGGGGCTTATCGAAACCTTCCTTACTCCAGCCGTTCAATCCTGTCTTCCAGAATAGCAAAAATCAGGTTTTGCTCTTATAATTTTTTTTCTATCTTTGAAGATACCGTAGAAAGATCATTGTTCCCATACTTCAACTGCAACATTTTGAAACAAAACCCTTCCCTCGTTATCAGAGGAATGAAAGCATTGCTATTAATCCTGACATTATGTGCGATGTTACCTGCTACAGCCCAGGTCAATCCTTCTGATAATTCAAAAGTTAAAATACCCGAAAATTTCACCGCTGCCCAAAGCACATTGCTGATCCAGCAAGACGCCGATATGGACAGCTCCTTCGTATCACTTTCAACTGACATGAGAATAAGAACAGACGTTTTCGTCAGCGGCCATATCAGAAAAAAAGCCATGGCAGAATATGCCGATAAGAATCTCTCCCTCAAACATGAATATGTTTCTCAAAGTGCTATTTATGATTCTTCCGGCCAGTATGCCGACAAAAACCAGTACAGATTCGCCCTGGTCATCGAACTGATCAAGCAAGCACAACATATCAGGACTGGAACCATGATGGAGTCGACTTATTATCAGCCCATTTTTAGGTTTCGCCTGTATGATCGGCTGACGGGAAAAACCTACGCGGAATTAGGTAATGGGTCCAGTATGTTTATGTCGGCATTTAAATCCGCCATAAAAAAGATCAGCAAGCCCATTTCTGCAGGAATTAGTGACCGATAGATATTAAGCTGATCCGTGCAAATCTTCCGAGCTCCTGACAGCAAAAGCGTATTCACCAGCACCCTGAGGGTGCGCTTGTTCCGTTTACCCACAATAAAATCCATTACCTCCCCACTCTTACGATTTAACGCATACGCGATCCAATATTGATTCTGCTTATTCCCGATGAACGTCCGTAATTCATCCACTTCGACAGTTTCCTGATGTAACCGGATAGGCGGCTTGATGATCGATTTGGCCGCCCATTTTATGTCCGTCTGTACCGTATTGACCGAAATATTCAATATTCGCGCAATTCCTCGCACCGAAACGCTTTCACAGACCAACTTAAAAATCATAGGCTTGATGTCCTTGCAGCACGCCCTGTTTCGGTAGGTCTTCTGTTGGTACTTCCTGCATAGCTTGCAATAGAGCTTCTGTGCTCCGTTTTTCTGCTTTCCTGCCTTTTGACAAGCATGATTACAAAATTTACACGTCATTGAAACCAGATATTTTGATACACAAGACGAAAAAAGGCCGGAGTTAACCAGCCTTCTCAGTTGAAATTCGATGGATTATGGGATTTTTGGGGTCAAAGGGGACGCTGCTCCATCCTGCAAGGCCCTTCTGGACGGGTTCTTCTTACGACCAGATATTTTGATACACTACCGTCTCAGCCACTGTCGTATTGCCCGTACTATTATCATTGGTCACCGTCTGCCGGGGCCGAAGTGTCCCGTCATAATACTGAATAACAGTCTTACTCTTGGCATTCTCGGCAAAATCGGTACTGACCTGCCAGTTCAGATTAGGCTGATGCCCATTGTTGGCAAAGGTCAATGGCGTCGACCAGGGGCCCGCGATCATATTCCCATCATTCTTCCGTTGCACCGCTCGGATCCGATAATAAAGCGTTCCTCCGCCCGTGGCGGGATTAGCATCATATAACAGAGGAATATTGTATTTGAAGGTACCGCTGCTGTCATCGATGTCGATACGCGTACTGTTCTGCTGGAATAAGGCATTGGTACTGAAAGTCCCATTCACAAAAGATCCAGTCCCCCCCACCCCCCATTTTTTCACCCTTTTTTCACGCTAATTCCCGATCTTTCACGTTAACTTGGTGTCGGAGCCGCCGCAATAAAGCCTAACCGACCTGGCAAGCCCAAAAATTTGACAATCAACGATATACTATGTCTAAACCTGTTCGCATCTTCTGGATCGTCTTCTTCTCCGGCATCGTGGTCTTTATCGGTTTTATCGCCATGATCGCCTGGGGCGTATTCGGCCAGCTTCCTTCCCTTCAGGAACTGGAAAATCCCTCCCTCGTCCTGGCGTCAGAAGTATTCGCGGACAACGGCAACTCCATGGGGAAATTCTATACCGCCAAAGGCAATCGCGTCCATGTCGAATACAATGATATTTCCCCCAACGTGATCAACGCCCTGGTTGCTACTGAAGACGCGAGATTTTATGATCACTCGGGAATAGACGGCAAAGCGGTATTGCGGGCCATACTTGAATTCGGCCGCGACGGCGGCGGCAGCACGATCACCCAGCAGCTGGCATTCAATATGTTCAATGGCGAAAGATCCCGACATCGCCTCAGCCGCATGCTGCAGAAGCTCAAAGAATGGATCATCGCCATTCAGCTCGAAAGGAATTTTACCAAACAGGAGATCCTGACCCTCTACCTCAACGACGTCTCCTTCAGCGATAATGTCTATGGCATCCGCGCCGCCGCCCGCACCTTCTTCCAGAAAGAAGCCGACAGCCTCGGCGTCGACGAGGCGGCCGTACTGGTCGGCATGGTCAACAACCCGAGTCTGTTCAACCCGCGCACGAACCCCAAAGCAGCTACGGACCGGCGCAATATCGTCCTCAACCGGATGGTGACGAATCACTACCTGCCCGAAGAAGAGGCCACGGCCCTGAAGGCTAAGCCGATCGACCTCAGCCACTACCGCAAACTGGATGAGAACAACGGCATCGCCCCCTATTTCCGCGACGTCCTTCGCGGCGACCTCAAAAAATGGTGCAAGGAACACACCAATCCCGCCACGGGCCAGCCCTATAATCTCTACCAGGATGGACTGAAGATCTACACGACGATCGACCCGCAGATGCAGGCCTATGCCGACAGCGCAGTCGACCGCCAGATGCCGGTCCTCCAAAAGATGCTCGACGCCCAAAAAGAGATCCGCACCGGCGCAGTCTGGGCAGAGCACAGCAATATCCTCGAGGCCGCTATGCGCAGCAGCGAAAGGTGGCAGGACGAAGATGATGCCGGGATGTCGGACGCCGAGATCCGCAACAGCTTCAACACCCCCATAAAAATGAAGGTCTTCGCCTGGAATGCCACCCGGGAAAAAGATACCGTGATGTCTCCCCTCGACTCGATCAAATACAACCGGCAGATGCTGCAGACAGCCTTCATGGTGATGGACCCCTTCACCGGAGCCGTCAAAGCCTGGGTCGGCGGCATCGATTTCAGGACCTACAAATTTGACCACGTCAACATCAATACCAAACGGCAGGTCGGCAGCTCGATCAAACCCTTCCTTTACAGTCTCGCCATCGAAGACTTCAATTTCACGCCCGCGACGGTATGCCCGGCCGTACAACAGTATTTCCCGGAGTATAACGCCTATGTACCCGCGAAATCAGGCTCGCATTGGGAGCCAGGACCTTATCCCCTGGCCTATGGGCTGGGCTGGTCGATCAATGAAGTGGCCGCCTACCTCATGAAGCAGTTCGGACCACAAGGCCCTCAGCGATTCGCTGAATTCCTCAAACAGATCCAAATCCCTACCACGGTTACGCCTTACCCGTCCATGGCTCTGGGCGCCTGCGAGCTGTCCCTTTACGAAATGCTGGGCGGCTACACGATGTTCCCCTCCGAGGGCATCCATACGGACCCCTATTATATTTCACGGATAGAAGACAAACATGGTAACATCCTGGCCAATTTCGCACCAGAACATAAAGAGGTGCTTAGCCAGTCTACCGCCTATACGATGACCCGCATGATGCAAGGCACGGTAGACTTCGGTACGGCCAAAGGATTGAGAGCACGCCTGGGCCTGGCCGAAATGGGCGGCAAGACGGGCACCACTAACGATAACTCTGATCTCTGGTTCATGGGCTATACACCCCAGCTCCTGGCCGGCTGCTGGGTGGGCTGCGACGAACGCTTTATTCACCTGGACGACAATTCATCCGACGGCGGTCACATCGCCCGCCCTATCTGGGAAAACTTTTTCACCAAAGCACTCGCGGACAAATCGCTCGGATTGAGCAGAGATAGTCGCTTCATTAAACCTGACAGTCTTAATGCCAGTCTGCAATACGACTATAACAGCCAAAGTGAAAAAGCCCCACCGCCAGGCGCTGAAGGAAACAACCAGGGTAACGGTGATGCCAATTCATATACCGATACCACCGCCAAATCCAAATCCAACCCTTATTAGAAATCGGTCGTAGGACCCTAAACTCCCGCATCATCCTGATTTTCAAGGCTGTCACGTCCTAACGGACTTCCCGCGCTAAGAATTTTTTCCCGTTCATAGACTTCGTCTCTGATTAATACATATGTAGTCGATTAAAAATCACCACTTTACACTTTGGCATCCGGCTGGTAGTTTATTTACTACCTAAGTAAAACCAGTAACCGATGAAATCTTTGTACCCGTATTTTTTGAAACTAACCTTACTGTCCGTTATCACCCTCCTGCTCGCTCCCGCCCAGCGGCTCCAGGCACAGGCCTGCTCGACTGCCCAGGGAAATCGGACGACTTACGGCACCAATAATGTGTGGATTGGCTACGTCTATACCGGCGAGAATTTCAACAACTATCAGGGATATATTAACGAAGGCAACTCCTCCAGCCCGGATTTCAACGAAGGCTTTGGAGGCTCGGGAGCGACCTTCAACACCGCCGGTTGCTCGGTCCAGGCCGACAATATGAGCGTCCGTTACTTGTTGAACCAGACCTTCGCCGCCGGCACCTACATCATTACCGTGGGGGGAGACGACGGCTATCGTTTCAGCACGAACGGTGGTAGTACCTGGTTGATCAATAAGTGGGTCGATCAAAGCTATAATTCGGTCACGGATACGGTTACCCTGAACGGCAACTATAATTTCGAACTGGACTATTACCAGGATGGAGGCGCCAATCAGGTAACCTTCAACATCACACAGATTTGTTTGGGCTCCGGCGATCAGACTATCTATGGCGCCAATAATGTGTGGAAGGGTTATATCTACCAGGGCGAGAACTTCCAGACCTATAAAGGGGCTACTACCGAAGGATCCAGCTCGAGCCCGAATTTCAATGAGAACTTCGGCAATCCCGGCGGCAGCAATACTGCCACTTATTTCACTAACCAGTGTTCGATCACCACTTCCCAGTTCAGCGCCCGCTACCGCCTGGCGCAGACCCTCCCAGCCGGTAACTATTCTTTCACCGCGGGTGGTGACGACGGTTTCCGCCTGAGCTTCGACGGGGGTGCTACCTGGCCGATCAATATGTGGCAGGATCAGAGTTATACCACCACCACCTATACGACCACACTTACCGCCGGCACCTATAACACGGTACTGGAGTACTACCAGGACGCCGGCGACGACATCGTATCCTATACCAGCACCTTTAGCACGCTGCCCGTCACGATCAACACCTGGACTGCCACCTTGCTGCCCGGAGACAAGGCATTATTAAAATGGACAGCTTCTGACGCTGTCGATTTTGATCACTTTATCATACAACGCAGTACCGATGACGAGACTTTCACGGATGTAGCAACTATCGGCTCGGCCACGGCTGACAGCACCCTCACCCAGCAATATTCGTATACGGACCAGTTCACTTATAACGGCAATGTATTTTATCGGCTGGCCATGGTAGATCACGATGGAACAACCACCTATTCGACTATCGCCGTTCTGCCCATGCAGGAATCAGCCGCCATCCGCATCTATCCGACGGTGGTCACCAACGGTCAGTTGACGGTCGAGTCGCCCTCTTCGATCAGCCAGGCCCAATTCCAGTTATACGATATGAATGGTCAAAAGCTGCTGGTCAGGAACTGGTCGGAATTTCAGGGCATTCAACAGGTCGCCATCGGCAGCAACCTTGCAGCCGGAGCGTATATCGCCCTTTTATCCGACGGTCAGTCTATATTAACCAAACAGATCATTATCGTCAAATAATTCGACCTCTACCCCTTCCCTTTTAACCCTCAACCCAGGAATACGGCAGCCCTCGCGGCTGCCTTTCCTTTTTTCGCGAGTCCTCACTTTTACCTGAATAAATGCTGCCCCAGCGTATAAGCGCAGGTGATGCTGAAATTGCGTGTCCAGACCTTATCAAACGATGGGTCGGCGGAATCCTGTGTCAAACCCCAATCCAACCTCGCCCGCAGCGACAGGTTATCCTGTAATTGATATCCTACCATCCCGTCGAGACCGGCATCGAAGTGATGCCCGTCATCAATGGCGGAATTGTTGCCCAAAGCAAGCTTGGTCGTGTAGCCATTATAGGTATATTTTCCAGAGATCACATAGCAGAAATAAGGGCCCAGACCGAAGGATAATCTTTTTCCGGCCAGGTTGGAGTGATAGACCAAAGGAATGGGCAGCGTGATAAAGGAAATGGCAAACGGCGTTTTATCGCCGAAAATATTCGGCGTATAGGCCTCCCGGGAAAAGAATAGCTTGGGCTGGATCGAGAATATGGAATCTTTTAACCCAATGTCGGCGAATCCGCCAAGAGAGAACCGAACTCCCGGAGTTCCATGAAAGACGACGCCACCTGCCCCGGTTGCCCTGGCGCCGGATAAATTGATACCCCCTTCTGCGCCATACTGGATGGTTTGACCATATCCGGCTGTAAAAAAAACGACCGAAAAAACAAGTAGACATAACATTCTCATAAGCTTAATTTTTAGATGCGGAATAAAATAAAATTTCAATGATGGTGGTATTCTTGCCAGGATAATGGCGGTAGGCTGGACTATACAAATACGGAGAGTTCCGGTACAAATATCCGGTTATTGCTAAAAAAGAGAAATAGTTAGTTGTAACTAATTTGGGAGGCTTTAGGCCAATCCATGCTCCTTGGCGAAGTTGACGAGGCCGACGGGCGTATAGATATCCAATTTACGACAGATATTACGGCGATGGGCATTGACAGTGAATTCACTGACGTACAACTGCTCACCGATCTCTTTGGTCGTATATCCCTGGGCGATCTTACGAATGATCTCCACTTCCCGCTGCGTGATCTGGTATTTCTTCATGAAATCATTGATAAAAATCGATGGGGAGTCATCAGCCGCCACAGCGGCCTCTTCCGGAAACCACGTGCCCCCATCCCCGATCATCCGCACGGCTTCCTTCAGCTCATGGGAAGTGCAGTTCTTCGACAGGTAACCCCTGGCGCCCAGATTGCGGGCTTCGCGCAACAATTTTGGCTGATTGTAATTGGTGAATACGAGCACCTTCAGACGGGGAAATTCTTTCTGCAGGATCCTCAGCGTTTCAAGCCCGTCCAGTTGCGGCATGTGGAGATCCAGCAATACCATATCCATAGAAGTCTCGCGTAGCCGGACCAGCAGCTGGCGGCCATTGTTTACCGGCTCCGCCACCTCTACGTCTTCTATCTCTTCCAGAACCCGCTTCAACCCGTCTACCAGGACGGGATGATCATCCGCTATAATTATTTTCAAAGCCATCTTTCCTTTCATTTACGTCATTCACATCATGTGCGATTGGCAATTCTATTACGATCAGGGTTCCTTTATCTTTCTTTTGTCCGATCTCGATCCTTCCGTTAAGATACGCAATTTTCGATCGGATCGTATCCAGCCCCTTGCCTTTCACTTTCGGGTTTTTATCGATACCCACCCCATCGTCCTCCACCAGGATCGACACCTGGCCGCTATGCTCCACCAGCTCCAACAGCGCAAAAGTGGCTTGCGCATGTTTGACGATATTGTGCAGCATCTCCTGCAACATCCGGTAGAGATCATTCAAAAAAGGTGCCTGGTAAGCGCTGGTGTCCTCAAAACCGACAATCACGGCCTTTACCATTAATTTTTGGCTCAGGTTGATCGCTTCGACCATATCTTCTACAGCATGCCGGAAGCCATATTTTTCAATCATCAGCGGCGTCAGCCGGTGACTCAACTCGCGGATAGTTGTCGCCACAGAAAAAAGAACTTCCTGCGCCTTTTGCAATTTCTGTTCGGATTTCGCATCTCCCCTGCCCTTTTCCAGCGTGGAGGACAGGTTGAGCGTCGCCAGGGACAACAGGCCGCCTACCTCGTCGTGCAATTGGTCGGCAATCTTTCGCCTTTCCCGTTCCTCCGCATCGATCGCCCCCTGCATGATCCCGATCCTGTGCTGCCGTTCCATCTCCCGGATCCTGTTTTCCTGCAGGGCCTCTTTCTGTCGGGCAATGTCCAAAGTCTGCCTTCTCCGTACATACAGGTTTCGCGAATAGCCTATTAACAGCAGGACCAACAAACCGCTCAGTCCCAGGAACACGGAGAAATATAGCCGCTCACGGCGACTGTTCCGGATCCGGGCCTCACTCTCCTCATTCAGCCGGATGATCTGTTGTTCTTTATCCCGCAGCCTGACCTTGGCCTCGATTTCCTGGATCGCCCGGTAATGATTCAGGCTGGTCAACGAATCTTTAATAGCATAGAATTGTTCGAGAGCCTTCCCATATCCTGCATAATCGCCTTTGGCCTTCAGCAACTCGGCTTGATGCTTATAAAAATAGTAGCCATAAGCAGTATACAGCCTGGCGGGCAAAGCCGAACGCAGCGTAGCCAGCACACGTTCGGCTTCATTCAGCCTGTGTAGCCTTATTAGTTCATGCGCGTAATACAGTTCAGACGGCATCAGATGCACCCCCTCCATACTGCCCATCTTATAAGCAGTCTCGTAATTCCGCAGCGCCTGTTCGTCCTGCCCGTCGTGCTCGGCCACCATGCCGGCTGCCAGAAAATAGCTGGCATAAGGAATTTTTTCTTCCGGCACCCTGAACAACTCGCGGCTCTGGCGCAGGTATTGCCGGGCCGAATCATACTGGCCCTGGTATGCTTTGATCATGGCCAGCTCAGAATTGAAATAAGGCGCCTGCGGAGCGGCGGGATTAGGCCTGACCACTGCATCATACAACAGTTCGGCAAATTTTCCTGCGTTGTCATAGTCCGCCAGCAGCAAATTGACCTGCACTAATTGAGCATAAATGCTGGGAGCCGCATTGCGGAAATAAAAATCGGTGCGCTCATAGAGCTTCGGCTTGTGGGTCAAGGTGGAATCTCTCGCCAGTTCCAGCAATGATTCCAATATCGCCACCTGCCGCTGCGGATCATAGCTGCAATAAATAGAGGCATAATTGTAACGTGCCGTGAACAATGCGTTCTTATCCGGAAGGCCAGTGGCTAGCCGCGTGGCCTCCATAAGGCTCTGTCCCATGGCGGCAGTATCCGAGAGATGCCCCATGGCGCCAAAAGTGTATAGAAAAGATAAGTTTTCCATGTCTCCCGCCCGGGCGGCTGAACGCTTGCCCATAAAAACATATTTATCCAGCGAATCGGTCTTTCCCCACTCCGCATACATCAGCGACATGCCCACCATCACCTCGTCGAAACGGCGGCTGTCGCCTGCCGCATTGTCCAGCGCTTGCCGGTAAAGGGTTTCGGCATCCGCAAAATAGGCCAGCGATTCCTTAGCCCTCGCCCAGCCCATCAACAAAATATGTGTCCAGGCCTTGTTGCCTGTCTTCCGTACTGCCGGAACATATTCAGAAAGAATCTCATAACTGATATTGAGGTTGTTTTTCCCTATATCCTGCAGCAAATCACAGATGGCAAGGAAATTGCTCTCTGTAAGTGGCTGATGTTTCCAATGCGCCCACGCTGCCCTCGCTTCTTCGCCGGTATAATCACCGGCAAGGGCTATCGAAGTCGTCCAGCAACAACAGCCAATCCATAAAACAATTGATTTTAACATTCGCAGAAACATTAAAAACAAATTAATACTGCGAAATATACAAAGGAATATGCACAGTGTAAAGCAAAGTGTTCGGCGGAGTGTAAAACAATTCGTGGTATTATTAATAGCTCTTCCCCTGTCCTTCATTTCCCGTTGCCTCGCGCAACAGACCGATACCCTGCCGAATTCGCCCGCAGCAGCCAGAGGCCCTGAAGGCAAAATCGCTCGTTCTCCCGACAATTCGACCGTCAGTCATACTTCCGCTATCACCGCCGCCGCCTATCTGTCTTCTCCTTACCGGGCTTTTCCTCAACATCCCAATTATACGGCCGGTACGATCCTGCCCAACCATATCAGCCAGGAAGAAATGGACGATAGCGTCCGCAGTTTCTACCGTCAATGGAAGAAGCATTATATTAAACCGGGATGCAGACAGGGTGAAAGTTACGTCTGGTTCGAAGGAACGAGGGGAACGAATATCTGCGTATCGGAAGGACAAGGTTATGGAATGGTGATCGTTGCACTGATGGCTGGATTCGACTCCAGTGCCCAGGAGACCTACGATTGCCTCTATCGCTTTTACAAATCTCATCCCGCTATGAGTAGTTCACACCTCATGGCCTGGATGCAAAACAAAGATTGCCTTAGCATCGACGGCGGTACGGCTACAGATGGAGACATGGATATTGCCTATTCCATGCTGCTGGCCGATGCACAGTGGGGCCATCACAGCAATATACCCTATCGGGAAGAAGCACTGGCCATGATCGATGCCATTCGTCAGCGGGAAATCAACCCGGTAACGCATGTTGTGATGGAAGACGATAATGAATCGCCACGGAGCAAAGATTTTTATGATACCCGTTCATCCGATTTCATGCCCGATCATCTGCGCGCCTTCCGGGAGGCAACCGGAGACCCGACCTGGGACACTGTGATCAATAATAATTACCGCATATTCCATTACCTGCAAAATACCTACAGCCCGGAAGCGGGCCTGATACCCGATTTCATCAAACATACCCGCGTTGGGGTCGGTCGGGGCTTTAATGCAGTCCCTGGTTCGGATAGTCTCGGCCAGCAGGTTCACGGTGACGGCCCCGTGTCAGACGATGACGCCAACCTCTACGCCGAGCCGGCACAGGCTAATTATCTCGAGTCCAAATATGACGGTCAATATAACTTCAATGCCTGCCGCGTGCCTTGGCGGGTGTCGACGGATTACCTGATTTCCGGCGATCCTCAGGCTGCTGCGTTCCTGACCAGGATCAATAGCTGGATCCGCGGTACCACGAAGGGAAACCCTGATAATATTTCCGCGGGATATAACCTTTCTGGCGAAGATTTACCCCATCGCTATTTCGAAGCACTATGCTTCATCTGTCCTTTTGCAGTAGCCGCTATGTCCAGCTCCGACAACCAGGACTGGTTGAATAAATGCTGGGATTATATTATACGCTTCAAACTAAAAGACTTCGACTATTACGATAATAGCATCAAGATGCAAAGTCTGATCATCCTCTCCGGCAACTACTGGACGCCGCGTCCTCCTGCCGGAGACATACTGACCAGTACCAATACCGGTCAGGCCCCTGCGCAACAGGCTAAATAAACCTGCTCAACAAGCTAAATAAAAAACCGCGGCTTTAACACCGCGGCTCAAAGTCCCCAATCGGGGTGGCTTTTATCATTTATTTTTCATCGCTCAATGCCCGGCCTGGCTATTCGGCGTGCCTTGGACACCCTGGTCTTTACCACTCTGCACCGGCTTGCCTGCATTGATACGCATTCCATTCCTTGTCTCTTCGCTGGCCTTTTGCACCAGCAGATCGCCTTCCCGGAGGCTGTCACTGTAGACCTCTATCTTGCCGCCTTCCGAACGACCTAACCTTATATATACCCATTCCGCCGTAGAATCGGGCGTCACCCGGACGACGAATACCTTTTCCGTCCCATTGACGACGGCCGAAGAAGGCACGACGAAAGTACTATCCCTGGAAGGCAACGGCAAATTTACTTCCGCCACCATGCCTGGCAATAACGTCTTGTCATTGCTGTACACATCCATTTCCACTCTTTCTGCCCGCAGCCGGTTGTCCAGCGCACCGGCCAGCCTGCGCACCTTTGCCGTGAACTTTTGATCAGGCAGAGCCTTTACGGTGAACTTCACTTCATTCTGTTGATACAGGAACCCGGTATAAGCCTCAGGTACCGAAACAACCAGTCGCATATGCTTCTGCTGCTGTAAGGTGAACATTGGTAATGCCTGTCCCTGACCCGAAGGACCGACATAAGCGCCGGGGTTGGTATTCCTCGCGCTGATGACCCCATCGAACGGCGCCCGGATCTCCAGGTATTTTAATGTCTCGGCAACTTCATTGTATGCGGCCTTTAACGCTTCCAGCTGCGCATAGTCCGACTTCTGCCTGGCGTCGGCCTGATCGATATCGTTCGGCGAGATCGTGCCGGGCGTCTTGGCGGTCTCTACCACCCGGTCATAGCTGGCCTTGTCGGCAATATAAATAGCCTCCTGGGCCTTCTCCCTCGACAAAGCGGTCGCCAGCTGACTTTGGATCTCGGGCGCCTCCATAGTCGCCAGCAACTGACCTTCCCTCACTTCGGAGCCGATATCCACATATAATTTTTTAACGAAGCTGGCGATTTTCGCATACAGGTCTACCTGGTAAAAGGCTTCCAGCTCGCCAGGGACATACAAGGTCGTTGAAAGCCTGCCCTTTTGCAGTGCAACGACAGGCGTTATCGCAGCGCTGTCTTTCTGGCCGGCGCCTGCGCTATCATTCTTATGGTCGCCCGGATTTTTGTTGCTGCTGTCGGACTGGCCGTTACCCTGGCTGTCTTTGTTCTTGGCTTCCCCGTCCGAGGACGAACAGCCGCTCAACACACCCAGCATGAGCAGGGCAGCCGCGAGCAGGACGATGGATGAGCGTTTATTTTTCATTGTGTTCATCATTTTTTTGTTCGTTGTTGTTCTTTGGTTGGTCGTCGTTGTTCTTTTTGGCGTCTTTCTCGTCGACCTGGTGCTCATACAGCGATGGGATATAATGCGTGCTTTCCTTATCGGCAGGATCCAGCGAAGGCGACGTAGTACTCGTCTTCTTTTGTACCCAGGCAAAAAACACCGGCAGAATGAACAGCGCGGCAAAGGTACTCGCGATCAGCCCGCCGATGACTGCCCGACCGAGCGGTGCGGCCTGGTCACCAGCCTCACCGAGACCCGATGCCATGGGGATCATCCCCACCACCATCGCCACACTGGTCATCAGGATGGGACGAAGCCGCGTACCCGCCGCCTCATGCGCCGCCTTGATGGAATCCCCCGATATCAACCGTACTTCCTCCGCATTGGTCACCAGCAGAACGGAGTTCGAAATAGATACGCCGACGGACATGATCATGCCCATATACGACTGGAGGTTCAACGTGGCGCCGGTCAGCATCAGTATGGCCAGCGATCCCAGCAATACCGCCGGCACGGTAGACATGGCCACCAGCGCCACCTTGAATGACTGGAAGTTGGCTGCCAGCATGAGATAGATCACAATGATGGCGATGATCAGGCCACCCTGCAGGCTGTCCAGCGTGTCGAGCAGGACATTCGAAAGTCCCCTGACCTCTACCTGCAATCCGCGCGGCAGCTTGCCCAGACTCGCAACAGCTTTCTGCACATCGGTTGTCGCATGGCCCAAATCCTTTTTTTGCAGGTTAGCCGTGACGAATAATTCCGGCACCGCACCCAGGTCATCGGCCTCTCCGTATACCGTATCCCGTTTCAATGATGCCAGATCGTTCAGCACTGGAAGTTGTTGGTTAGGAATGACGGAAGTTTCACCGATATCGTGAATGCTGGTCATCTCGTTCTCCGGTACTTGCACCTGCACAAAATAGGAGAGGTTGGAAGTGTGATCCTGCCAGACCTGCTTGTCCGTAAACCGCGAGGAAGAGGTGGCCGCTATCAGCGAACGGTTGATCTCATTAGCGTTGGCGCCCAGCTGCGCAGCCCGGACGCGGTCGATATTGATATCGACAGCAGGATAATGAATGGCTTCGTCGATCTGCACGTCCCGCATGTAGGGGATCTGCTTCAGCTTGGCGACAATACTGTCGGCATAAGCCTCATTCTGTTTCTTATTCCTTCCGCTGAGGGCAACCTCGATAGGGGTCGGCGACCCCTGGCTGAGGATCTTACTGGTCAGCTCGATGGGCTCGAAAGACACTTTCAACTCGGGCATGTCCTGCTTCACATGGCGACGAAAATCTTCTTCGAGCTCGTCCATATTGACTTTAAAATCTTCCTTCAGCGCGGCCTGTAATACAGCCTCCTGCGGCCCGGCCATGAATAGGTAGATGGGGTTGGTGGAGAATTGGCTGCCATGCATGCCGACCATGGCAGAGGTCACTTCCACATTACTATGGCCGACCATCGTATCCAGAATATGCAGGGCCTTCAATGTGTAGAGCTCGGTCCGCTCGATACGGGTGCCGTCAGGGCCCCTCAACCTGACCTGGAACTGACCCGCATTGGAATGTGGCAACACATCCCGGCCGATATGGGAGAGGATAAGATAGGCGCCGCCCAGCCCTACAATGGCATAGACGATCACGATCACCGCACGGTAAGGCATCATCCTGTCAGTGAAACGCAAAAAGCGTTTGCGGAATTTATCGAATCTCTTTTCTTTTTTCCCTTCTCCTCCTGCCGAATCCTGTTTTTCCAGCAGCTTCTGCTTTTCTTCCGCCAGGTTCGCCTCATCTTCGGGGTTCAGACCGGAAGCCTTGTATTCCTCCTCATCGGATTGGAATTCCTTATCCCCATCCTTCTTATGCTTCTTCATCATCCAGTTGGCCAGCACGGGTACGAAGGTCTGCGCCATCATATAGGAAGTGACCATGCAAAAGCCGATGGCCAGCGCCAGCGGCAGGAACAACGCGCCGGGAATACCGCTCATCGAAAAAGCGGGAGCGAATACCGCCAAAATACAAAACAGGATCAGCAACTTTGAGAAAGCGATTTCTCTACACGCATCCCAGATCGCCAGCGATTTTGGCTTCCCAAGATCGAGATGCTGGTGAATATTTTCTATGGTCACGGTCGATTCATCCACCAGGATCCCGATGGCCAGCGACAGGCCGCTGAGGGTCATGATATTGATGGTCTGCCCGGCTAATTTGAGGAAAAGAATACCGGCAATGACGCAGACAGGGATCGTAATGATCACGATCGTAGCACCCCTTACGTCCCCGAGGAATAATAACACCATCAGCCCCGTCAGGATGGCGCCGATAGCCCCTTCTTCCAGCAGGTTCTTGACGGCGTTGATAACATAGACGGACTGGTCGAATTCATACGACAGCTTGACGTCCTCCGGCAGCTGCGACTGAAACCGGGGTAACGCCTTCTTCAGATCCTGTACGACCTGCCATGTCGAAGCCGTGGAGGATTTGGTGACAGGAAGATAGACGCTTCGTTTACCATTGATCAGCGCATACCCTGCAGTGATATCCGCGGCATCTTCCACCCTGGCTACATCCTTCAGGTATACGTTCTGCACCCCGTTATAAAAAATGGGGATATCCTCGAATTCTTTAACAGTCGCGATCGTCGAGTTGGTAGGCGTAAAATAGTTCAGATCGCCGATGCGCACAGTCCCGGATGGCGTGGCCTGGTTATTCAGATCCAGCGCAGTGACCAACTGGTCGACGGTCAGGTTGTGCTGTCGCAGCAGATCGGGGTCGGCCTTAATGACCACCGTACGGGCATTACCGCCAAAAGGCGCTGGCGCCACCAACCCCGGAACACTGCTAAAGTTGGCACGGACATAGACGTTGGCCAGATCCTGCAATTCGTTATTACTCCGGGTGGGACTGCTGAGCACCAACTGCCCGACCGGCAGCGTGCTGGCATCGAAACGCAGGATAAAGGGCGGTTGCGAACCAGGTGGGAAACTCGCCTGGGCCCGATTGGCATAAGAGACCACTTCCGCCGCCGCCTGTGCCATATTCGTACCTTCATAAAACGTCAGTTTGATCAACGTCAGCCCCTGGATATTGCGCGACTCGATCTGCTTGACGCCGCTGACATACAATAACAGGTTAACATACTGTTTGCCGAAATACGTCTCCATCTGGTCGGGCGTGAATCCGCCATACGGATGCGAAATATAGATCACCGGCAGATTCAGATTGGGGAAGATGTCGATCTTGATACTCCGTACGGCGCTGATACCAAAGAAAAAGATACCCGCCACCAACACCAGGATAGTGATAGGTTTTCTGAGCGCTGTTCTGATTAATCCCATGACTGATATTTCAATTAAAATTCATTAAAAAACAAATTGAAGTCGCCGGTGGAAGCAGCTTTGTACAAAAGGGCCTGCCACACGTTGGTGTCGATGACGTCCCTTTGCGTTTCAGCCTGGTTGAGGATGAAAGCCGCTGTCGTCACATCCACGATCGTCGCCAATCCATTCTTATATAAAGTTTCTTTCTGGATATAGGCGTCCGAAGCCGCCTTCACCTGCACCGGCGCCTCACGGTAGTTCTCCAGCGCATTCCGGATCCTCGTCTCGGCCAGGATCACCTGGGCCTGCAGTTCCTGGACCACCACCCCATATTCTTCCCGCAACCCTTCCGTCGTGAAATTCTGCGCCGCGACCTGGTGATGGACCCTGAACGGGCTGGTTATATCCCAGTACACACCGACGCCGACCAGGTAGTTGGCTGTCTCGAAGCCTACACCTTTGAAATAATTCGGGGTATAGCCATTGGCATTGCTTCCGGCGCTGCCATTGGTGCCGTAGTTGTAATCGAATCCCGTCCCCCGGTCCTGGAATACCCCGAGCAACGAAAAGGTAGGATAGGCAAGCGTCCGCAGATATCTCGCCTGTTGATTGCTGACTGCGACACGTTCTTCGTAGAATTTCAGCAAAGGATGGGCATTCAACGGCTGGGCGGCCGGACTGGCCAATGATGATGGGACGTTGGTAACAAAGGCGGAATCCAGCGTATAATTATTCGAATCCGGCGGCCGCACCTGCATTTGCTGCGCCAGTTGATTGGCATATTCCTGCTCAGCCTCGATGGAATTGGTCAGCGCGATCCTCGCAGCGGAGACTTCCGCATGGGAGAGAGAAGAGTCGACGCCGGGATTAAGCCCGCTCCTGGCACGTGCCGTCACGACGGTGTCGAAAGCCAAAGCCCGGTCAAGATTTTTTTTCTGGGAAATGATCAGCTTTTGGGCAGCCAGCAGTTGAAGATAAGCGCCTGAGACCCGTACGCTTTGCTCAAAACGTTCCTGATCGAGATCACTTTGGTTTTGATTGAGCATGGATTCGGCCGCCCTGGTCAATTCTTTGTACTTGCCGAACTGGAAGAAGTCCCAGTTAATATTGGTCCAGTAAAGCGCGCCGAACGCCGCGTTCCAGTTCTGCGTCGCAAACACCGGACCGCTACTGGCTACCGGCGCCACCTTATACCCGGCCAAAGGCCCATAATTGGAGTTGGCAGTGCCATATACCTGCTGGGCGGCTAAACTGACATCCGGAAGATATTGCGACTTGGCCAGCTGTACATTCTGCTGGGCTGCTTTGACATAATACGCTTTGGCGCGGATTGTGCCATAATTGGTCAGGGCAGTTTGCACTGCCTGCCTGAGGGTCAGCGCCTGGGCGATGGCCCTGGCCGACGGTATACTGAGCAGTAGGATTCCCAAAAGGCCCGAAGACAGACCGGTTCGTAACTGTTTTGACATGGTAAAAGAACTGTTTTTTCTTTCTGCTAAAATGCTGTTGTCCGGACGTTTTTTATATCCGAAAATGCCGGACATGCCGATAGACTATCTTATGGCTGCAACGTGGGTAGTTTATCAATTGGCCTTCGGCCAACCGGACTTTATCCTGTCCTGTAAAGGGAGCGAAAGATTTTGAAGCAATTTTGAAGCCACCACGCGGGGGCTGAATCCGACAGCAAGACAATGGAATCCAGCATGGTATTGGTAATCGATGGTAAAGTGACTTAAATCGCAGATCTGGCGCACGATAGCCAGGCCGATGCCAATCGAGTCGCTGCCGGAATTCCCTTTTTTGAACCGCTCAAATAATTCTATTGTTGGCACCTGTGGTTGCCGGCCTGTGTTGACGACGACCAGGCCCTCCCGGGTCAGGCTGACCTGGATAAGACCGCCGCTAAAGCCGGGCTCTCCTTTTTCCCAGTCCTGTCCTTCCACCTCGCTCACCCCCTTCGCGTCTCCTTCGAAAGCCGCCGGCGCTTCATTATGCCTGATGGCATTACCGATCAGGTTGGTCAGCAGCAGATCGGCCAGCGAAGGATGCAGCGGTACATTTACTTTTTCCGTTATCGTCGTCGTCAGCGTCAGTGATTTTAGCTGGATCAGCTCTTCAAAGGAATTCAGCGTCTCACGAGTCAGCTGACTGATACAGACCGTTGTATCAGCCTCATATTCGTGGTTCTCGAGTTTCGTCAGCAGGGTCAGCGAACTGTGGATCCGCGATAGCCGCTCAAGAGCGTTTTGCGTTTCCGCAATAAGGATGGCCTGCTCGTCCCGGATATCGGATTCCATGAGCAGGTCTAATTTGCCGCGGATAATGGCGGTTGGCGTCTGCAGCTCGTGCGAGGCATTCTCAGTAAACTCTTTCAGCGACTGATAGTCCTCACGGGCTTTATCGGTCATCTTCTCCAGGAATTGATTCAGTTCGAGGAATTCGGAGGTCCGGGTCACCGGCAGCCGCATAGCCCCCTTTTGTTTCAGATCGAAGGACTGGATCACCCGCAGCGTACGCTTGAAAGGCGCCAGGATATACTTGGAAATGAGCCCCGCCGAAACAATGACGAGGATCAGCAGCAGCAGTAGTATCCATTTGAAAGAATCGACCACGCCGGGCAAGAGCTGGTAAAAAGATGGAATGAACGAATAGGTCGTTATCCGGTACCACTGCCCCTTGATGAGGTAAAAATTAGTGACCAGTAACCGGTATTCATTCGTTTGAAACTCAGGGTTCCAGTCGATCCCACGTGTATAATAAGTGGAGACCCCTTTAGGTACAGAGTCGGCCGGGATAGGCGCGACGGTCGCCCGCTTCCGGGTAGGATGATTGGAATAATCGCCTCCTATCCGGACCTGCTCGGCGATCAGATCGTTCAGCCGCTGATGCCTCACCACTTCCACCCTGCTGATCTTGTCCTGAATTTCATAGTACACGATGTAGCCGCCGATCAGTAATACGACCAGCATGATCCCGAAATACCATAGTGTGAACTTGGTTGTGAGCTTCATATGCTATTCTCCATCGGCCCCCGCCACCTACTCCGGTTTGTGCGAATTGAACTTGTATCCCAGCCCGTAAACCGTGCTGATATAGTCAACACCACCCGCTGCACTGATCTTCCGGCGCAGGTTCTTGACGTGCTGGTATACGAAGTCGAAGTTAGCCAAATTATCCGTGTAATCCCCCCACAGGTGGGCGGCAATGGCCTGGCGTGACAGGACGCGGTTCTTATTGACGATGAAATAGAGCAGGAGGTCGAATTCCTTGGGTGTGGTGTCTAACAGATGGTCCCCTACATGGACTTCAAAAGTATCGGTGTTGAGGCTGATCTCGTTGAAGGCGACAATGCTCGTCCCGCCCAGGTTCTTACGGCGGTAAACGGCCCGGATACGCGCATGCAGCTCCGCCAGGTGGAAGGGCTTGGTGATATAATCGTCGGCGCCCTTTTCCAGGCCGATGATCTTGTCATCCAATGAGTTTTTCGCGGAAATGATGAGGACATTGCTATCCTTGTATTCGCTCCGGATGAGGTTCAGGAGGCTGATCCCATTGCCGTCGGGCAACCCGATATCCAGCAGGATACAATCATACTGGAACAGGCCGAGTTTCTCCTTCGCTGCCTCCAGCGTGTCGCAGGATTCGCATATATACCCCTCGCGGGCGAGAAAGTCGCGGATATTCCGGGCCAGCTCCTGGTTGTCTTCGATGATGAGAACCTTCATAATTACAAAAATAGCTCGTTTTCAGCCTGCTATTTTCGGCAATGATTTTGAAGCAAAGTTGAAGGAGCCGCCCGCCCATGCCGTAGACTCGAATTACCTATACCCCCTGGCCTGTAAATGAAACAACTCCGCATACCTCCCGCCTTGCGCCAGCAACTCCTCATGACTCCCAATCTCCAGCATCTCCCCCTTCTCCAAAACCAATATGCGGTCCGCCATGCGCACAGTAGAGAAGCGGTGAGAGATCAGCACCGCCGTCCGTCCCTTCGTCAGTTCGGCGAAGCGCTGAAAGACTTCATACTCGGCCCGTGCATCGAGTGCCGCAGTAGGTTCGTCCAGAATGAGTAACTGCGCATCACGCATGTACGCCCTGGCCAGCGCCACCTTTTGCCATTCGCCGCCGGATAGCTCTACCCCATGACGAAACCGCCGGCCCAGCTCCTGGTCATAACGGCCGGGTAATTTCTCTGCCAGCGCGGCGGCCAGACTCTGCTGCGCAGACGCTTCGATCAGCCCCCTGTCTTCCTTGTGGTCGATATTACCAACGGCGATATTCTGCGCCATGGTCATCTGATAACGCAGAAAGTCCTGGAAGATAACACCGACCTGGCTTCGCAATTCGGCGGCATCGTATTCCCGCAGATCTACCCCGTCTAACAGGATACGCCCTTCAGTGGGATCGTATAGCCGGGTCAGCAATTTGATCAGCGTGGTCTTCCCGGCGCCGTTCTCTCCCACCAGCGCCAGCTTTTCTCCTACCCGGAGTGTGAAACTCAGGTGACGATTTGCCCACCGTTCCGAATGCTGATAACGAAAACCCACATCCTCAAAAACAAAACCCTCCCTGATTGGCTGAGGGAGTGGCCGGGGGTGAGCGACCGGCTGTATCCGCGGCCCGATCTCGAAAAATTCAAAAAGATCCTTCAGATAGATGGCCCCCTGTGAGACGCTCGTGAATCGGTTCAGTATTCCTTCCAGCAGGCCCCGCAGCTGCCGGAACGAACCGGCGAGAAAGGTCAGGTCACCGATGGATAAACGACCCTGTATAGCATGTAAGATGATGACGACATACGCGATATAATAACCTACACTGCCCAGTAAAGAGAACAGCGTCCCCCAGGTAGACCTTTTGATAGACAGCGCCCGGCCATCCCGGTAAAATTTATCCGATAAACTCCGAAACCTGTCGATCAAAAAACCGGACAACCCGAATAACTTTACCTCCTTGGCCGTTTCATCGCTGGCCCCCAGGTAACGGAGATAATCTAACTCCCGGCGCCCCTCAGTCTGCGCTCTCATCAGTGCATAGCTCCGGTCATTAAAATACGACTCCCCCAGGAATGCGGGAATGACGGCTACCAGCAACAAAAGGATCAGCCAGGGGTTGAAAGCGACCAGCGCCGCCGCCAGAAAGGCCATACTGATCAGATCCTGTACCTGCCCCATCACCATGGACAATAACGCCGTCCGCCCAACCGTCTGCTGTCTCGCCCGTTCCAGCTTGTCGTAGAAGGTAGAATCTTCAAATTGATCCAAATCCAATGTCGCGGCATGCTGCATGATCCTGATTGAAGTAAAATTAGAGAACTTGTCACCCAATAAGCTATCCATCAAAGTGATAGACCTCATCAAAGCGTCTGAAATAATAGCCAGACCAAACTCCAGTCCCACGAGCAGCCATAAATGATGTATGCCGCCCGGCCCGGGCACTGCGCTCAGCCAGGTGTGGTGGATACCGGTACGACCCATGCCATGCACCCCGGCGCCATTCGCACTGCCGGACAGCAACAGCACGACCTGGTCGATAATCAACTTGCCTATGTAAAGAATGCTGACAGGGATGGCGGATCGGGCGATCCTCAGCAGGAAATTGGCCAGCATAATACCGGGACTGGTCTGCCATACCAACCGAAAGAACCGGGGAAGATTACGGAGGGCCGTGATCCTTTCTTTAAAGGTCAGTGGGGCGGTGGGCGAAGAGGGTCTTGTGTTCTTACTCATTCGACCAGGTTCCATTTAACTGTCTTCCCCAACATCGGTATTCCCCTGTATACCCGCATCGACAGGACACCGTCTTTGACCTCCAGGTTAACGTCATAGAAATTGCCATCCTGGTAGTAATATAGTTTGCCATTAGTCCATTTACCGTCCTTATAGACCAGTCCGCTGATGAGTGTAAAGTCCTTGAGGGACCTCGACCGGAGCGCCGTATCCGGGTTATGGATATCCTTCTTATAAGTGACACCGTCGGCCTCAAGAAGATCTTTGCCGTAGATCATCTTGCCGTAATACGTTTCTCCCGATTTCAATATCTGCATCCTCCCGTCTTTTTCCTGGGTTTCCCAAATGTGCAGGACTGAATCGGCCTGCAGATGGTTATCGCTCTGGGCTATCGAATGAGCCGCAGTGAATAGCGCCGCGGCAAAAAAAATCTTTTTCATTTGTTACTGCAAATTTATCGAAAGCAAGGCATACTTTCATCTTCCATCATGAGCAGGATTATGTCATTCAAAGAGAAATACGGGCCGACCGCACTGGTGGCGGGCGCTTCGGAAGGTATGGGTGCGGCTTATGCCCACGCCCTTGCCGCACGCGGCCTGGACCTGGTCCTCATTGCAAGACGCACGGCACAACTGGAGGCCACAGCCCACCGGATCGCACAAGAATACGGCGTAAATGTGTGGCCGGTCGCCTGCGACCTGGCTGCACCGAGTGCCACACAGCAGATTGTACAAGCTATCGGTGATCGCGAGATCGGATTCATGGTATACAATGCCGCCCAATCCTATATAGGCCCCTACCTCGCCACGGGCATATCCACCCACCTCGGTATTGCCGCGGTGAATACGACGACCCCGCTGGCCATGCTGCATGAGTTCGGCAGCAAAATGGTGAAGCGTAAACGGGGCGGCATTGTACTCATGTCATCGATCGCAGGATTCCAGGGTTCGGGCTACCTCGCGACCTATGCCGCCACGAAAGCATTCAACCGCGTGCTGGCAGAAGGGCTATGGTATGAATGGAAGCCATTGGGCATCGATATCATCGCCTGCTGTGCAGGAGCAACGGCAACCCCTAACTACCTCAACACCCTGCCGGGAAAAGCCAGCTGGCTGGAACCCAAGCCCCAATTACCCGAACAGGTAGTGGAAGAATGCCTGAAGAGGATCGGGACGACACCTTCTTTCGTCAGCGGAACCGGTAATAAATGGGTCTCCTTTTTAATGCAACGACTCCTCCCGAGAAAATCGGCGATTCAGCTCATGGGAGATGGCATGAAAAAAATGTATAAAATACCCCCTTCTACTAGAATTACCCCTCCTTACTAAGAAAAGAATTATAAATGTAATCGGTTACATTTTCAGAGAATAACTTTACATTCGGGTGCCATTCATCACCCATTGCTCCCATCATGAAACAGTTATTCCTGCTCATCACCCTTTTATCTATCCTTTTCTTCAACAATTCCTGTCACCGGAACACATCACCGGCAAACGCCCAAGACTCCATCGCCGGCATGCCGTTCATGAATCCCGACCTTCCCGTCGATCAACGTGTCGATGATCTGGTCAGCCGCATGACGCTGGAGGAAAAGATCGGCCAGATGATGAATGCCGCCCCTGCCATTCCCCGCCTGGGTATCCCCGAATACAACTGGTGGAACGAATGCCTGCACGGTGTCGCCAGGGCCGGACTCGCGACGGTATTCCCCCAAGCCATCGGCCTGGGCGCCGCATGGGATGAAGACATGCAGTTCCGCATGGCCACAGCCATCTCCGACGAAGCCCGGGCGAAACATCATGATTTCGCCCGAAAAGGTAAGAGACTGATCTACGAAGGGTTGACCTTCTGGTCACCCAATATCAATATCTTCCGCGATCCCCGCTGGGGACGTGGACAGGAGACGTACGGTGAAGATCCCTGGCTGACCGGTCGCCTCGCCGTCCAGTTCATCAAAGGCTTGCAGGGCGACGACCCTCACTATTACAAGACGATCGCGACGGTCAAGCATTTTGCCGTCCACAGCGGCCCCGAGCCGGAACGCCATTTCTTCGACGCTCAGATTGACGAACGGGACTTCCGCGAAACCTACCTGCCTCAATTTGAGATGGGCGTCAAAGAAGGCAAAGCGTATTCCGTCATGTGTGCCTACAACCGCCTGCACGGTGAAGCCTGCTGCGGCAGCAGCCGTCTGCTGACGACCATTCTCCGCAAAGAATGGGGATTTCAGGGATACGTCGTATCCGACTGCGGCGCCATCGATGATATTTATCAGCACCATAAGATCGTTCCTACGCCTGAAGAGGCCGGCGCCCTGGCGGTCAAAGCCGGCTGCGACCTGGAATGCGCCACCACCTTCACTCACCTTACCACAGCCGTAGCCAATCATATCATCACTGAAAAGGAGATCGACGTAGCCGTCAAACGCCTGTTCACCGCACGTTTCAAACTCGGCATGTTCGACCCGGCAGAACGGGTGAAGTACGCCGCCATTCCCTACTCGGTAGTAGACAGCAAAGAACACAAGGCGCTTGCCCTCGAATCCGCCCGCAAATCCATCGTGCTGCTGAAGAACGATCGCCAGCTGCTGCCGCTGAAGAAGGACCTCGGAACACTGGCCGTCATCGGACCCAACGCCGACGAACCAACTATGCTGCTGGGCAATTACAATGGCCTGCCGTCGAAAGCTATCACCCCTCTCGAAGGTATCCGGGAAAAATTGGGCGCCGGCACAAAGATATTGTATGCCAAAGGCTGCGAACTGGCCGAAGGGTTGGCTGCCTTTTCCCCCATCCCTGCTACAGCCCTCTCCCACAATGGTATTCCGGGACTCAATGCTGACTATTATTCCGATAAAGACTTTAAAAGCCACGTGCTCTTCACCGCAGTGGACACCGTGCTGGATGATAACTGGGGAGACGGAGCCCCGCGGAAAGACATGGATGATGATAACTTCGGCGTCAAATGGAATGGGGATATCACCCCGGACAAGTCGGGCCTCTATCAACTGGGCATCATTACCACCTGTAAGGTCAATCTGTATCTCGATGACAGCCTTATCGCCAACACCAGCTATCATTTTCGCGACGAATTCAACGACCCCCGGCTGAGAAAATCCGTTGCGCTTCCTTTACGGGCAGGAAAAAAGTACCGGTTACGGGTAGAAGCCGGCGAGTCTTACGGTGACGCACGCGTGCAGCTGGTGTGGTCGATACAGCAGGCCAGCACGGCCGGCCAATTGAAAGCAGCCGCCCTGGCGGCAGCACGGCAGGCTGACGCCGTCGTCATGTGCATGGGATTGTCTGCACGGCTCGAAGGAGAAGAAATGGACGTCGACATCGCCGGGTTCAAAGGCGGAGACCGCACCAGCCTGGACCTGCCGAAAGTGCAGGAAGATCTGATCCGGGCGATAGCCGCAACGGGAAAACCCGTCGTGCTGGTGCTGCTGAACGGCAGCGCATTATCCATCAACTGGGAGGACCAGCACCTGCCTGCCATTGTAGAGGCCTGGTATCCCGGGCAGGCAGGCGGCCAGGCCATCGCGGACGTACTGTTCGGGTATTATAACCCCGCAGGCCGCCTGCCGGTCACCTTCTATCAATCGCTAAAAGATCTGCCGGCCTTCGGTGACTATGCCATGGCGGGAAGAACTTATCGCTACTTTAAAGGCAAAGTCCTCTATCCCTTTGGCTACGGATTAAGCTATAGCACTTTCCACTATGACAGCCTCCGCATCGACAATCCCAATCCGTCCAATCCCACGGACAGCCTTCGGCTTACAGTACAGGTAAAGAACACCGGGCCCGTGGAAGGTGACGAAGTCACCCAGGTCTATATCTCTGCTCTCGATGCCCGTGTACCTGTGCCGATCCGCTCACTGTGTGCCTTCCGCCGTATCCACCTCCAACCCGGCGAGGAACGAACCCTCCATTTTTCCGTAGCCCCGGATGCCTTCACTATCATCGACGATAAAATGCAGCGGGTGCATTTGCCCGGACAGTATGCGATTGCCGCCGGTGGCGATCAGCCCGACAGCCCGCGGCCCGGCACTTCCGATGTCGTAAAACAATTGATCACCCTACCATAAAACAATCAATCACACTACCATAAACCGATATGCTATGCGCCGCTACCTATTGCTTTGCCTGCTATCCTTCGCCGCCAGCCATGGCTGGTCTCAATTGATCAACCCGGCAGCCGCCCGGTGGATCGCCACCCTGGAAGTCGATATTTCCCGACCCATGAATGGGATCGCCATGCCGGCCGAAATCGATCTCGATGCCATCACCTTCCTCCCGGATTCTGCATTGGCATTGCTACAGATTCAGAGCGGTGGCCAGAAGCTGCCGGTCCCTTTCCAGATCGACCAGGACGGCCGCCGTACCCTGCATTGGATGGTCGCCCCGCAGTCGGGCAAAAAGGTCAGCTACGAACTGATCCAACGACCCTCGGGCAGCTATGCTGACCCGGACGATTCGATCCGCGCCGTCGCCGACAACGGCGAGTTGACGATTTCAAACGGCGACCAACACCTGCTGGAATATGTCTATAAGACTATCTATCCCCCGGCAGGTATCGATACTGCCTATAAAAGAAGCGGATTTATCCACCCCCTCTGGTCCCCCCACGGCCAGATACTCACCCGCATCCAGGCGCCGGACCATTATCATCACTATGGCGTTTGGGACCCGTGGACACACGTATTGTATAAGGGCGATACGGTCGATTTCTGGAACCTGAAGGACAGGAAGGGCACCGTGCGCTTCTCCCGCTTTGCCTCGATTGTCAGCGGTCCTGTCTTCGCACAGTATGCGGCCTTGCAGGAACATGTGGCCTTCCAAAAAGGAGGAGGCGAGGAAGTCGCCATGAATGAAATACAGACGGTAAGGGTGTACCGGTCGCCGGACAGTAAAGATTATTATTTCTTTGACCTGACAATACAACTAAACTGCGCTACACCTAACCCGGTAAGGCTACTGGCCTATCGCTATGGCGGCGTAGGATGGCGCGCCACGGCCGATTGGAACAAGGACAACAGCGAGGTGCTGACCTCGGAAGGCAAGACCCGCAAGACGGCCGATGGCTCAAAAGCCCGATGGTGTATCGTACAGGGTGCCGTCGGTGGCGATTATGCGGGGGCGGAAATGATATCCTATCCCGGTAACTATAACTATCCCGAACCGCTGCGGGTCTGGCCGGACAATTCGAACGGCCGCGGGGATATGTACGCTAATTTTTCGCCGACTAAAGACATCGACTGGCCGCTGATACCGGGACATAACTATGTACTCCGCTATCGCTGGGTCGTCTTCAATGGGCATTTCAGCAAGGATAAGGCTGAGAGCGCATGGGAGTATTTTGCCACCCCCGCCAAAGTCACTATCACTCATTAAACACTTCCTTATATGAAAAAAACATCCACTCCTTCCACTGCTCGCCGGTCATCCACGCTTTCCCGCCGGAAATTCATTGCCTCGGGCGTCAAAGCCGGCCTGGCTGCAGCCATATTCCCTGCAATCGTTCCGGCGAGCGTTTTCGGCAAATATGCCCCCAGCAACCGCATCAATGTCGGCGCCATCGGCACCGGCCGCATCTCGCGCATCCATGACCTGCCGGGCATCTGGAAATATGATCAGGCACGCATCATCGCCGTCTGCGATCTCGACTCTAACCGCGTGGAAGCCGCAAAAACGCTGATCAACGATTATTACACGAAGAAGAACGGCAAGCCCTATGACGGGGTACAGGGTTACCACGATCACCAGGAATTGCTGCTCAACAAGGATATCGATGCAGTGGTCATCAGCACGCCGGATCACTGGCATGCGCTGACCGCCATGCATGCCGTCAGGGCAGGCAAGGACGTCTACCTGCAAAAACCTGCCAGTCTCACCATTGCCGAAGGACGGATCATGGCCGATACAGTGAAAGCATCCGGTCGGATCTTCCAGATCGGCAGTCAGCAGCGGTCTTCCTCCCAATTCCGTTATGCAGCAGAACTCGTCCGCAACGGACGCATCGGCGAATTGAAGACGGTCTATGTAGGGCTGCCCGGCGACCCCTCCGGCGATGTAGAGCCCCAAATGCCCGTCCCAACCAACCTCAACTATGATGCCTGGCTGGGCTCTACGCCACTCGTATACTATACAGAAAAAAGAGTGCATCCCCAGGTTGGTTTCGACCGGCCGGGCTGGTTGCGTTGCGAGCAGTTCGGTGCAGGCATGATCACCGGCTGGGGCGCCCATCATATCGATTCGGCCCACTGGGGCATGGACACGGAATATACCGGCCCTGTGGAAGTTTGGGGTCATGCCGATTTTCCCACGAAAGGACTGTGGGATGTGCATGGCATCTTCCGAACCGAGGCGATGTATGCCAATGGCGTAAAGATGGTTGTCAGCAACGAACTCCCGAATGGAATTAAATTCGAAGGCACGAAGGGCTGGATCTTTGTCACCCGCGGTGATTACCGGGTAACGGCCAGCGATCCCGTACCGGATGCCCAGGGCGTCAAACCGCTGGACGCCAGCGACCCCGCCATTATCCGGTCGGAGATCGGCCCGAACGAAATTCATTTGTATGTCAGCGATGATCAGCATGGCAACTGGCTGGACTGCATCGCATCCCGCAAAGCCCCGATCACCAATGCCGAAATCGCTCACTGGGCCTGCTCGGCCTGCCTGATCCACCACATAGCTATGAAACTGAACAGGAAAGTATATTGGGACCCGGCTGCCGAAAAATTCAAAAACGACGACGAGGCCAACAGAATGTTATCGCGTCCGCAGCGGGCTCCGTATCTTGTGGTATAATTTTGCGCACATATGACACTGAACTACCGGTTCTCCGCCGCCGCATCGTTTCTCGCTTGCATCCTGCTGCTGTCCTGCCAGGGTTCCGGCGCCAGCCATTCCGGTGACTCCACCGCCGCCCCCGTCGATTCCAATTCCGTCGCGAAGCCTGTACGGCTGATCACCCTCGATCCCGGCCATTTTCATGCTGCCCTCGTGCAGAAATCGATGTATGCCGATATCGATTCCGTTGTATCTGTCTATGCACCAGCAGGCCCGGACGTCCAATCTCATCTCGATAAGATCAATGCCTACAATGCCCGGCCAAAAGACCCGACGCACTGGGTAGAGCATGTGTATACCGGTCCCGACTACCTGCAAAAAATGATCGCCGATAAGGCCGGCAATACGGTGATACTGGCGGGCAACAACCGCGAAAAAACGACCTATATCATGCAGTCGCTGCAAGCCGGATTCAATGTGCTGGGCGACAAGCCGATGGTCATCGACGATTCGGCCTTCGGGCTGCTGCGCCAGGCTTTCGATACGGCTGCCGCCCATCGGCATATCCTTTATGATATCATGACTGAACGTTATGAGATCACCAGCATCCTGCAGCGTGAACTGGCGGCCATCCCGGCCATCTATGGCGTGCAGGAGAAAGGCAGTGCGGCCCATCCCGGCATCGTCGCCTCCAGTATCCACCGGTGGTATAAATATGTCTCCGGCAGCGCACTGACCCGGCCTGCCTGGTTCTTCGATGTCTCACAGCAGGGCGAAGGCATCGTCGACGTCATGAATCATCTCGTGGACCTGGTGCAATGGGCGGCTTTCCCTGATCAGACATTGGATTATACCAAAGATATCCGGGTGGATGACGCCCGGCATTGGACGACTGACCTGACATTGTCCCAATTTAAAACGATCACCAAACTGGATACCTTTCCGGGTTTCCTTCAGAAAGCCCTGACCGGCGCGACTACCCTCCCCCGCCCGCAGGACACTGTCCTTAAAGTCTATGCCGACGGAGAAATTGACTACCGCCTCAAAGGCGTGTATGTGCGTACCACCGCTACCTGGACCTATAAGGCACCCACAGGGGCCGACGACACTTACACCTCGATGATCCGGGGCAGTAGGGCCAGTCTGCTGATCCTGCAGGACTCGGCACAGCAATATCATTCTACCTTGTATATCGAACCGGCAGTCGCCAGCCAGGATTACGAACAAGCGCTGACCACCGCGTTCACGTCCTTGCAGGCCAAATATCCCGGCATCAGCCTGAAGAAAGAAGGAACCCGTTGGGAAGTCGTCATCCCCGATAGCTATAAGGAAGGCCATGAATCCCACTTCGCCCGCGTGACGCAGAAGTTCCTTGAATATGTGAAGAACAATGATATGCCGGCCTGGGAAGTGCCCAACATGATCGCTAAATATTATATCACTACTGCCGGACTTGCATTGGCCAGACGACAACATTAAACCTATCCATCATGAGATCCATCCTGCTTTCCGTTGCAGCATTAGGCCTGGCCGCGGCCGCCGGCCTGCCATTCACGCACCGCCACCATGGTGCGGCCCACGCATCGGCCGGTATTGCCACTGATACGCTTGCTGCCGCAGTATCTGCCGACACCCTCTTCTCCGGCGTTCACTCCTATCCCGGCGACGAAGGGCAGGTTCTCAAAGGTGCCACCCACGATTTGTCTTTATTAGATATCCGTACCTTCTCAATGACCCAAGGCCAATCGTTTGCCTCTTCCTCCCTTCCCGACAGCTCTGACGAACTGCTCATCGTAAAAGAAGGTCACATGATCGTTTCCAGCTATGATAGTATTACAGGATTGGGCCCCGGCGGTGTCGCCCTTTTTAATGCCGGAGCACGCTATTCCACTCGTAACGACGGTACAGCCACAGCTATCTTTTATCTCTTTCGCTTCCGATCCCGCTCCCTCGCAGACCGCAACCGTATTAACCAGGCGCTCAGCCATTACCCTTTCCTCCTCGACTGGCCCGCCATCCCCGTCCAGCACACCGCCAAGGGCGAAGGCCGCCAGATCTTCAGCCAACCCACCCCCTGGCTCACCAAAATCGATATGCACGCCACTACCCTCAATCCCGGCGAAGTCAGCCATCTGCCGCACATTCACCGGGCCGAAGAGATCATCCTCATGCGCTCCGGTCACGTGCAGATGTACATCAATGGACACCACTACCCTGCCACCGGCGGCGACCTCGTCTTTCTCGCCTCGGGTAATCCCCATGCGCTGGAAAATACAGGCACGGAACGCTGTGAGTACTTTGCATTGCAATGGGAGCAATAGGTGAACTATCTCCCTGATGCCAACCTTATTGCGCCGATCAGAAAAAACCCCTATCCGAATAATTTTTATCCTTGATCAGACGTTAGTGCTCAGTCCGATCCACGAGAAATATGCTATAAATCCAAAATATGAAAAACGCCGTTATCCTTCTTTTACTGCTCTCCATTACGCATGCCTTTAGCCAGAAAAAAGATAAACCCCAGGAATATCCCTGGGATATCGCACATACGCTTTATACCAGCGATTCGACGGGGATCGCAGATCTGGCTTACGGTAGTGATAAATCCGGCATCGCCTTCGTCAGACAGGATGGCACCGCGGAAAAGGAACTTGCAATACCAGGTTGTTCTTTCGGTATGGGGAAATGGAAAGGGAATATCTTGTGCTTTTATACCGATAACTTTGAAAATAAGCTAAGGAAGGAAGTCCACGCAGTGCTCGTAGATGCTAAAACGAAAACTATTATCTCGGATAAGCTAATTTATACCAATCCAACCAATAACCAGCTGGAGTTTTCCATTGGCAATGATAAAGACGGAAATTTTGGCTGTTTACTGGTTCGGATCTCCGAGTATAAAGGCAACCCGGGAAGGACTATCGGTGGATCGGAAAACAAGAAATTACAAAACACTACAGCGCTTACAGCTATATTTCTATCCGATCAGTTGGAACCGACGCTTAAACAATTGTCCAGCGCCGCAGTTGGCGGTCAATTCTTCAACAATTTTATTGATAGCAAAGGGCAGTTGATCATCGTATCGTATGCCGCGGATCAGCTCGTGGCCGAAAAATTCGACAAGAACGGCCAACTGCTGAAAAAGTTAGCGGCGCCCGTGGACTATTTCCAAACGGATTTCGATTGGGATGACAGTTTTCGTGGCCAGTTGGATCCGGAAAATGATAATCTTCTTAGTTTCTCCATGGCACATTTGCCCAAACGGGGCAGAAAAAGCCACCTTTCTTTGTTTGTTTTCGATTTTGCCACCGGCCAGATACCGTTGCAGGAGTCAACAGAGCTCAATAAAGATTATTTCCGACAATTCAAGGATAACCCCGATCTGGTCAAAGCCAAACATTTCAAGATGGTGGAGAATCTCAAACCCGACAACATCATTTTTTGGAAGGACAAGCTGATTGTTTTCAATGAAATCAGGTACAACTATAGTGCGTCTTACAGCAACGGTTCATCGGGTGCCACCCGCTTCGACAGCGAAGGTGTGATCGTCTCCTTCTACGATAAGCAATATCATTTGGTACATCAACTCTTCCTTGATAGATACTACGAATGCTTCTTCAACATCGGGCGCGGACTCTCCTATTGCCTCCGCGATGGCAAAATACTGGCTTTCGGAAACGAACTGGCCCATGTGGCCTCCTACGGCAGTTTCTGCTATGTCATCGACCCTGAAACCTATCAACTGGAACGGAAACTGCCGGAATGGGGAGAGGCCCCGAGAATGGCTCCCGTCGATATCAATCACATTTTCTGGTTCCGTAATAGTATCATTACGAGCCATGAAGCCAGCACGGAATTTTTTGGATACCACACCCATAACTATCTCGTCAAAGTCGACTATTAGCGGACGAATTCATACCTTTGTGGACGGTCAATCTTTCGAACGGCCAGAGTCTTTCAGCCTGCAGTCGATTGCCAGGAAAAACGCCGCGTATGAAGCCCCAATTATTAAAAGTCCCGAAAATCCCGGCGCATTCTTTCAGCGTCCGCGAAGACCGGGATCCCTTTATCAATAATCGCTGGCACTACCATGCGGAGGTTGAGCTGATTTTTTTCCACCAGGGCACCGGCACCCAGTTTGTCGGCGATCATATCAAACGTTTTCAACCGGGCGACATTATCCTTGTAGGCTCCAACCTACCCCACTACTGGCGGTTCGACGACGTCGCCGCCGGTACTGCTCCCGTGCCTGCCGGTTCTCACCCTACCCCGGCATCCCCCGGCCCCGTCCACTCCACGGTCATCCATTTTTCAGAAAATTTCTGGGGACCCTCCTTCCTGGATCTGCCGGAAACGAAGGCCATACGCAGCCTGTTGGAAAAGGCCCGGCGCGGCATCCTCGTCAGCGCAAAGGAAGAAGAAAAGATCGCGGCACTCATAGAAAAGGTCCGCGGTGCAGAAGGAGTGGGACGCATTATCTCGCTGATCGAATGCCTGTCGGCGTTTGCCTCATCGGACAATTGGCAGATGTTATCTTCCATCGGCTTCCAACCCGATTTCTCTGAATCGGAAAACGACAGGATCAATGCCATCTACGACTATACCTTCCGCCATTTTACGCAGCAGATCTACCTCGACGAGGTAGCCGCGGTGGTTGGTCTGGTGCCGAATTCCTTCTGCCGCTATTTCAAATCCCGCACCGGCAAGACCTACACTCAGTTCGTCACGGAGATCCGCATCGGACACGCCTGTAAACTCCTGCTCGATAACCGAATCAGTATCAAACAGCTTTGTTTTGAGAGCGGTTTCAACAATTTCACCTGCTTCCATAAAAACTTCCGGCTGATCACGGGAAAAACACCGCAGTTATATCTGAAGGAGCATCGAATCGCATGAACTTCCTGGATCATGCCCATCCATACGCTTTCTTCGACTATAAACTTTCCTTCGTGCGGGACACCCAATGAGGTGGCACGATCATGCCTTGCCGCAACAATAAATTCAATTGCCCGGTATGATGCTGCACATGACGCATATTGTAGAATAACAGTTCAAGAATACTAAGATCTTTATACTCACTGACAAACCGGTTGGTCAGTAATTCTTCGGGTGTCGACCCCGACAGCAGATCGTGGCACTTCCCACGACAGAACTTTAGATAGGCCAGTAATTCCACCTTATCATAGACCCGTTCCGGCATTACATCTTCGAATTCGGACTTCGTAAAGGGGGCGGGCGGGAAATAGTCGCTCTCTTTCGGTGTATCGGATAAATAGTAATCTAACCAATATAACGTGTGAAACGCCTTATACCAAAACTGCGACTCTGTATTCCACAATTCATTGGGGCAAGCCGAAATCGCATTCTCCAGCATATCGATCGTCGCCCCAAACTGCTGCCATAGTAATGTATTCAATGACGAATCCATAAAGTCATTATTAGCTGAGTTAACACCGAAGCGGTTTGCAAGCGCGTCTTACACTCTTACACGTGCTTTATAAGTGAATTTACAAAGATTAAATAAAGAACGGCTTACTTTTGCAGAAATACAGGCAATGCCAACAGATATAAAATGCCCGAACTGCGGCCACTCCTTCCCTATGGAAGAGGCCGTTTCCGAAGAATATAAAAAGGACTTGCGCGATCGCATGCAAAGCTTCATCCGCGATAAGGAAAAGGAATTCCAAAAAAAGAACGATGACTTCGCCCGAAAGGAAAAAGAATGGCTTCAGCAATCCCAGCAACAGGAAACCCAGTTCGCCACCAAACTCGAAGAAGAACGCCGCCGTATCCAGGCCACGACCGAGCAATCCCTGCGCAAATCGATCAGCAACGACTTCGAACATAAACTCCGCCTGCTGGAAGACGCCCACAAGGAAAGCGAAGAAAAATTGCGTACTTCCCGCCAGCGCGAGCTCGAATTCCTGAAAAAAGAACAGGAATTAAAAACCAGGGAAGAGGAACTGCAATTGTCCGTCCAACGACTCCTGCAGGAAGAGCGGGGAAAGCTGTCGGAAGAGATCCGGCACCTGGAAGGACAAAAAGTCGCCGCAAAAGAAACAGAGTTTCAGATGCGCCTCAAAGAACTGGAGAAACAGTTGGAAGACCAGAAGAAGCTTGCCATTGAAATGGAACGCCGGGCAGAAGAGATGAAACGTAAGGCGGAACAAGGTTCCATGCAGTTGCAGGGTGAAGTGCAGGAACTCGCATTGGAAGAACTGCTGCGCGCCACCTTCCCCTTCGACGAGATCAGCGAAGTAGGAAAAGGCATAAGAGGCGCCGATTGTATTCAGACCGTTCGCAATACACATGGCCAGGAGTGCGGCAAAATCATCTATGAAAGCAAACGCACGCAGACTTTCTCTCCCGAGTGGGTCGAAAAACTGAAAGCCGATATGCGCAGCCAGGGCGCAATGGTGGCAGTCATTGTCACCCATGCGATGCCTAAGGACATGGATCATTTTGGGGAAAAGAATGGCGTCTGGGTCTGCTCGTTCGCAGAGGTGAAAGCCCTTTCCCATGTGCTGCGCGACGGCATTATTCGCGTATCCCACGCAGCCAAATCGCAAGCCAACAAGGGCGACAAGATGCACCTGCTGTACGACTATCTGACCAGCACTGAATTTGGCGAGCAATGGAAGGCCATCCGGGAAGGTTTTTTGTCCATGAAGCAATCCATTCAGCGGGAAAGGGACACGATGGAGCGCCTCTGGAAGGCCCGGGAAAAGCAACTGGAAAAAGTATTGCTCAATGCCGCCCATATCCGGGGCTCCATTGAAGGCATTGCCGGCAAGGATGCGATAGACATCGATTTGCTGGAGGATGGCGCAGATGACCTGCTGACGGAATAATAGAAAAAAAAGGACCCTCCAAAAGAGGGTCCTGAAGATCGTTCAGCTTGATGTGTTAACTTCTGTACGGGAATTTCCTCGATGCATTGCTCATCAGGTCATCTACTAATTTTTCGGAAGAAGACCCTACACTTCCCGAAGCTTCATAATCATACTTCCACATGAGGCCGCCGGACTTGCCATCGTGAATATTGATGGTGGTCTCTACTTTATTGGTAGATCCCCAGGCTCCTACCAGTATGCCTACGGCTACCGCAGCACCGTCAGACATCGGCTTTTCCATCCGCAGGTTGTCCTGAATGACGGCATCTACGCCCAGTATTTTGGCCAGGGCTGTCCTGTCGGTCGACTTCAGGTCCTGATACCGGATATTCGCCTGCTTCAGCAGGGCATTCGTCCTCGTAACATCCTGAAAGGTCACCGTATAATGGTACTTCTCGGACTTCCGGAGGAGCCATCCATACATTTTATCCTGGATATTGAATCCGGTCTTCTCAGTCAAATCTTCTACCTGGTCCGCAGTCATTTTTTTCGCTTCGTTAGGACGTAACTTAATAGTGACGTCTGCCGGAAGAATGGCTACCGTCTTATGACGGGCGCGAACATCTGCAAAATCAGGGGATTTGTAAATAGTAGGGCCGCATGCGGCAAAACAAAGGGATACCAGAACGGCAAGGGTTGCTAGGTTTTTCATTAGGTAAATTTTCCGAAAAATAGTGGGGTTTCCCTGTCATCTTTCACTATTTACGTTTATTTACTAACGTGATAAGACTAAAAAACTATGTCAAAACCCAGGCCAACGCCAATGCCTGCTCGTCGAAGATCCTGGCATCCAGGTCTAAAAGAATAATGTCGTCTTTTTCGAAAACAAAAGGCAGTTTGATCCAGTCTCCATCGATGCGGATATTACCGGTCAGTTGCATATGCCGTTTGAAATCCAGTTCCCCAAGCCCGTACCACTTGAAGAGAGCCTCTTTGGCGCTCCAGATCAGGGTCAGGAATTCCTGCTGCATCCGGCCTGTCATCCCCCATTGCTCGAGGAAATGCACGTAATCCTCATTAAAAAAATGCATCTCATCCTCGTTCAGAAATTTCTCTGCCACCCGATTGATCCGGGGCGTGATCAGTTCGATATCGACCCCCACCCGATTGCTGGTGCTGACAACAGCGGCAGCATAAGATCCGCAATGCGAGATGGAGAAATGATAGGGGTGGCCGGCAAGAAAAGGTTGTCGCGTATCGGCAATGCGAATCTCTTCCACCGGAAAATCAGGAAATAGATAAGACAGCAAATACCGGCCCGCCAGGTGCTGACGTCGCTTGAAAGGATGCGATACCTCCTGCTTTAAAGGCACCCTTTCCAGGAAAAAAGATTCCGGTTCTTCGATGCGCCAAATCCCTAATTTTGTGTCCCGGTTGATATTATGTTGATAAAACAGCGGCATTTGTAAGATTATAGTCCCATATTCGCAAAATACCCGGCGGCCATGTTTGCCAATTCACAAACTTAACCAAATTTCAACATGATCCTATCCGATACTCGCATCCTTCAGGAAATAGAAAAAGGTACCATCAGGATCGTCCCCTATGACAGGTCCTGCCTCGGCAGCAATTCCTATGACATCCACCTCGGGAAGTGGCTGGCAACCTACCGCGAGCATATCCTTGATGCCAAAAAGCACAACGAAATCGAATATTTCGAGATCCCGGAGGAAGGTTTTGTCCTCTATCCGCATATATTCTACCTCGGCGTCACCGAGGAATATACCGAGACACACGCCCATGTTCCCTTCCTGGAAGGAAAATCTTCCACCGGCCGGCTGGGCATCGATATCCATGCGACCGCCGGTAAGGGAGATGTAGGCTTCTGCGGTAACTGGACACTGGAAATCTCGGTCAAACAACCGGTAAAAGTATATAAAGGTATGCCTGTCGGCCAACTGATCTACTTCCCGGTGGATGGCGAGATCATGGTCAAATACAACCAGAAAAAGAGCGCTAAATACAATGGCCAGGCGGATAAGCCTGTCGAAAGTATGATGTGGAAGAATGCTTTTTAAAGGGGCCGCCCCTTAATCGAGTCCCGGCCGTATTTCTTCGCGTAGGCGATCAACCACGCCGTCACCTCGGAGTAGGTGACGATGCCATGCGGTTGCCGGTTGGCACGCAGGTAGCCGCCATATATTTTCCAAATCAGCGGATCCAGCGGATTGGCATACCGGCGGTTGAACTGCTGCATCTCGCGCAGATCCTGCCGCACCCCCGGGCTGATTTTGGTCCTGAAGGACTTTGCCTGCGCCGAATCCCGCACGTACAATTCCCTCATCGCGTATACATACAGATCCAGGTAAACGGAATATTGAAACGCCGGCTCCGGCGAGCTTCGGGCGGCCAGAAAACCGATAAAATTAGCCTCGTTTTCCAGGGCATATCCCAACTGGTGACCCATCTCATGACAAGTCGTATACGGTTGACTAATCAGGGGATCCAGCGTATTGACCTGCGCCTCCCCGGTAAAAGGATTATAGTACCCGCCAAATCCGATGTACAGCCCGGGGTAGCTGAACAGTGAAGATTTCACCGAAGGACTACGGTAAGCAAAGCGGGAATCGTCGACAGCCAGGCTGTCGTAAGCGCGTACAGCGCCGGCCCGCAAAGAGGCAGTATGTGCCAGATTGGTGCGATGCAGCCTGGACGAACTATCCAGGTCATTCAATTCACCAATGATAATTTGCGTCAGGTCCCGCAGCTCCGCCGTAGAATAAGGACGGACGTCCAACTGCAATTGTTCGGCTATGCCCAGTCGGTTGTAATTCAGTCCCCAGAAGGCATTGAACAGCACATAGACCCACAACAGCATGAACACCATCCGGCGCAACACGATCAGCCCCCATCCTTTCGGCGCCTGTCGGCGGACCAACTGCCTGATGAGCCGGATCAACCGGTATAAAATGATAATGGCCGCTGTAAAATACAGAATGTCCCCCACGCTGAAAGGCACCCAACCGAAGAGTAGCCTTTGCAACCGTCCCATAAATGGATACAATCCCCTTGAATAATATTTCTCTACTGCCGCCGGGTAATAAGAAAAGACCTTGATAACCGCCGCCAGCACTACCAGGCATACCCATGTTATTTTACGTTGGATCGGCATACACGCTAAAAATACTCCAAAATATTAGTGCATCCATGTTAAATTGCATCTAATTCGGCCCCGAAACAGGACGCCCGAAGGATTAAACAATTGCTGGCTATGAACGCGGAGACACTGGATTTTAATAAAAATGAGGATGCCTTACGCAAGGCCCTGAGTACCTGGCGCACCCGCCTGGATAAGATCGCATTGGGAGGAGGAAAGGCAGCCATAGACAAACAACGGGAGAAAAACAAACTGACCGCCCGCGAACGCATCCACTATCTGGTCGACGAAGGCTCTCCCTTCACCGAGATCGGAGCCTTTGCCGGTTACGAGATGTATGAAGAATACGGCGGATGCCCGGCCGGCGGTACAGTGGCAGGAATAGGCCGCGTAAGCGGCAGACAATGCATTATCCTGGCCAATGATCAGACGGTAAAGGCCGGCGCATGGTTCCCTATCACCGGGAAAAAAAATCTGCGCCTGCAGGAGATGGCCATGGAAAATCATTTGCCTGTCATCTACATCGTCGACAGCGCCGGTGTCTTCCTGCCGATGCAGGATGAGATCTTCCCCGACAAAGAACATTTCGGCCGGGTTTTCCGCAATAACGCCCGGATGAGCGCCATGGGCATTACCCAGTTGGCTGTCGTCATGGGCCCCTGCGTGGCCGGTGGAGCCTACCTGCCGATCATGAGCGACGAAACATTGATGGTGGAAGGCAACGGATCGATCTTCCTGGCAGGCCCCTACCTGGTAAAAGCAGCTATCGGCGAACAGATCGATGCCGAAACACTGGGCGGAGCCACTACCCATACCGAATTGTCGGGTATCGCCGATTACCGGTTTCCTACCGAACAGGAATGCCTCGACCAGGTGAAAAAGATCATGAGCAGGCTGGGACACCCACCCGCATCTCCCTTCGACCGGTCAACACCGGCAGCACCTCGCCATCCCGCTGAAGAACTCTATGGCCTCTTCCCGGCCGATGGAACAAAACCCTACGATATGGTGGAGATCATCCACCGCATCGTAGACGATTCTGTATTCGAACAATTCAAAGAAGAATACGGCAAGACCATCCTCTGCGGTTATGCCCGCATCGAAGGCTGGGCAGTAGGTATCGTCGCCAATCAACGGAAAGTGGTGAAGAATAAGAAAGGAGAAATGCAGCTGGGCGGTGTCATTTATAATGACAGCGCCGACAAGGCGGCCCGCTTTATCATGAATTGTAATCAGAAAAAAATCCCGCTGGTTTTCCTGCAGGACGTCACCGGCTTCATGGTAGGCTCGCGCAGCGAACATGCCGGCATTATTAAAGACGGAGCGAAAATGGTCAACGCCGTCGCTAATTCCGTCGTTCCAAAGATCACCATTATCATCGGTAATTCTTACGGCGCCGGCAACTATGCTATGTGCGGAAAGGCCTATGATCCCCGATTCATCTATGCCTGGCCGACAGCCCGCATCGCCGTTATGGGTGGAGAACAGGCCGCAAAAACATTATTGCAGATCCAGGTAGGCGCCCTCAAAGCCAAAGGAAAGACCATCGATCCGGCCGAAGAAAAAAGACTGCTGGACGAGATCAAGGGGCGTTATGAACAACAGACCTCTCCTTATTACGCCGCAGCACGCCTTTGGGTAGACGCCATTATCGATCCCGTCGATACCCGAAAGGTTATCGCAGAAGGACTACTGGCCGCCGCGCATAATCCCGACATGCCGGAGTTCAAAACCGGCGTCATCCAGGTGTAACCGAGCGAAGCGAAGGTTACGAGCGAGGAAAGGCGAGGAACGTACCCGAGTCTCGAAGGGTACGAACGAGGTGAAGCTAGGAACGACGCTTCGCCGAAGTTCATTTACGAAGCTCTGAGCGAGGGATGCTCGAACTAAGGTCCGCTCTGAAATGTTATATTTGTCCCATGAGCAACGAACTGACCATGTACACCGACGGCGCTGCCCGCGGCAATCCGGGACCCGGCGGCTACGGCACTATTCTTTTCTGGGGCGGTCACAAAAAAGAACTTTCAGGCGGCTACCGTTATACCACCAATAACCGTATGGAACTCATGGCCGTCATCGCCGGACTGGAAGCTTTGAAAAAAGAAGGGCTGAAGATCACCATCTACTCCGACAGCCAGTACGTCGTCAAGGCCGTCGAACAAGGCTGGCTGAAGAACTGGATCGCCACTAATTTCAAAGGCGGAAAAAAGAATAAAGATCTCTGGCTGCATTTTCATGAACTCGCCAAAAAGAACAGCATCCGCTTCGTCTGGGTTCGCGGTCACGCAGATAACCCTAACAACAATCGCTGCGATGAACTCGCCACTGCCGCAGCCGATGGCGGCAACCTGCAGGTAGATACCGAATTCGAGCAGGAGTCCGGCCGCAGCGCCCGGTAAGACTGGGTTGGCTACATCGAGTAAATGTAAAGACTTACCCCAAATTAGCGGATTCCCCCATGTGCATATCTTCTCCCCCTTCGGATAAAAACACTACCGAACTTTACACTTGACCTAACAATTATAACCACACTCCAACCAGACGAGATATGAAACCGACGAGTATAGATTTATTTCAAACCCTTAAAACAAAAATGGGGGAGCGTGAAGCAAATGCGCTCATTAATTATATGGAAAAAAAATGGCAAGACAGCAACCGCGAATTATTTCAGCTTTGTCTGAATACTTTCGCCACTAAGCTTGAACTCAAAGAAGAGATCGCCAAGATCCGGGAAGACCTTGTGCGGGTGGAAAGTCGGCTCGAGACGAAGCTCGCATCGGTGGAAGGCCGGCTCGAGACGAAGATCGCATCGGTGGAAGGCCGGCTGGAAACAAAGATCGTTGAGGTCAAATCCGACGTCATCCGCTGGATGTTCGGCTTCTTTGTCGCCATGCTGATCGCCATCCTGGGTCTGTACCTGCGGAAGTAAACCCGGGAGCCAATTAGTCCCGATGGGTCAGAAAGCCTTAGTCGGCTGATAAGCGACCCACCGCCAGCCTTACAACGCTCCCGCCGGCACCACCGCCTTATACACCACGGTATCTTCCTGTGCCAGCAATTCGAATGTAGCCTGGTGGAAGGCAACAAAAACTTCTCCTTTTTTTCGGCTAAAAGGAGTCGCATCCTGCTCGACCACCCCTAACTTGCCCTCCATCACCATATAGATTTCGACCGAATGCGCGTGAACAGTCACCGCCTCTCCCGTCAACAAATCAATCCGGCTTAATTCAAAATCCGGCGCCGGCGTAGGATATACCGTAATGTGACCCGCACTCATATCTCCGGACATGATCCTGGGCGACGTCGCCTCAAAGCGTATGTGTTTCAATAGCTCGGCCACATCCACATGTTTCGGCGTCAACCCACCCCTCAGCACATTATCCGAATTGGCCATAATCTCGACATTCTGCCCTTCGAGATACGCGTGCGGCAAACCCGCATCCTGAAAAATGGCCTCCCCGGGATGGAGATTCAGCAGGTTGAAGAAATAGATGGAGAAAATACCCCGGTCTGTTTTACCGGGTTGGTTATAAGTCAGCGCAGCTTTCGCAGCCCAGTAATCCGGATCGTTTTTTGCCAGATCGCCGCCGCTATATTCGGGCAAAATACGCTCGAGTAAAGGTTGCAGCACTTCATTTACTTGTTGTTGAGACATTTCCATCACCTGCCGGTATAACCCCTGGTACCCTTGCTGCACGAACACCGGTTCAAGGTAACGCAGCTCTGGAGTAGCCTGCAGGGTCGATAACAATTCCTTCTCAGGCTTAAAACCATGCAATAGCCAGAATTCACTCAGCGCCACCATCAGTTCAGGCTTATGATTGTCGTCCTTATAATTCCTTTCGGCAGCAGTCAGCGGTATACCCTTTTTATTCTCCGCGGCGAACTCCAGTTCCGCACTTTTTTTCGAAGGGTGCACCTGGATAGACAACATATCCTTCACGTCCAGGATCTTCAACAGGTAGGGCAGCCGCCCGAACCGGCCGGCGGTATAAGCCCCCAGGACATCTTCAGGCCGATCGCCAATGTACTTATTCAAAGGAATACCGTCCTTTCCTCCTGTCAGCACTACGGCCGGGGCATTGTCATGCGCCCCCATCCAGAATTCCGCAAATGGCCGGTGATCCGGGTTGGGAAGGGATAATAATTGAGGTAGGTAAGTCGAGCCCCCCCAGTTATAATGTTGAACTTTGCCTTGCAGCTTGAAAACTTTAATATCTTTTTTCATATTGTCTTCCGATCTTTCGGCCGGGCAATTTAAACAAAAAAACAGCACGATGCCTCCGCATATCGAACTGGGGAAGAAGGGAGAGGAATTGGCGGCCGGCTGGCTGACCAGCAACGGGTATAACATCCTGCACCGGAACTGGCGTCACGGCCGCTATGAAGTGGATATCATTGCTGCCAGGCAGAGTGTCATACATATCATAGAAGTAAAATGCCGGCAATCGACGGTTTATGGCCATCCGGAAGCTAGTGTGAGCCGAAAGAAGATCAGCCACCTGCTACAGGCCGCATCGGCGTGGCTATATCGCTATCCTGGTCATGCCAGGGTGCAGTATGATGTACTCGCTATCACGCTCCGCGCAACTGAGGAGCCCGAATATTTTATGATCGAAGATGTGTATCTGTAAACACCGATTGCCATGCCCTGATATGCGCATGCTGTCTCAGAACTCTCCCGCTGCCGATTTCTCCATCATCGTCTCCACCAGCCGGTACGTAGCGGGACAATATTCGATGTTCTGTTTGTACATGTGCATATAATCCGCTCCCATCTTCTTGTTATGATGAGGAAAGCCCGCACAATCCCTGGGCCGCACAGCATAGATATCACACTTGTTGGTCTTGAGGTCAAGGAACTGACAGGGTTGCTTTACGTTCATCCAATCACCGGTCTTATCCTTATATAACCACTTTTCCCGATAGGCCTTTTCAGTCATGCCAAGATGGGCCGATATCCGCCGGATATCCTCCTTCGTATAGGTCGGAGACATCGTCTTGCAGCAATTGGCACAATCCAGACAATCGGTCTTCGCCCAAGCCACTTTATCCGCCTCAGCCGAGTAACGTTGTATACCTTTGGGAACATTTTTCTCCAGCCTCGTCAGCCAGCTTTTCATCCGCCTTTTATTGTGACGGACGAGCTGCCTGAAGGAACGCAAATTAACGGTTGCCATGAACTACACTTATGGTTAAAATACAAATATGCCTTAATCAGCGGGAGTTACAAAGAATTTTTTCGGGTATCTTCGCCGGATGTGGGAATCTTATAAGAAAGGATTCAAGGCATGGCTGCAGCTGGAAAAATCCCTTTCCGAAAATTCCATCGAGGCCTACCTCCGCGATATCGACAAACTGACCCGGTACCTTCAGACCTCGGGCACCCTTAAAGCGCCGGATGCGCTGGAATTAAAGGATCTCGAAGCATTCATGCATACGATAGCCGAACTGGGTTTCAACGCCTCCTCCCAGGCACGCATCCTGTCCGGCATCCGGTCCTTCTATAAATATTGTTTTATCGAACAGATTGTCCGGCAGGACCCCACTACCCTGCTGGAATCCCCCAAACTGAAAAGAGCCCTTCCCGATGTGCTCAGCTTCGACGAGATCGAAGACATCATCGGCCGGATCGACCTCAGCAAACCCGAGGGGGGCCGCAACAAGGCCATTCTCGAGACGATGTACAGCTGCGGACTCCGGGTCAGCGAAGTCGTCAATCTGCGGATCTCCTGTCTATACCTCGACGTAGGCTATATCCGTGTGATCGGCAAGGGAGATAAGGAAAGACTGGTGCCCATCGGCAGTTCCGCCGTTAAATACATCCGCATCTATATGCAGGATATCCGCGTACACGTGCCGGTCAAGCCAGGTCATGAGGATATCCTCTTCCTCAATCGCCGTGGCAGCCAGCTCACCCGGGTCATGATCTTCCTTCTTCTCAAAGATCTTGTCCGCCAGGCCGGCATCACCAAGAACATTTCTCCTCACACCTTCCGCCATTCTTTCGCCACTCATCTCGTGGAAGGAGGCGCCGATCTCCGCGCAGTACAGGAGATGCTGGGCCATGAGAGCATTACCACCACCGAGATCTATACCCATCTCGACCGCGAATTCCTGCGGGAGACATTACACCGGTATCATCCGGCGTACAAGGGCTGATGCATGTCGCAACTGCCGCCGGGAACCATATATTGGAAGTTATACGTCTCACCTCACCCGGAAATCCTTTTCTTATATTCGTCCCAGCGAAATTCCCGCCCAAGCCTTTTAACAACATCCTTAAAGATGTCATCGAACCCGGGTTCGGTAGACTTTGCCGATTGATACCACGCGGGTGTGAATTGTGTATACTCATCCCCCGTTACATCACCCTGCGATCGCATTCCTGTATGGATAATAGCAACCCATACCTTCACCTTTTCCTCCCGCGTTATTGTCGGGTATTCATCCTTCCAGAATTTATCATCCTTTTGTTTGCTTTCCTCATACAACCGTCGCAATTTCTGTTGCAATTCTTTTTCTTCTTCAGAAAATTTATACTCACTCATATTAAAGTCATTTATTGTTGTTGAGTTAAAGTAATCAATATAGTCCCATCACTCTGCATTTCATTCGACAAAACCAAAAATTTCGACCCTGGCAATAACAGGAGCTCATCTTTCGCTGCTCTTCCGAATGTAACACCATCGGAGAGATCCGTGATCACCTGAGATGATTTAACCTGAAGGATCATCTTTACGTTCTTGCTACTTTTTGCAGCAAAGGAAGCCGCCTGGGTGGTCCCGCAGGAAAGGAACTCTCCATTAGTCACTGATGCACTTTCGGGCCAAAGCTGTGATTGATACTGCTGGTAAACGACTGGCTGACCTGGTAGAAATTCAGGCTGTCCAGTCCATTCTGGAAAAAAGGATCGGCAACGGGCCTGACCCGGCTATGGTCGCGAACCAATTGAAGGGGTTCTGCTGGTAGGTGGAAGGACCGGAAGATTGGTAATATACGGATAGGGTCAAGGTTTATGATAGTATATTGGACACTATATAGTTACTGGTATACTTATACCAACGGATACAATGATAAATAATCCTGTTAGCTTCTACAAGCAGGCCGCCAGGAAAAAACACTTATCTGTACGCGTTATTCCCATTGGTTAAGACTGTCCCTCAACGGTCTTCCAATGAAAAAAAATTTTCTTACTTTACATAAAAAATATCCACTACAAGTAAACACTTATTGGATTTTATAACCAACATATCGCCCCGGGAAGGTAGTCCGGACACCCCCACAGACCAGGAACTGGTTGGCGCCTACCGTCAGTCGGCCGACCTGGCCATTTTAGCCAGCCTGTATCAGCGATACATCGACCTGCTTTATGGCGTCTGCCTCAAATACCTGGGCGAAAGAGAGGCCGCCAGGGATGCCGTCATGGAAATTTTCGAAGAACTGTCGAAAAAGCTGCTCAAACACGAGGTGACCCATTTCAAAGGCTGGTTGTACACCCTGGCCAGGAACCACTGCCTCATGCAGTTACGCTCATCGGGCCGGGTAAAGATCCATCCTTTCGATCCTGAGGGTATGCAAACGGCGGATGATTGGCATCTAAGTGATAAAATGGAACAGGAAGCTCAACTGGACCGCCTGTCGTCCTGTATAGAGGGCCTCTCCGCAGAGCAGCGGACGGCCGTCCGCCTTTTTTACCTGGAAAACAAATGTTATAAAGAAATTGAAACGATCACTGGCATGGAGTGGAATAAAGTGCGCAGCCTTATTCAAAATGGAAGACGAAACCTGAAAATTTGTATGCAACGGCAGGAAGTCACGCAGGGCGCCGCGCAGGCCTCTGCCCCGACTCCCGCCCTGGGACGGCCCGGGTCGTTATCCGACATTCGCCAATCGGACCCGGAAGGAGCAGACCCTGCAATAGCCTTATAAATAAATGAGCAATACGAACAAACATAACGCCACGTATTCCGCTGCAGATATTGAAAGATACCTGAGGGGAGAGCTTTCTTCCCGGGAAATGCACGACCTGGAAAACGCGGCCCTGGAAGATCCCTTCCTGGCAGACGCCCTGGATGGCATATCGATGCATGTGCCATCGGCAGCCAACCTGGCCGGAACGCCGGCCGATTCCGGTCTTGGCCAGGATCTTGATGAAATCCGGTCGAGGCTGAATGCGCGCATTTCTGCAAATACCGGGTCGGCCGATGCGGAAGGTCCGGTTCGTCCTGGCGGGACCGGCAAGGCAAAAGTCCGGCGTCTCAGCCGCCGTCTGTCGGTAGCCGCGGCTATTATCTTGCTACTGGGCATCGGTTGCACTATCTATTATATTTCTTTTACCGGCGCCACCGGCGCCCGTTCACCCGCCGTTGCCTCTTCACCTCCTAGGGCTGGAACCACTGCCCCCCTAAAGGACGAAACGCCTCCTTCCTCAGCAACACCCGCCGAACAACCATCCCAGGCTACTACGACGGCGCCTGCCCTGGTCACAACAACGACGCCTCCTCTGTCAGAACAACGCAGACAGGAATTCAAAGCTCGCCGGGCCGACATAACGACATCCGTGACCGATGCCAACCCCAAAGCAAGGCCCGATGCCAGCTCCAAAGCCATTCCCGATAAGCTATCTACAGCGGACGCTGAGGCGGACACGGTCACAGCTGCCCCCGGTCTATTGACGGGGCGGGTCGGAGGTATTGCCCTCGGTTCCTCCGCCCGGAATGACATGGCGCGCGAATTTTTCAACCAGTCGCTTAATTCCCTTGTTGTTAAGGGCACGGTCCTCGACAACCATGACAATCCCGTCCGGGGAGCCTCACTAATGCTCAAAGGCTATACGAATACCGGTACGGTAACGGATCAGCAGGGACAGTTCAGCCTTCATCTTCTTCCGCAGGATTCCACCCGATACCTGACGGTCGCCATGGTGGGCTTTGAGCAAAAATCTCTTCCGCTGAATGCGCTGACCGCCGATGACGTAACCGGCCATGTCATCCACCTGCAGCCCAACGAGGCATCCCTGGATGAAGTGGTGATCACTGGTTTCGGCAGCAAACGAAAAGAGACTCTGGCCGCCGCTCCTTCAGATAGTAAAGAAGAATTGGATTCTCTTTGGCAAAAGGCTCAGCCCGTCATCGGCAGGAATGCCTACCTCGATTATCTGAACACTGCCCAAAAGGGACTATCATTGGATTCTTCCGTCACAGGAACGGAGACGGTCTCATTCGAAGTCGACAAAAAAGGAACATTGACTTCGTTTAAAATCCAGCAATCCCTTTCCCCTGCCCACGATGAGGCCATCATTCGTCTCGTCAAAGAAGGACCGGTCTGGCAACTGCTAAAACACAAAAAGGTCCGGGCCGTCGTCAGTCTGCATTTCTGACGTACATTCGGCCCTCAAAACCACCATTACATGAAGCATTTACTGTTTTCGCTCGCCATTATGGGAGTCCTGTCTCAGTCATCCATCGCCCAATCCCTTAAAACACCCTCGCCGTCCACCCCTCAATATGTGAAACAGGATTTCGGCCTCTCTTCCATAGAACTGTCCTACTCCCGGCCCGGCATAAAAGGCCGTAAAATCTTCGGGGACCTCGTGCCCTTCGGCAAAGTATGGCGGACAGGCGCTAACCAGGCTACTACCCTGACCTTCGGGGATGCCGTTACGATTGGCGGCACGATGATCCCGGCTGGAAAATACGGTCTGCTGAGCATTCCCGGCGCCAACGAATGGACGCTCATCATCACCCACCAAACGGATGTGACGAGTGCAGCCGCCTACAAGCCGGACCAGGACATCGTCCGCATAAAAGCGACCCCGCAGCAGCTGCCTTTTTCCGTTGAGACCTTCACTATCATGTTCGGCAATGTCCTCTCTTCCTCCTGCGACCTGCAGCTGCTCTGGGATAACACCTTTGTCAGCTTCCCGATCACTACAGACATCGACTCAAAGGTCATGACGCAAATCGACAATGCCATGAATAAGGATACGCATCCCTACTTTGCAGCCGCCCTTTATTACCTGGAAAATGGGAAAGACCTCAACAAAGCGCTGGAATGGTTCAACCAGGCCATCGCCCAGGACCCTACGGCCTTTTTTGCCGTCTATCAGAAAGCCCGCTGCCTGGCTAAACTGGGTCGGAAACAGGAAGCCATCACAACGGCCAAACTGGGCATCGATCTGGCCCAGAAAGCCGGCAATGCGGATTATGTAGCACTGAATCAGAAACTGATCTCTTCATTACAATAGAAGGATACTCCTTAAAAAATATTTCTTATTAGCCCCCGGATCCGAGATCCGGGGGCTACTTTTTTACTCTGCCCTGAGATTCTTCACCGGATTAGCTGCCGCTGCCCTGAAAGCCTGCCACCCAACCGTTGCCATCGCAATCAATATGGCCAGTAATCCCCCCAACCCAAAAATCCATCCGCTGACAGGCAGCCGATAGACGTACTGTTGCAACCATTGATTCACAAAATACCAGGTGACAGGCGCCGCAATCACAAAAGCAATCCCGATGAGCACCACAAATTCCCTGGAGAAAAGATAGACGATATTTGCTGCCGTTGCTCCCAGTACTTTGCGAATGCCGACCTCCTTAATACGCTGGATGGCCATGAAGGATGCCAGGCCATAAAGCCCCAGACAGCTGAGGAAAATAGCGATAGAGGAAAATATTTTATAGATCTGAGAGAGCCTGGCCTCATCCGTATAAAAGCTGGCCACCTTTTCGTCGATGAACTCGTATTCGAAAACATAATCCGGATAAGTCTCGTTCCACAGCGCTTCGATCGAATGCAAGGTAGCGGCAACGTTATTCCCATCCAGTTTGATGGCCGCTTCATCAAAGGAGCGTTTCTCGTTAAACATCAACATCGGGGCAAGCGAATCCTTCAGCGAAAAACCATGGAAGTCTTTTACTACGCCGGCAATCGGTCCGACAACGCGGCCGTCCCAGAGGTTGATCTCTTTATTGATGATATCGTGCGGATTCGAAAATCCCAGCCTCCTGGCCAGCGTCTCATTAATCAGAAATTCCTTGATAGAATCCGTGCTGCTGATATTCCGGCCGGCCACCAGTGACAGGGAATAAGTAGCCAGGTAATTGGCATCGACCCTTTTCTGTACCGATGGGAAAGGAGTTCCCTTCGGGGCATGATCGAATTTAAAATCCGTCCACCAACTGCCGGATTCCGCCGGAGTGGCGTTATTATAGCTGACCTTTTGAACGCCCTTCATCGCCAGGAGCCGGTTGCGCAGATAATCCAGCTTGCTGATACTGACGCTGTCCCCCGGGAAAGGTACCCGCACGATCGCCTGCTTGTCGAAACCCATCGGGGCATTGTTGAAATAATTCATTTGACGCAGGACCAGCAGCGTTCCGATGATCAGGGCCTGGGCAATCACGAATTGCAACACGACCAGCCCTCTTCTCAGGGTAATGCCACTGCCGCTGCGTGCGGATAATTTGCTTTTCAGCGCAGTGATCGGATTAAAGGACGACAACACCAGCGCCGGGTAACAACCTGCCAATAAGGTGACGGTTATGGTCATCGCTGCCAGGAACAGGATCACGACCGGCTGGCTGAAAAGGTCGAAGGAGATCGGCACTTTCAGGATGTCGGCAATCGGCACCAGCAGCAAGCTGGTCAGGATAACCGCCAGCACCACGGCAGCGATGACCAGCAGGAGGGCTTCCAGCATGAATTGAACGGTCAGCTGATGCCGGCTGCTGCCCAGCACCTTACGCACGCCTACCTCCCGGGCCCGGTTGACAGCCTGCGCAGTAGATATATTAATAAAATTGACGCAGGCAATCAGCAGGATGAACCCCGCAATCAGCCATAAGCCGTTGATCAGATCCCATGTAATGGTCTTTCCGCCCAAATCACCCGATTTGGGATCGAAGTGTATCGCAGCCAGCGATTGTAGCACCTGGGTATTCTTGTTGTCGGGCGTCCGATATTTTTTGGATAATAGGCTGAGCTGCCGGTTGGCAGTGGCAACGGACACATTCGGCGGCAGCATGACATAGCAGGAATGCGCTCCATCGATTGACCACCAATCCGTCGTTTTGGCAAAATAGGCAGCATTCCCATATGGAAAAATGATCTTGAATTGAAAATCCGAATTAGCCGGAGGATCGGCCAGGATGCCCGTCACGACAAACAGATCACGGTCGTCTAATTTAATCGTCCGGCCCACGGCCTGTTTCCAGTCGCCAAAATAACGTTCGGCGGTCGATTGGGTCATCACGACCGAACGATGATCGGCCACCAGTTTCGAGGAGTCTCCCGCCAGCCACGGGAAATGGAAAATGGTGAAAAAAGAAGGTTGCACCATATATACCCCACCTTTCTCCTTGAATTTTTTCTCCGGTTGCCCTGCCTTGTTCAAGGCCATCGCCTGGACATCTTCCATCGCAAAAATACCGGTCGTCTTCCAATTTGGCATGTCATTTTCTACTGCAGTGGGTAGAGGGAAAGGTACGGCAGAGGTGTACGGGTAATCCACCGCATTGGATACCTCTTTTTGTGTTAGCACCCGGTAGATCCGAGGTTCGTTGGGATGGAAAGTGTCAAAACTCTCCTCGTACCGGATGAAGATAAATATCACCAGGCAAACGGCTATGCCTACACCCAGTCCTGCAACAGTAATAATGGAATATACCTTATTGGCCGACAGGCTCCTGAAGGCGGTCTTGAAGTAATTTCTAAACATTGGCGATGGATTTGCCCAATAGCTATCATGAAAAATGCCGGTTTAGCATGTGACTGAAAACCAACTTTTTATCAATTCACAGCGACGGCAACCTGTCCGTTTTCGATACGCCGGGTGTGCGAAAACCTGCAAACAGGGACAGCCCGCTTATTTATTACCTTGGCTGCACATATCCCGTTTGCTGGACATAACCCGCAGGTATCTGGAACATTGAGGCCGGAAAATCCTTGCGTCCCGCCGTAATCAGCACCATTTCCGTCGAAATAAACTTTGACTGCATATCCATTTTTACAAAAGAACCATCACAACCGGCTACCTCGAGCGCCTGCATCATTTTTGGTGTGATATTTTGATTGAACATCAACTTTTTTAGCTCGGTATAACCGGGTACGGCAGTACTTGTCCATATATCTTCCGTGATGCCGTTCTTTTGGCCTCCGGCGAAGATCGTCAGTTTGGAATGGGTACAACTATACCCTGCTACGGTCTCGGTGCCGACCTTAACGACCTGGTAGGTCATGCCGTTAGCGGAATTCAGGGCGGCGGTATCTATGATGTTAAAGACATAGGTCTTCCTGTCCGGATAGAGAAAGACACTGTACCTGGGCATCCCAGCATGCCCGAGTAGCTGCATCCCCATGCCCATATCGTTACGGACGTTGTGGCCATCAGTGATCGCCGTAGACGCGGTATCGCTGATCGTGGAATCTTTATTATTCCGTCCTTTGAAGGTATAAACAACGCGGTATTGATAGAGCAGCCCGCTGCCGCCGGAACCCGTCATAAAGCTTTTGATCGCTGCAGCGGAATCCGCCGGAGAGATCGAAGGCTTCGCGCCAGGATAGGAGGAGCCCGGTTGGCCGGGCGCCTTACTCGCGCCCGGCTGTTTCATATTATTCAACAGGTTCTTAAGGACCTGTGCATCGGATGATACCGGTATCACTGCCGCAATGGACACGATGGCCAGCCAGACACAAACTCTTTTCATACTCGTGTTATTAAAGCTATTCATTCCTATTTCTGTTTGAACGTTCCGTCGAAATACAGCGTCATTTCCGTGCTGTTCTGACTGAGCGTGAACTTGCCAAAATTGACGATTTGCGATGGCGCGCCGTCAAAATTCAACGTCAGTGCCAGGTTCTGAATATTCCAGGTATTGCTCCCATTGGGAAAGATATGCAAGTGAACGATACCCCCATTCTTGACAAAATAACCCATATTCAGATCGTTGTAAACACTGCCTTTGGCCTCATAAGCACCGAGAAAACTATTCGTCGTCAACGGGATAGTCGTTTTATCGCCATCGTTGAACACAACATTCAGCGGGCCGGTTTTATACATCGCGATGAAAGGCTCATGATTATCGACCGTTTGCGGGGGGTTGTTATCATATCCGTTATAGTTATTACCCGAACCGGCATTTCCCCCATACAGGTCAACCCAGTAATGGTCATCACCCGCCTTTCCCGACGTACCCGTCGTAATCGTCGCCCAAACGCTTGTCAGCCTGGCGCCATTACTATTCGGAACGCAATTCCGGATATTAAAATTATCGGTCGCGCTGTAGGAGCCTATCTCATCGCCGGCCATATCCTTCAACGTATACGCGATCGGTTGCGCATTCTGGTACGTGGCGCCCGCAAATATGGCATCCAGTTGCTTTTCCAGCTGAGCTTTATTGAAGGACGGTGTGTTAGACTGGCTTGAGCCGCCGACCGTATAACAATTGATCGTGCTGGACGTCGAGGAACTCTGTGACATCTGGTTGAGTGAGAAATTGACTTTTGCACCGAACCCGCTGTAGGCAGCCTTGAACTGATCGGCTTCCTGCGACGTGGCAAACGTATAGGTCAGGTTGGCCAGCGCGCGAAGACCGTACGTCACCTGGCTTACAACGATCAGATTTTTGATGCCTTCGACCTTGGGATCCGCGAAGAAACCGCTGTCCTGATCCTGCAAATCGATTGTATACAGGTATTTTGTGGCATCGATCGTCAGGTTCACCGAATTGGAAGTCCCTGATGTACTGAACGCGTTCGAAGCGCTAAAACCGTCATAGCTACCTCCCGCTGTCACCTGCATGGACTGTGTGGCGCTGTTGCCGGTCTCATAGACCTGGTAGGTGAACGCTTCCGAGCCCGACGGCCCCTTCAGCGCATCCCTGAGTTTCTTTACGCCGTACAAAGCAGTAGCCTGATTGGGGGATTTAACTACTATATAGCCGCTGCCGCTGGCATTCGGGTTTTCGTTGATCAGGGTAATAGGATAGCGAATCCCCGTTTGCTCAGTATAAAGACTGCTAAAAAAATTATCGAAGGTATAAATGGCCCCGGGATAGATATACCCGGCCTGCGCCTTGTAATCGGCATTGAGAAAGCTCGTGCTGCTGGCCGTCAACGAGATGGCTGAGCTGGCACAATCCCACTGGATACTGTCTGTCTTTTTGGTATCTTTTTTTTCACTGCCCTTTACTGTCGTGCTCTTGTAACTGGTCGGCTGACCGCTGAAAGACGGATTTTTGACGAACTTCAAATTAATACGCGAGCCGTCGCTAAGATTAACCGTCTTCCGGGCGGTATCATCCATCGTCTTGCTGTACTTCTTTTGGCGGGCGGCGTACTTGGTGGTCTTTTTATAGTCCGCGTCGTTGAGTACTGTCAGCCTGGTGGTCGAAAAATGTACCGCGTCGTCCGCGATCAATCCCGTGGTAGCCGCAGGCTTAGCCGGAGTGGCAGGCGGAGTGGTGGGGGTCGTCGCCTTCGCAGGTGGTGCCGTGGCTGCCGTGTTTTTGGCGGGTGGCTTTGCCGTTTGAGCGGTAGCTGCGACGCTGAAAAGAACGATCATAAGAAGGACAACAGATCCGGGTTTGATATTGCTGAAAAAGTCAGGAACGTTACTGGTGCGTTTCATGGTGAATAGGTATGATTGATGTGATTAAAAACTTATGGCTTGACAACGGCGGTGCTGTCCGGCGGATGCACTTTAGCGGAGTCGGCAGGCGGAGCCTTAGGCTTAGGCTTCTTCTTGAACAAACCGGTAAAACTTTTGAACGCCTTGTCCGACGCGCTGTCCACCTTATTCAGAGCGTTATTGGTTACAGTGTTGGACTTCGTGTTCGCCCTTGTTTCCGCACTCGTCACCGTCTGTTGCGGAATATTTTTGACAGATTGAGTCGCAGTCTGAGCTGCTAAGCGGCCGCCTGACAGCAGCAGCAGAATGAAAGCCAGGTATTTCCACCGGCTCTTTCGGGAAGGTGTTTGCATATTAATAGGTATTAGCGGGGGTTTATCTGAACAGCACAAAACTATTTTTAATCCCCACCAAATAATATCCCCTAAAAAGGGTAATTTTCCATCAGCGGTAATTTTTTACTTTTAATGGGTGAACTCACAACATGGTTACATGAAACCATTCTTCCTGCTGATAGCTATTGCTGCAGTTACATTGAATGTATATGGGCAGCCTTCCTGGGAACATAGGAGGGATAGCCTATTGACTGCATTATCCCGGGGAAAGACGGATTCAGCTAAAGTCTGGACCATGATAGAGCTCGGAATACTGTACCTGGACAATCATCCCGATTCTGCCGATTATTATGCAAAAGCCCTGTGCAAATTGAGCGAGAAGGACCATATACCCAACGGATTGACAAATGGACTCAGCATGCAGGCTTACATCCTGTCCAATAAAAATCGGGAGGAAGAAGCGATCGCCATGTACCTGAAGGCGATCGACATTGCGAAAAAAGCCAATTTGCAAAAACAGGCTGCCAATGCCTGCAATAATTTGGCTATTCTGTATAATAGCATCGGCGATCAATCTTCCAGCCTCGACTACTATTTAAAGGCCGCAGACATCTACCATAAATTGAACGACTCTTCCTCCATGTCATTCATATATGGAAATATTGCAGAAGTATACAATGATCTCAAAGATTTCAACAATGGATACCTGTATTCCCTGAAAGGCATATCCCTGTGCCGGCGCCTCCATACTAATCATGGACTCGGCTCCGGGATGGTGAATCTCAGCGTTTCCCTGATCTGCCTTAAACGCTATGACACGGCACTTGTCGTCCTGTATGACTGTAAAAAACTGGCCAGGGAAGAAGAGAATACAATCCAACTTGTCAATATTCTGGGGGATATTGACTATGCCTACGCCGGGCTCGGAAAATTCAATCTGATCAAGGCTAATGCAGACGAGATGATGTCCATATCCAAATCCATAGATTATAAAGAAGGGATCTGTTACGCATTGGTCGGCCTGGCGGAATACTGGTCAAATCAAAAAAAGTTTCCCCTCGCCATCCATTACGCAAATGAGGCTATCGACTCCGCTAGAAAAATAAGGGTAACCGCCACCTTGCGGGACGCATACCAGGAAGCTGGCAATATCGAGATCGCTTCGGGCAACATTCCCCGCTATCGTTATTATGACGATCTCAGGGACTCCATAGATGAGGTGCTGTATTCCGACAAGATGCTCAAGAACACCCAGGAGTTGGATGCCAAATATTCACTCAACAAGAAGCAGA
>JAMFSL010000073.1 GCA_026225275.1 Puia dinghuensis
ATTTATTCGCTCACTGGACGATCGGCGCAACGCCGTCGGTTGGATAATAGGAGCCGGATGCGGCGAGAGCCTCACGTCCGGTTCTGTGAGAACTTAGAGTTGAAACACTTTAATTTACTCGTTGATATGATGCATTCATTAATGAACAACAAGTACAGGGCGGCGCTGCTGTCCTGTGCGTTGCTTTTTGGCGGCTGGGCCGGGGCGCAGGTTGCGCCAGTTACACAGGTTGCGCCAGCTGCGCCGATGAAAGATTATCCGATACGGCCGGTGCCTTTTACAGCGGTGAAGCTGGATGACCATTTCTGGTTGCCGCGGATCGAGACCAACCGGGTGGTGACGATTCCTGCGAGTTTTGCCCGCTGTGAGAATACAGGCCGGGTCAAGAATTTCGAGATGGCGGCTGTGCGAAAGGGGAAGTTCTGTACCAAGTATCCTTTTGACGATACGGATATTTATAAGACCATCGAAGGGGCTTCTTATTCGTTGGCCGTGCATCCGGACCGTGTGCTGGCAAAGTATGTCGATTCGCTGATAACGATCGTCGGAAAGGCCCAGGAGCCAGATGGCTATTTATATACAGCGCGCACTATCGACTCGCTGCATCCGCATCCCTGGTCCGGAATGGACCGGTGGGTGAAGGAGAATGAGCTTAGTCATGAATTGTATAACTCCGGGCATTTGTTCGAGGCTGCGAGTGCGCATTATCTGGCGACGGGGGAGAGGCATTTTTTGGATATCGCGCTGAAGAATGCCGATCTGCTGGTGCGGACTTTTGGTCCGGACAAGCGGCATGTCGCGCCGGGGCATGAGATAGTCGAAATGGGGCTGGTGCGGCTGTACCGGATCACGGGTCAAAAGGAATACCTGGACCTTGCCAAATTCTTCATTGACGAGCGGGGGCACAGGGCGTATGATAGGAGTTCAACCGATGAGTGGAAGAATGGGATGTACTGGCAGGACGACGAACCCGTTGTCGACCAGGATGAGGCGGAGGGGCATGCCGTGCGGGCTATGTACCTGTATTCCGGAATCGCCGATGTGGCTGCGCTGACGGGTGACACGATATATATCCATGCCATCGACAGGATATGGAATAACATGGTCGGCAAGAAAATTTATGTGCAAGGGGGGATCGGTGCGGTTGGTAATGGGGAAAGGTTCGGTGCGGATTATGAACTGCCGAATACGACTGCTTACAATGAGACCTGCGCATCGGTAGGAGAGGTTTTCTGGAACCAGCGAATGTTCTTACTACATGGAGATTCGAAGTATATCGATTTGCTGGAAAAGGTGCTGTATAATGGATTGATCTCAGGTGTGGGGCTCGATGGGAAGTCCTTTTTTTATACCAATGCTATGCAGGTGGTGAAGGATTCCAGCTATCCGGATCTGGAGAAGACGAGGTCCGGATGGTTTGAGTGTTCGTGCTGTCCTACCAACATAGCTCGCTTTCTTCCTTCTTTGCCGGGGTATATTTATGCCGGGCAGGGGGACCGGTTATATGTGAATTTGTTCATTGCGGGGACGGCGGATGTGAAAATAGGAGGCAAGGCGGTGCGGATCACGCAGGTGAATGATTATCCGTGGAAGGGGGATCTGCATTTTACGGTGGATCCGGTTTCGCCGGTGCGGATGGATTTGCGGTTGAGATTGCCGGGATGGGTGCGGTCAGAGGCGATCCCTTCCGGCCTGTATGAATATGTGCCGGGGATCTCCGGAGACGTGGTATTGAAGGTGAATGGAAAGGAAGTGGAATATAAGCAGGAGAAAGGATATGCGGTGATCGGGCGGACGTGGAAAAAAGGGGACCGGGTAGAACTCACGCTGCCGATGCCTGTCCGGGAAGTTGTCGCCAATGATTCGCTGAAAGATGACCTGGGCAAGGTAGCCCTGCAGCGAGGGCCGATCATGTATGCGGCGGAGTGGAAGGATAATGTGACTGAGGTGAGTAATATGGTGTTGCCTTCGATGGTGAAGTTATCGCCGGTGTTTGAGCCAGGATTGCTGCATGGGGTGATGGTGTTGAAGGGGGCGGTAGGGAAAAAAGATGGGGGTTCGGTGGAGATGACTGTAATACCTTATTGTGACTGGGCCAATCGGGGAGAGGGGGAAATGAGGCTTTGGTTCCCGGTGGAGGGGGCTGCACATGTGGAGTAAACGGCGGACCTGGTTGTTCCGGGGGATAGCCCTGCTTTTACCGGTGGTCATGCTGGTGGTGATGGAGATGCTGTTGCAATTATTTGGTTATGGTCATGATACGAGCTTGTTTGTCCGGTATCCGGATAACCGGGATTATTGGGTGATGAACAAATATGCTTCCGAACGTTATTTTTCCGACACCGTGAACGAGACCCATGGCAGCATCGAGCCTTTTGCGGTGTCGAAGGCGTCCGGCATTTTTCGGATTTTTGTGTTAGGGGAGTCGACGACTGCGGGATATCCCTATTTTCATAATGGGTCATTTGATCGATGGCTGAAGTTTCGGTTGATGCACGAGCATCCTGATGTGCATTTCGAGGTCGTCAATGTTTCGTTGACGGCGGTCAATTCTTATACTGTGCTGGATTTTGGGAAGCAGGTAGTCGACTATCAGCCAGATGCCGTTATGGTGTATGTCGGCCACAATGAGTATTATGGGGCGCTGGGTGTGGGGTCGACAAGCCGCATCGGGAACCGGCGGTGGTTGGTGAAGCTGTTGTTGATGTTGCGTCGATTGCGGTTGGTGCAGTTAATTGGGCGGCTGGTTTCGGGGTTTCGCCCTGGTGGCGGTGTTGGAGTGGATGCGCGGGAGAACTTGATGCAGCGGATGGCGGCCCGGCAGCGGATCGGTTATGGGTCGGCGGATTATTATGCCGGGATCCGGCAGTTTCGGGATAATATGGAGGAGCTGTGCAGGGTGATGAAGGATGCCGGGGTTCCGGTTTTCCTGAGTACGTTGGTGAGTAATGAGCGGGATTGCAAGCCTTTTGTTGGTGGCTCTTCGGTATTTGCCTCAGGGGATAGTGCTTTTGCTGCGGGAAATTATGTTGCTGCGAGGCGGGACTATGATATGGCCCGGGATTCGGATATGCTGCGGTTTCGGGCGCCTTCGGCGATCAATGGGGAGATACGGGATCTGGTGGGGAAATTTCCTACGGTGCATTTGGTGGAGGCAGAGCGGCTTTTCGATAGCTGTTCGCCGCATGGGATTGTGGGGAATACGACACTGCTGGAGCATGTGCATCCGAATCTTTTCGGATATGCGCTGTTGTCGGAGGCTTTCTATGAGGCCATAGAGAAGGCAGGGTTATTTAAAAGTAAGGGAGATCGGGGAGAGATAATGAGTTTAGAACAATTGTTGGAAAAGATGCCTATAACGGGTGTCGATTCTCTGAATGGGGAGTATACCATCATGATGCTGAAGACCAGATGGCCTTTCAATGAGCCGCTGCCTGCGGGATTCAAACGAGGCAATTCCGTAGGGGAGCAATTAGCCGGGGCCCTGGCGGTAGGGCGGATCAGTTGGCTGGATGCGATGAATCAGCTGTTTCAATATAGTCAGCGGGTGGGTGATAAAAGAGCAGCTTTGCGGGCGGTAGAAGCTGTTTCGCTGGAATATCCTGACAATGAGACTTACAAAATATTTGCGAGCAGGTTGTGCCTTGAGCTGGGCGATCGAAAGGGAGCGGATTTTTATTACCGGCTGACGAAGGAGCCGTAAGGGGTCGCCGGCGGGAGTATCAGAGCGTCACCTGCATCGTCAGGTAGAAGCTTCTTCCATCTGCGGGGATGATGCCGGGTCCGGGATAACTTTCCGCACGGTGGGTATAATACTTTTGATTAGAAAGGTTGTTGATCGATGCCGACAGCAGGAAGATATGGTTGAATTTGTAATCGGCGGAGAGGTCCATCACCTCATAAGAAGCTACTGGCCCATTAATACCGTTATTACTGGGTGTCGTGGCATCCGTGGCATCCCCGAACTGTTTTGCCGTGTAGGCGTACTGCCATGTTACGCTGAGTTTTTTTTGCTGAAAATTGATACCCGTCCTGAAGATGACAGGCGGTACGAATTCCACTTTTTTGTTTTCATACGCCGATACTTTGCTGTCTATATACCGGGCATCGATGAAAGAAAAATTGGTGAAGATGGCCAGTTTCATTTTTGCCGCGCTGCCCCGGATCAGCCGCCAGATATCTACCTCTTCAAAAGATTCCACGCCCAGGTTGCGGGATTTGGAGATATTCGTCGTGTACTGATAGGTGATCGAATTGCTGTCCGTCAGCCACACCGTGCCGATCCGATCGGCATAGTCGATGGTGAAGAGGCTGAGGTCATAATGAAATATGTCGTTGACATGGCCCCGGATGCCGAGATCTGCCGAGTAGCCCTTCTCGTCTTTCAGGTTAGGGTCGACACGGAAATTGGGGTTGACAATGCTCATGTCGTTGAAATTAATCGCGCGGTAATTCTGCGAGATATTGCCGTAGAACTCCATCGATGCATTCTCGTCGTAGCTGAAACCGATCCCGCCAATGAGAAACGAGCGGTTGCTGAGACGATGTTCGGTTACCAACTGGTTGGAGATGACAGTGCCCGTATACATGCTGGAGAGGTCCTGCTGGGGGTTATTATAGAAGCCAGCTGCATTGGTCGAGATGTTCTCATACCGGCCACCCGGAATAATGCTGAGTTTGGAACCGATGCGAAAGATATTTTCCGCGAAGAGGGACAGGTTGTGATTGGGAAAGGTATAACGGGAGTAGCTGAGTGAATCGTATTCGTTGGATTTGTCGAAGGCGAAGTCCGATTTGGCGCCACCCGATCCTGCATTGCCGAGACCGATCTGTCTGTCCGTATAACCATCGTAGTAACGGAGACCGCCTAGCAGCACGAAGGGGTTGGAGGATCTTGTATTATAGGTATAGATGAGACGGCTTTCGTTGCCCCTGTTCTTGTAGGCGTCCGTCGTATAGTTCCTGGGGCCGCCGGGATCGTTGACCGTATTGATGGCGCCTATGGCGGAGCGATCCGCGAGTAAGCCGAAAAACCTCGAGTTGAATTTAAGGTGATCCGTGATCGAATAGTCGATCAGTAATGCTTCCAGGTTCCAGTCGACGCGGAACCAGTTGCGGGCCTTCGTCGATAGTCGAGGGTCTGTGGCGAACATGACATCATTGAGGCCGCCGGCCTGGTGTTCCAGGTAATCCATATGGGTGTATTCCGCCGTTACTGACAGCCGGGTAGTGGCCGCCAGCGTAGCCGAGAGATAACCCATGTTGACATTGAACTGGGAGTTAGGCCGCCAGCCGAGACCCGACTTGTGCTGATAAAAGGCGTAATACGTCAGTTTGCCGGTTTTGCCTCCGACGCTCGTTGAGGTGTTGAAAAAATTCCAGGTTCCGCCCGTCAGCCGGGTAACGATCTGTGGTGTGGTGTTGTCGCCGCCGCTTTTCATTTTAAAATTCAGGATACCGCCGAACTGGGTGCCATATTGAAGAGATGCCGCTCCGCGTACAATTTCGATCCTATCCACTACTTCAGCGGGCGGGGTATAATAGCTTTCGGGGTAACCGAGTGCATCGGCACTGATGTCGTAGCCGTTTTGGCGGGTGTTGAAATTACTTACCCGGTTCGGGTCCAAACCCCTGCCGCCGATGGCGAGCTGCGTGCCTGCTCCGCCGTCATTTTCATAGATATTCAATCCCGCCACTTTCGAGTAGACCTGCCGGGCATTGTTGGTGGCGGTATTGGCGGTGATATCTTTCAGGACGATGACTTCGCTTTTCATACCGGCATAGATGCCTGCTCCGTCGACGTCTTTGAGGCGGGTGATGCCGAAGGTACGTGCTGCGGCCTTTACTTTTACGGAGTCCAAAGTGGAGACACGGGGGATGGAGTCACGAGTCGGTGAGAAAGGGTGAGGTACGGGCGGTTGTTGTGCGACCGCGATCAGGGATAAGCTGGCGACCAATATGGTGAGGATGAACGATTTCATGAGGTGAGACGATTTCATGGTTGATAGGGGAGTATCCATTTTTTGGGTAAAAAGTTTTCCTGCTGGCGGGCGAGGTCGACAGTGCTGTCGATATAGAGCCGGCTGCCGCTGCCGTTCAACGTGACATAGCTTTCGACGGTGACGATAGGGTCTTTGATGCCTTTGGCATCGTACGTGTCGTGCAGGTAGTGTGCGAACTGGAGGATCATGTCGGGTTGTGTCTGCATCATCCTTTCCTGCAAGGGCGTCAGGAATTGAGTATTGATCACTTCACCTCTCCGGCCGGTGCGGGCATCTTTGACATAGAAAAAGGCGGTGCCGGCTTTTTCCATCAGCATGACGCGCCAGGAAAAGCGATACCCTTCTTCCGTCCAGAATAATTTTCCGGGATAGAGGAGGTAACGAAAGGGAAGGGTTAGCTGCAGGCATATGTAGAGGGCCAGGATCGGGTAGAGCCAGTTCTTTTTTCGGGTTGTGAGACGGAGGGGGATCTGGGTTTCTTCCTTTTGGGGGATGTCGTCGGCGAAAAATATCACGGTGGCGGCGATCATGATATAGGGGAACATGCCGATCTTGAACAGTAGTCCGGTGAGTACATGAAAGAGAATGACGAAGATGTAGGCGATCCTTCTCGATGGCTTGTACAGGAGGAAGAAGCCGATCGTCAGATCAAAGAGGGCGCCGAACCAACTGAAGGCGTAGGCCACCCAGGTCTGCTTTAATAGCGGTCCGATCAGGGGCATGTGGTCGTTGGCGGGCAGCCAGAGTTTTAGTGGCATTGCCGCGAGCAGCCAATCGTAGTTTAGTTTGCTAAGGCCGGCACAAAAATAGACGAGGCAGAGCTGGGCCTGGAAGACGCGGATCATCCAGGCGGGGACATGGGTGATCTTGCTTTGTGGATGTCTCAGCACGTCCAGCGAGAAATAGCGATGGGCCGGTACCAGCATCAGCAGGAAGGTGATGAGGGTGACGAAATAATAATGGTTGAGGTAGTAGCTTTTATCCAGTAGTTCGACGTAGACAAAGCAGATAAAAAAAGTCACGATCGACGCCCTGTAGAAGAGGCCGATCGTGATAAGAATCGTTGTTAGCACCATCAATGCGAAGACGAGATACATGCCCGTTGCCGGGAGGGGGTGCACCCATTCGAACCCGTAAAAGGGGAAATAGAATTTTGGGACAATATAGAATTCCCGTACCCATCCCTTGGCGATGAAGCGGATCGTGCTGATGAGCATGATCAGGCCGAAGGCTATGCGAAGGACCGCCAGGGGCGCGATCGGGCGGGGTCTACTAATCTCCATCGTTGTCGCCATAAGTAATGAGTACGCCTAAAGCTGAGGGCATATCTGTTTTCAAGAGAGCGACCAGCTTCTGGCTTTCGTTGAAGGCTGCCTGGGCGGAAGCAGGGTTCGACTGGATCGTCTGAGACAATGGATCAGGCACGGCCTGCAGGTCCGTTACATCAAGGGTGAAGGCTGCCGTGATCGAGTCGCTGAGCAGGCCACCATTGTATTGTGCTTTTGCATTGACCAGGTAGGTGATCAGTCCCAGGCCGTTACCTTTTACGCTGTTGCCGAGAAAGATACCCTGTACCGCCTTCAATTGAGCGAGGGCCAATTGGGCGGAGATTCCGCTATAATACGCTTCCACTTCCTGTGGCAGCACCGGGGAGGTGACGCCAACGGGGATCAGGCCGAGGGGGATGCCCAGGCGATCGTTCTTTAGGATTTCGAAATCCTGGTCCATCGAATTGATCAATAATCCCAGTGAACTGGAGACACTATTACCCGAGCCGGTGATGAACGTATTGATGTAATTGCTGCCGCTGGCCGACCAGGCGGTGAGTACGGCATTCGACTCCGTCTTGATATCGGCTGACACCGCTGCGAGGTAGCTTTTCCGGTTAGCCGCTTCGGCATCCGACGTATAGTTAGTCAGGGTATTGCCGCCGGCGCCGAACAGGAGATAGTCCAGTGCGGGGAAGCCTTTGGCGGCCGTGTTGGCGAAAGTATTGACATTGTCGCTGTTGATCCGGATGTTGCTGTCGATCAGTGTAGCGTTAGTTGGCCACACGTTGAGGGCGGACAGCACGGGCTGGTTAGTCGAAGCCGGACCGAAGTAATCATATTCCGAAGCGGATTGCCAGGCGACATAGGCTGTCTTAAAGAGGGCCTGGACATTCCCGAGTTTCGTGGCATTCGGGCTGCTGTTAAAGTCGCCGATCGAAGAATCCAGGGAATTGACTGCGGTGGCCAGCTGCTGGTAAGACGGCAGGATAATGTTCTCGCCTAAGTTCACCAGGATAGAATCGCTGTTGCCGGCGGTGGTGGAGTTGCTGCCGGATTTGGAGCTACTCTTACTGCAATTAATGGACAGGATGGTGACTGCGGCGCCCGTGAGAAATAATATTACGATACGTTGCATACGTATGGGATTAATAAATTATAGAAGCGGTAATTGTGTTGCCGAGAAGCCGTATATCTGGCCGATCAGCTGAGCGATAGCATTCGTCTTAGCCTCGATCTGTGCGACCGTGAGACCTGCATTGACACCGACGAAGTTATACAGGTTCGGGCTGTTAGGGCTATTGCTGTCATAGAGCGCCAGCAGCTGGGCTATCTGCGCACTGGTGATGATCCGGGTTGGGCTATTGTTGTAGGCCAGGTTGCGTACGAAGCCCAGTGATTCCGACAGCGTACCATAGGCGGCAACGGCGTCACCGGCCTCGATATTTGTATTCGTTTCGTGCATTTCCTGGACGATAGCGCCTGCATCGAGGGAATCGAAAGCGGAGATCAGCAGTGAGGCCTGGGCCTTCATGGTGGTGAGGTCGTTATTGGCGATAGCGGCGCGGCCTTTGAGGAAGGCATTCATGATGGTCGTATTCGAATTCAAGCCGGCGTTCACCTGGTTAGAATAAGAACCGAAATAGCGGAGGCCCGTCGTATTGGTCGGGAAATTGACCGGTACGCCGAAGAGGCCGAAAGCTTCGTCCCAATAGTGTTCGAGGGTAGTGGTATCCGTCGTGCTGTTGACCGAATCGGCCATATAGACGTCGGCGATCTGGTAGGCGCACATGCCCATGAATGCTTTTTTCGTCGCCTGGCTGTAGAAGACGCCATTGGGTGACAGCAGGTAGAGCTTGCTGGGGGTCACGGAGCTCGGAGAGACGCCGGCGACGCCCAATCTTGCCGATTTGGTGGACTGGCTGTAGAGGCCGACGCTGTCGAAGTAGTTTTCGACATCCGACAGGGCGGCAGTAGGGAACTCATTGACGAGCTTTAGTCCCGAGGAATTCAATTGCAGGGTGGAGTCGACGAAAAAGCCGCCGGTGTTGTTCAGCATAGCGTCAAGCGTCTGTGTGCTTACCACCGTGTTGGGTGATGAGTTGGCCAGGTTGATCCTGGCGAGGACCTGGTCTGCCATGAGGAGGATAGTGAGACTATTATTGTCATTGACATTGGCAAAGGTATAAGTAGTGGGGACGGTATAATTGGTATTTGTTCCGGAGCTCGAATTTGATTTTTTGCAACTGCAGCTAAAGAGTATGATGACAAGGGAGGCGAAAACTCTTCTTCTCATAATTTTGTTTTTATAGGTTTTAAACCGGATGCAAGATTACGCCCATGCCTTCGCTTACGTCTTACGAGATCGGTAATTCGGTTTGTACAATCGGGAAAAAGGAGAGCGTTACTTGCGGCAGATGAGGCGGTAGGCGCCGGGAGTGAGGCCTTCAGAGCGTTTGAAGGCCCGGACGAAATAATTCACATCGGAGAAGCCGCATTGCTGGCCGACTTCGGAGACCGAGTCGTTTTCTTCGGCGAGTAACTGGCGGGCGAGGCGGATGCGTTCGCGGGTGATGTATTCCAGCGGGGTGAGGCCGAACTGATGCTTGAACCATTTGAAGAAGATGTTGCGGCTCAGGTAGGCCTGACGGCTGAGGGTATCGACCTGGATCTTTTCCGTAAGGTGTTCGTGAATGTATTGCAATACGAAGTGGAGGCGACTTTTGTTGTTGTTGTCTTCGGCATTCTCTTCCAGCAGTCGCAGATGCTGGCTTTGGAGGATACGGATGAGCAGTTCTTTCAGATTGAGATCGGCGTAGATATTCTTGGATCTGTCGGTGCTGCTACAGATACGGATCAATTTGTCGATCAGGGCCGTCACGTCCGTATCGTTGTTGAAATGATACTGCGAGAAATGAAGTTGCCAGTCGGCGGGTTCATCGTCGGCATTATTATAGTGTCCATTCAGATATTCCAGCGTATGGCGGATATAATCGCTGTCTACGGCGAGGGCGATGCATTGGGTAGGGTTTTCCGCTGCGGCTTCCGGGAAATCGATGAGCATCGTCTCCCGGGCGGGAACGATAACAGACTCGCCCGGCAGGTATTCGAATGCGGGCTGATCGGGGAGGTGCATGATCTTTTTGCCACGCACCATACTGGTAATGACGAAATCGCCGAAGGTGAGGGGGACGAGGTAGCTGGATTCGTAGCTTTCGAAGACGTTCAGTTCGCAGTTCTGCAGGTTGAAGATGCGTCGGTTTTCCGTCAGTGTCTGGAGACGCCTGGGGTCTGTGAGGGAAATTTTCTGTAAAGGAGACTTTACGGGCATGGCAATCGTATAAGGATAGACAAGTTACTGAATTTTCGGGGAAGCGGATGGAGGGAGAGGGGTTTTCGGGACGGTAGGGGCGCGCAGGAGAAAAGAGAGGTACGATTGTGCTATAAATAAATACAGAATTGACCGAAGCTGCGGGGTTTGTTTGCCAACTTACGGGCCAGCAGCCGCGGAAGCGGAACCTGACATTATTATTAACGACTAAAATGCTTTTGCCATGAGTACAACCGCAGCGGCGCCCGCCTCTACTTCCAATCTGGCGGCCCGGCCTTCATTCAAGGAAAAATACGATCATTTTATTGGTGGTCAATGGGTTGCTCCCGCGAGTGGGGAGTACTTCGACAATATCAGCCCTATTGACGGCAAGGTCTTCACCCGGGCGGCGCGGGGAAATGCCAAAGATATCGAGCGGGCCATCGGAGCGGCGCATACCGCCTTTCCCTTGTGGAGCAAAACGAGTGCGGCTTATCGCAGCAACATCCTGCTGAAGATAGCTCAGGTAGTAGAGGACAACCTGGAAAAACTGGCGGTGATCGAGACCATCGACAATGGGAAAGCCATCCGGGAAACCAGGGCTGCCGATCTTCCGCTGGTGGTCGATCATTTCCGGTATTTTGCGGGGGTGATCCGCAGTGAAGAAGGGACGATGAGCGAGCATGACGAGACGACCGTTTCTCTTAATATTCACGAGCCCATTGGGGTAGTGGGGCAGATCATTCCATGGAATTTTCCATTGCTTATGGCGACGTGGAAAATGGCTCCGGCATTGGCGGCAGGATGTTGTGTCGTTGTAAAACCGGCCGAGCAGACGCCGACGAGTATTATGTGCCTGATGGAACTGATCGGCGATCTTCTTCCGCCGGGCGTGCTGAATGTGGTCACCGGTTTTGGGCCGGAAGCGGGTAAGCCGCTGGCGTCTTCACCACGGGTGCAGAAGGTGGCATTCACCGGAGAGACGACGACGGGAAGATTGATTATGCAATACGCTTCGGAGAATTTGATCCCCGTTACTATGGAGCTGGGCGGCAAGAGTCCGAATATCTTCTTCGAATCGGTGATGGATGCCGACGATGAATTCGTGGACAAGGCCGTGGAGGGTGCAGTGATGTTTGCCCTCAACCAGGGAGAGGTCTGTACCTGTCCCAGCCGGATCCTGGTACATGAAAAGATATATGATGCTTTTATGGACCGCGTGATCCGCAGGACCAAGGCGATCAAGATGGGCAATCCGCTGGATGCTACGGTGATGATGGGGGCACAGGCTTCCGAGGACCAGTACCATAAGATACTGAGCTACCTGGATATCGGCCGGCAGGAAGGCGCCAAGGTGCTGTGTGGTGGAGAGGCGTTTCACCAGAACAGCGGGCTGGAACATGGCTATTATATTCAACCGACACTTTTCAAAGGCCATAACAAGATGCGGATCTTCCAGGAAGAGATCTTCGGCCCGGTCAGCTGCGTGACGACTTTCAGTTCGACGCAGGAGGCCATAGATATTGCTAATGATACACTGTATGGTTTGGGGGCAGGCGTCTGGACACGTGATGCGCACGAGCTCTACCAGGTACCCAGGGCCATTCAGGCCGGACGGGTATGGGTGAATTGCTATCATGCTTATCCGGCGCATGCGCCATTCGGCGGGTACAAGAAATCAGGTTTTGGGCGTGAGACACATAAAATGATGTTGAACCATTATCGCCAGACCAAGAACATGTTGATCTCCTATAGTAAAACCAAACTGGGCTTTTTCTGATGAGCATTTCCCGAATCATATCGACCGATAAGGCGGCTGAGTTGATCGTCAAGCTGGAGGAGATGCATGGCCCACTCATGTTTCATCAGAGCGGAGGATGTTGCGATGGGTCTCAACCCATGTGCTTTTCCGAAGGAGAATTCAAGACCGGCAGCAGTGACGTATGTCTGGGCATCGTTAACGGCTGTCGGTTCTATATGGGTAAGGACCAGTTCGAGTATTGGCAGCACACGCAGTTGATCCTGGATGTTACGCCGGGGAGGGGGAGTAGTTTTTCACTGGAGATCCCGTTGGGGGTGAGATTTCATATCCGGTCGAGGGTGTTTACTGATGAGGAGTTGGGGGAGCTGGAGGAGGTGGAGGTAGGATGAGGCCTGTGCGCTATCAGGCCTTCGTATAATTAAGCATCCAGAGCACTCCGAACTTGTCCGTCAATTCGCCGAAGGTGGCGCCCCAGAAGCTCTGATGCAAGGGTGTTTTGACCTGACCGCCAGAGGACAGGCGGGTAAAGAAATCATTGATCTCTGCGTCGCTGCTGCAGTTAAGACAGAGAACGACGGAATTGCCGGGTCTAAGGGCGTTGCCCATCATATCTGAGCCCATCAGCATCACGGCGCCGTTTCGGGTCAGGCAGCCATGGAGAATATTAGCGCCGGCCTCCGAAGGCATCTTGGCGGCCATCGGTGATTCGGAGATTTTCTGAAGGTACAGGTCTCCGTCCAGGCATTCCTTATAAAAAGTCAGGGCTTCACGGCATTGGCCGTTGAAATTGAGATAGGCATTTACTTGTGTCATGGTTAGAGTTTTGATTGTCCGGATAAAGCTAGGCGGATTTTCCGGGGCAGAAGATGTACTGTTCTGTCAATCAAAGGGGTTGTTTGCGACAAATTTTGGGGTTATCTTTAGCTGAGAGACCGCGCGAGAACGGAGCGAGCAACCTACGAAACGAACAACGCCATGAAAAATATTGCCATACTCGTCCCGGAGACCGCGGTGGTGGAAGCCGTCGCCGACCCCCGATATGCTTTTACAGCAGTGAACGAATTTTTGAAGAGTTCCGGTGAGCAGCCGATGTTTTATGTTCAATTGGTAGGGCTGACATCCGAAGTGAAGGTAACGGAAGGGCTTTTTTCGATCCATACCGATGCGGTGTTGGAAACCGCCCGGAAGCCGGATCTCATCATTATACCGGCGCTCAGCGGCGATCTGCAACGGGCATTGGAGCTCAACAAAGATTTTCTTCCCTGGATCGTCGGGCATTATAAGCAGGGGACGGAGGTAGCGAGCCTCTGCCTCGGCGCTTTTTTGCTAGCAGAGACAGGCTTGCTCGATGGCAAGACTTGCAGTACGCACTGGCTTTTCGCCAATGAATTCAGGAACCGTTATCCTGCAGTGGAGTTACTGGACGATAAGATCGTGACTGACCAGACGGGGCTTTATACCAGTGGCGGAGCGAATGCCTACTGGAACCTGCTGTTATACCTGATCGAGAAGTACACCAACCGCCAATTAGCGGTGCTCACCGCCAAGTTCTTTGTGCTGGATATCGATAAAAAGAGCCAGTCACCGTTCAATATCTTCAAAGGGCAGAAAGTGCACAATGATCCCGACATCATGAAGGTCCAGGAGTATATCGAATCCAATTACCAGGACAAGATCACCGTGGGCGAGCTATGCCGGAAATTCGGCATTGCGCGACGGACTTTCGAGCGGCGGTTCAAGAAGGCCACGCATAACACCGTGCTGGAATACTGGCAACGGGTTAAGATCGAGGCGGCCAAGCGGCAACTGGAGATGAGCCGGAAGACCGTAGGAGAGGTTATGTATGAGGTAGGGTATAACGATACCAAGGCTTTCCGGGATATTTTCCGAAAGGTGACGTCTATGTCGCCGGTGGATTACCGGAATAAATACAATAAGGAGGCTTTGAATTAGGAATGCTTTAACACACATAGGGAGGAATTTGTATTAATTTTTCGGACAAACTCTTCTTATGAACAAATTGGCGGCATTTTATGCGAAGCTCCTGCGGCGCAGCGTTCTGAAAAACAAATCCCATTTCCTACTGAACCTGGCGGGGCTTACCCTGGGCATCAGTTGCTTCCTCTTCTCCCTGCTGTATTTTAATTATGAAACGAGCTATGACCATTATCATGTCAACAAGGACCGGATTGCGCGGATCGTTACGACCGTCGTATCGGGTGGAAGCGTGATGCATACCGCTTTAAGCAACGGGTTCCTGGCGCCCAACCTGCCAAAGCTCTATCCGCGGATTGAAACGATGGTCAGGTTCAAGCCTTTCCAGGGCAGAGTTGCTATCCGGACAGCCAATCTTGGGGAGGCCTTTACGTTAGACAAGGCGTTCTATTGCGATTCGAATGTCTTCAAAGTGTTCAGCTATACCTTAAGGGAAGGCGACAGGGCCACCTGTCTGTCGGCACCGAATACGATTGTCCTGAGCCGGCAGACGGCCAAAAAGCTGTTTGGTCAGTCGGCTGCCATGAATGCGTTGGTCAAGGTCAATAACGAGACGCTGACAGTCACGGGGATCATGGACGATCTGCCGGGCAATTCGGACATTACATTCGACGGGCTGATCTCGTGGAATACTCTACCTCCAGCCGGGGATGACGGTTTTGTCTATAGCTACGCGCTGCTGAAAAGTCCGTCGGGCATGGCTGGTCTTCAGGCCGATCTGGATTCCTTCACTACGAAATATTTAAATCCGCAACTGGCCAAATCCAATACGGCCTTCAGCTATAAGCCAGAGCCACTAGGCTCGCTTCATTTCATCAACAGCTATGTCTATGACACGCCGAAAGGCAATAAGGTATCATTGGACATCTTTCTGACGCTTGGGATACTGATCCTTGTCATTGCCTGCACCAACAGTATCAATATGATGGTGGTCAGGTCATTTGCCAGATCGATGGAAGTCACCCTACAAAAGATCTATGGCGCCAACCGGGCAGCACTTATTTTTCAGCAGTTGCTGGAGTCGCTGATCGTCGGCATTATCGCCATTGTGTTATCTCTTGTACTGGTGTGGTTGTTATTACCTGCCTTTGGCACGATGGTGAACAGGCCCATTGCTGCAGCGGATCTGCTGAACTGGAAAACGGGCGTGGCGCTGGGGGCGGCGCTGATTGTAATGACGGGGAGCGGAGCAGTATATTCAGGGCTGTACCTGCAACGGGCGAACCTGACCGATTTGCTGCGGTCAAAGAGTAACAAAGGGCAGGGAATGCGGATCGTACCGAAAATGATGTTAGGATTCCAGTTCTTCATTTCCATCGGGATGATCGTGGCGGGTTTGCTGGTCTTCCGCCAGGTGCGTTATCTGCAAAGCATTCCGCTGGGATTCGATGCGACCAATGTGCTGGTCGCAGGATTGCCGCAAGGGGCATATGCCGCGAGCGGAGATGACTACCTGAAAAATCAATTGAGCGCTGATCCGGGGGTATTGAAGCTGGCGTTATGCGGCGAGAAAGCCCTGCCCGGACAATTTGCGGATTTCGACGTCATGACATATCGGGCCAACGGGACGCTCGTCAATAAAGGCGTCAACGACATTTCCGTCGACGAGAATTACCTGTCCTTGCTGGGGGTGTCGGTGATTGCCGGCAGCGGGTTTCAGCCGGTAAAGGACAGCAGTGCCAGGCACCAGGTGATCGTGACCGAACTGTTTGCGCGGCAGGCGGGCTGGGACCATCCGATCGGACAAGTCATTGCGGAGGGAGATGACAAGGTCCAGGTCGTAGGAGTCGTCAAGGACTTTCATTTTAGTTCTTTGCACCATCCCGTAGCACCGATGGTCATCTTTCAGGCCCCCGACGAACCCGCCTACCTGATGGTGAAGGTAGCCAACCATCAGACCGGCGAAGTGGTCCGGCAACTGCAGAAAGCCTGGGGTAAGGCCTTCCCGGCATTCCCGTTCGCTTATTTTTCGCTGGACGAGCACCTGCTGCAGCAATACAAGGATGAAGGCAACCTGCTGACCTTACTGATCAGCCTGTCCGTGCTGGTGATAGCTATCAGCTGTATCGGGTTAATAGCCTATACTTCCTATATCGTTCGCATGGCGATGACAGATATCGCCATCCGGCGGATCATCGGGGCTTCTTTCCGCGACATCTTCCATCTCTTCAACCGGCAGTTCGTGTGGCTGCTGATCATTGGTCTTGCCGTAGCCGTGCCGGCGAGTTGGTATTTGCTCGGGCGCTGGCTGGAGCAGTTTGCCTATCACGTCGAGGTGCGACCGGTGGATTATGTCATTGCTGCGGGGGCGATGGCGGCTATTGTGGGCATGGTGGTGGTACGGTATATCGCCAGGTGTATACGGGTCAGCCCGGCGAAGATTATAAGGGAGCAATAATATTTATAATACGACGAGTTTGCGGGTTACAATTTTGGTGGTGCCCGTGGGGTCGATAGCCCGAATGAAGTATATGCCGGCTGCCAGTGACGAGGGAATATCGAGATCGTCCACCTGGGAAGGATTGATCACTTCCAGTGATTGTTGTCTGATCAGCTGGCCCGCGGAGTTATACAACGCCACAAGGTAATTGCCCGGTGGTGTCTGCCAACTGAGACGGATAGCCTGGCCACGCTGAACGGGGTTGGGATAGATCGTCAGATCGCGAGGCGGGAAGAGAGCTGACAAAGAATCGGCGACTTTTTGGCGCAGAGAGTCGAAGAGATTGCTGGTTGTCACGTAAGTGCATGTCGTGATTCCCATAGCGCCCATCCTGGTGGTGCTGCCATAACTGATGACAGTGACGGTTGGAAGGGTTTTGACGGGGAAGGAATCCTGGGTAACCGGAGGGGCGGGGGGCAAAGATGAGATTGCGGCGGGAGCGGAAGATGCAATTTTGCCGATGGTTGCGGGAATCCGCGGCGATGCGGGTGCTTGTTGTTGGGTCGTTGCTTTGGGAGGACGGGTCTGGGCCGACAGCCTGGAGGTGAGGAAGATCCCTGCCAGCAGCCAATGCCATCCCGACCACCGGCGGTGCCCGACTGGGGAGGAGGCGATAATGGGCCGGTGCAGTTGGTCCGGCGCCAGGCGGCCGCAGATGTTCTGTCCGGGGCGGGCGAGCAGAGTCAGGATTTCCCTGTCTGGCATATTAGTAAAATCTATAACGGATTTCCGGCAAGCGCTGCAATACCGGCCATGGTCATCCGGGTGCATATTGTCCCAATTTTCGTGACAGGGGGTCTGGATATGCAGTTGAATAGGGTTGTTCATTTCTTCGGTTTATTACCGGATGCGTGGGCGAGCCGGATTACACAAGGATCCTTAATTTTAATTAATGGATCAAGAAGCATAATTTTACGCGCTAATTCAACCAGCTGCCGTTGCATTCCCGAATCCTGACTGACGAAAAAAACCTTTTACAGCAAATAGCGCAGGGGGATGAGGCTGCGTTCTCCACATTATTTTACGCCTACCTGGATATCCTGCAAACTTTTATTATGAAGTTGACGCGGTCGACCACTGACACAGAAGAGGTTGTGCAGGAGACTTTTATGCGTTTATGGATGGGTCGGGACAAATTGGCGGAGGTGCGGAGCCTGCACGCCTGGATCTATACCATTGCGGCTAACGAGTGCTATAAATTTTTGAAGAAGAGGAGCAGCCGGGAACAGGGTCTTGCGCCCATAGAAAGGCTGGTGGAGGCTGATGGAGGTGATGATGCGGTGGTGGAAGGGCTGGACCTGAAGGAGGTGCACCAATTGATCATTGAGGCGGTTGGCCGACTGCCGGCCCAACGGCGGCGGGTCTATCAAATGAGCCGGGATGAGGGGATGAAGATCGGGGAGATTGCGGAGCGGCTGGGTATTTCACCTAATACTGTCAAAAATACGCTTGTTATGTCGCTGGGGTTTATCCGAAAATACCTGGCCGAGCGGGGGCATGAGTTGTGAGTGGGGTAGGGGTGCTAAAAAGAATATTTATTTCAGCAATAGTCCTAATTGGCCGCGTGGTGTTCTTTTAATGTGGAGGGGCTATTATGCAATCACAGCGCATTCATTATTTATTGGACCGGTACATCAAAGGACTTCTGACCGGGGAGGATGAGCGGGAACTTGCTAAACTTTTGCAGGATCCGGCGCAGGAATCTTTTTTCCGGGAGGAGCTGGTGAGGTTTTTAGAGGCGGAGGCATTAATTGATGGTGTTGCCGGGCGTGAAGAAGTGACGGAGGGTGGAGAGGCTTGGGAACCCGTGTTGCAACGCGTGCTGTCAGTGGATAAGAGCGGGGTGGGTGAGGTCGAGAAAGGTGTACTGCGACGTCTTGGGTATGGGCTGCGGCGATGGAGTGTTGCCGCGATCTTGTTGTTGCTTGCCGGCGGCGGCGTCCTGTTATTTCTTCGCGGGCGTGAGGCCAAGCCTATAGTGACCGTTGCGGTGAAACCGGCTGCACGGATCCAGCCCGGGGCGAACAAGGCGGTTTTGACATTGGCGAACGGGCAGCAGATCATCCTGAACAATGTGCAGAATGGTACGATCGGCCAGCAGGGAAATATCCGGGTGATCAAACTGGACAGTGGTCAATTGGCGTATGCGACCCCGACGGCAGCTTCGCCGGCAGACCAGTTGGCGAAGGACCTTCTCTATAATACTATTACTACTCCCCGGGGCGGTCAATACCAGGTGACTATGGCGGATGGAACGAAGGTTTGGCTGAATGCCGAGTCTTCCATACGCTTCCCCACAGCTTTTACAGGCAAGAACAGGGAAGTGGAACTGACTGGCGAGGCCTATTTCGAGGTGAAAGCGGACAAAGACAAGCCTTTTCTGGTGAAGGCCGGGCAGACGGAGACGCGGGTACTTGGAACCAGTTTCAATATTATGGCTTATTCCGACGAGGGTGCGGTAAAGGCGACTTTGCTGGATGGTGCGGTGAGCATGGGATTGGGGACGCATAGCGCTCTGCTGCAGCCCGGTGAGCAGGGGCAATACGATGAAAGCAGGGGCAGTATGGCGACCCGGATGGTCAATACACGGGCAGTGGTGGCCTGGAAGGACGGTTATTATTTCTTTGACCGGACGCCGGTGAAAAGTGTGATGCGGCAGATTGCCCGGTGGTATGACGTGACGATTGTTTACCAAGGTGCGGCACCTAAGGATGAGATTGTTGGGAAATTGCCCCGTACGGCTGATGTATTGGAGGTGCTGCATATCATGGAACTCATCGGCATCCGATTTAAAATAGAAGGAAAGACGATCATCGTCCGGGGATAGACAGAATGGGGTAGCGATTCAGCAGAAACCAAAAACCATTGCATATGGAAACGTAGAATCCTTCGCGGAGACTCCATAAAAAACCGGAAGCGCTTGCAACACTTCCGGCTGACATCCTGGTTACCCAGGAATATATGGGGTATCCCACGCAAAAAATGTTCGCTTCTTAGACAGACTTTTTCACGTTCAAAAACCCAACTCATCAAAAGTATGGAATTATTGACTCTTTCCACACCCCCATCCGGTGGGGTGGAATTTTTCCCATCCAGGGGAAAATTGCTTGCTAAAACGCTACTAATTATGAGGTTGACAGCCATCTTCTTATTAGCTACTGCCTTACAGATCTCCGCTAAAGGGGTTTCCCAAAAGATTTCGATCTCGGGAAAGAAGCTGCCTTTGGAGAAAGTCTTTGCTACTGTCGAGCAGCAAAGCGGCTATTCTTTTATTTACAAGTACAACGACCTGGTGCAGGCGCGGCCGGTGGACCTGCATCTGAGGAATGCGGATATCCGGACGGTGATGAATGCCTGTTTGAAAGAGCAGAACCTGACGTATACGATCGAGAAAAATATCATTGCCATCAGGGCGGTGGGAGATGAGGGAGCGAGCCTGGCGGAGACTGTAGTGACCGCAATACAGGCCGCACTGGTCACGGGGACAGTAAAAAACGAGCAGGGGGAAGTCCTTGCGGGTGTGACCGTGCTGTTGAAAGGCACACAGAAATCGGTGCTGACCAATGACAAGGGAGAATTTTCGATCCAGGCGAATGAAGGTGAGATCCTGGTGTTCACGTACGTAGGTTATAGCGCCAAGGAGGTGACTATCGGAACGGATAAGACGTTGTCGGTAGTGATGACCGTAGGGCAGAGCGACCTGGGTGCGGTAGTGATCACGGCGCTGGGTATCAGAAGGTCTGAAAAGTCGCTGACGTACGCCGCGCAACAGGTGGATGGCGAGCAACTGACGACGGTGAAGACGGACAACCTGATGAATTCGTTGAACGGTAAGGTTGCCGGGTTGACGATTTCGCCCAGCGCTTCAGGGGTAGGCGGCTCAGTGAAGGTGATCCTGCGTGGCAGCCGGTCAGCCAACGGTAACAACCAGCCTTTATATGTGATCGACGGTATTCCGATCAGCAATACCAGCAATGGTAATACCCAGCCCAACAGTACCTACGGAGGCTCACCCGATGGTGGTGACGGGATCTCCAATCTGAATCCAGAGGATATCGCCAGCGTTACCGTACTGGAAGGCGCCAGCGCTGCGGCGCTATACGGCAGCCAGGCGGAGAACGGGGTGATCCTGATCACCACCAAGCATGGCAAGGCCGGGCAGACACAGATCAATTATTCTTCTTCCATTTTTGCTCAGCAGACGGCCTACCGGCCCAAATTCCAGAGCTCTTACGGCCAGACGTCGACAGGCGCTGTCGACAGCTGGGGATCGGCTATCAGCGGTTCGCCGGATAACCTTTCGCCATTCTTCCAGACCGGTAGTAACTGGACCAATTCGGTCAGCCTGTCCGGCGGCACGACCAATGCTCAGACCTATTTTTCATACGCCAATACGGCCGCAACTGGGGTAGAGCCTAATAACAAACTGGACCGCAATAATTTTACGGTACGTGAAACGGCCAAGGCGCTGAATAACAAGCTGACGATCGATGCGAATGTCAACTATATCTATCAGAAGATCAACAACAGCCCGGCGTTGGGCATCTATTCGAACCCTTTGATCAGCTTGTATTTGTATCCCCGGGGTCAGAGCATAGCGCCATATAAGCATGACTATCTCAACCCCGATGCGACCGGGTATGCCCGGCAGGTCTGGCCGATCGTCGATAAATCATTGTACCAGGAGAATCCCTGGTGGATAACCAACGAGCAGCCGGGCGTAGCGAACAGGAACCGCGTGCTTTTCAACGGCAGCCTGCGGTATGATGTGAGCAAATGGCTCTATGTCCAGGTGAGGGGTAATGTGGACCGGATCGCAGACACTTATCAGCACGACGAGTATTCCGGGACCAACAGTTATTACAATTCCAACGGCAATGGTACCCTGTCCATCAATGACCAGACAACGGAGCAGAAGTACGGCGACTTTATCATCAACTTCAACCCGGCATTGCATACAGCCTTTAAGGTCGACGGATTTGTCGGCGGAAGCATTACCGACAATACGGTAACTGGTTTGAATGGGGGCGGTAATCTCTCCACGCCGGATTTCTTTGCGTTGAGCAATGTCATTGTGACGCTGCCGAACCAGACGACGCTGAACACCAGCCCGATAACAACCTATCAGGCAGGATCATACCCGCTGCATAGCCAGATCCAGTCATTTTTTGGCAATGCGAACCTGTCCTATAAAGACTGGCTATACCTGGCGCTGACTGCGAGGAACGACTGGTCGTCCAACCTGGCCTTCACCCCGAACGACTCCTATTTCTATCCCAGTGCAGGCTTATCGGTGATCCTGTCTCAGCTGCTGCACCTGCCTACCTGGATCAGCTATGCGAAGGTCAGAGGATCGTATGCGCAGGTCGGCAATACTGTACCACCCTACCTGACCTATATTCAGAATACGCAGAATTCCAGCGGACAGCTGGTGTTCAATACGAATGAAGCCTTCCGGACGCTGAAGCCCGAGAAGACGCATTCCACGGAATTGGGAACGGAATGGCGATTCTTCGACAACCGGCTGAACTTCACGTTCACTTATTACAAGACGAACACATTGAACCAGTATTTCCCAGTCTCGCCGGTAGTGGCTTCGTTGGTGTCGACGGGCTATGTGAATGCGGGGAATATCCAGAATGACGGGATTGAATTCACGCTGAGCTATAATGTGATCCGGGGCAGGAAGTTCGACTGGACCACTTCCTTCAATGGCGCAATGAACCGCAACAAGATCCTCGATGTGGATTCGAAAGACAGCATCACTAAATTCGTGCTGACCGGGAACGATAACAATAATTATGAGTCGCAGTTGGTGAAGGGTGGAGAATATGGAGACATTTATGGCTATACGCTGGTCAAGAATGCTTCAGGCAAGATCGTCTTTAACGGCAACGGAACGGCGGCGACCCCTTATACTCCGCAGCAGAGCAGCGTCTTCAATTATATTGGCAATCCCAATCCGAAATTCCAGCTGGGATGGCGAAATGACTTTACCTACGGCAAATGGAACCTGGGCGTCCTGGTCGACGGCAAATTCGGCGGGCACGTGCTGTCGATGACACAGGGTATCCTGGATCAGTATGGTGTCTCCAAAGTTACCGGGGATGCGCGTAATGCAGGTGGGGTAAAAGTGAATGGGGTGGATGCGAACGGCAATCCTCTCACCTCCGAAGTGACGGCCAAGGCCTGGTATGAAGCGATAGGAGGCCGGAACGGTATTTCCGGGGAGTATATGTACAGCGCTACAGTCATCCGGCTGCGTGAAGCGTCGCTGGGGTATATAGTACCGATACCACAGGGGTTTTTCAAGTCCGTCAAGGTATCACTGGTTGGCCGGAACCTGATCTATTTCTACAAACCGGCGCCTTTCGATCCTGAGCTGACGATGTCCACCGGCAATGGCCTTTCCGGTGTGGATGTGTTCAACCAGCCTGCGACGAGGAATATGGGCCTGAGTATAAATGCCAGCTTTTAATCAAAACATTTCAAACTTTTGCCATGAAGATGCAATTCAATAGCGGATCAGCTGTTTTGTTCGCCTCGCTGCTAATAGGGGCCAGCAGCTGTACGAAGAATTTCGAATCATACGACACCAATCCGACGAGTCTGTCCAGCAGTCAGACCATCGCTATATTGCCGACGGCTTTCGGTCCGTTGGAGCAGAATATTTATCATAACTACCAAACGGCGCAGAACCTGAGTGCGGATGCGTATGGCGGGTATTTTATGACGCCGACCCCATTCAAGGCCTCGGATAACCTGAACTACTTCCTGGTGGATGGCTGGGATGTGAATGGCTTTAATGACATGTATAATTATGAGATGTCTCCTGTCGCCAAAATTGCTGCGGCGGGGACACGCACTGCGCGGCCGGATTACTGGGCTATTGCGCTGATCATGCAGGTAGAGGCCATGGACAGGTGTACCGATCGTTTCGGCCCCATTCCTTACAGTAAGGCGGGGACTTCGCTGACGTCGGAACCTTATGACAGTCAGCAGGATATCTACAACCTGTTCTTCCTTCAGCTGGACACGGCGGTCAGTAATCTCGAGACCTATATTGCTGCCAATCCCGGATCAGCGCCACTAGGCGCTAGTGACCTGGTCTATGGCGGAAATTATGTCGAGTGGGTGAAATTTGCCAACTCGCTCCGGCTCAGGCTGGCCATGCGGATTGTGAAGGCCGATCCTACTACGGCACAGACCCAGGCAGAAAAGGCGCTGACCGACACTGGTGGCGTGATGACCGTGAAGGCAGATGATGCGCTGGTCGCTCAGTCGGGGGGGCGCAACAATGATATCTGGCAGGTGACGGCTTCTTACGGGAATAACAACATGAATGCGGCGCTGATGACGTATATGGTGGGATTCAATGACCCCCGGTTGCCGGTATATGCTACTCCGGCTACGGATGCATCGGTGGTGGCTGCTTTGGGCAGCGGGTACTATGAAGGGATCCGTATCGGCATCAATTTAACGCAGTCGCTCTACCAGGGTTTTGCCCTTCCTAATTGCACACTGCCGAGTATTCAGACGGCGCCATTTGCGCAGACGGCGCCGCAGTATATCATGACGGCTGCAGAAGTATGGTTCCTCAAGGCGGAGGCTGCGCTTCGTGGCTGGGCCAATGCCGGGACTGTGCAGACCGATTATCAAACCGGCATCACTACTTCATTTACGCAATGGGGGGTCAGTAGCAGCACCTATCTCACCGATAATACCAGCACGGAGACCGCACTTGTGGACCCGCGGAATTCCGCGAACAATTCACCGGCTTTATCGACCATCACTATTGCCTGGGACCCGGCGGCTTCGCAGGAGACCATGCTGGAGCGCATTATCACCCAGAAATGGATTGCGATGTACCCCGACGGTCAGGAGGCCTGGGCGGACTACCGCCGGACGGGCTATCCCCGGCTGTTCCCGGTGGTCAATAATTTCAGCGGCGGCACGATCAGTACCTCGGTGCAGATCCGCCGGCTGGCTTATCCCTCCAACGAATACACGACCAACAGTGTAGCGGTCAATGCGGCGGTGGCCAATCTGCTGGGCGGCCCGGACAATGGCGGGACGCGGCTATGGTGGGATACGGGTGGGTCAAATTTTTAGGTTAAGGTTCACTACATACTACACATGAGGAATAGGGAAGCCGGCTTAGCGCCGGCTTCTTTTTTTAGGGGAACAGATTTTTAAGTGAGCAGGTAATTTGTTGGTGGCGGCGGGTCGGGCATCAGGGGGCGTTCGGCCATTTCAAGCACTGCATTTTCAAGATTGCGGCACATGGCATCGAGGGGGAGGTCGTTGGGGGATGTTCCGAAGGGGTCTTCGAGTTCATCTGCGATCGCCTCGAGGGCGACGTAGGTATAGGCGATGAAGACGACGATGGGGGGCATTGTCCAACCGAGGCTGTCGAGCAGGCCGAGTGGCAGGAGGAAGCAATAGATATAAACCGTGCGGTGGATGAGCACGCTGTAAGAATAAGGCAGGGGGGTATTAGCGATGCGTTCGCAGCCACCGAGCATATCGAAGGCCAGCGAGAGATTGTCGTCGAAGGCGACCTGCCGGACCGAGTCCATGCGGCCCTGCAGACGGGCTGCCTGTATCCAGCAGCCCATTTCTTTGATCAGCATGGCGGGTTTGAAGCGGGCCTGACCGATGCGGGTGGCGACGTCCGGGGGAAGGAGCCTGGTCAAATCAGGGGTGGGGTCGGTTTTGCGGAGCTGGTGTTTGAGTGCGTAGGCCAGAGCGATCGAGTAATTGATAAAAAGAGTACGGCCCTGGGTATTGGCGGGGTCGGGAGCAGTTAAGGGGCTGTTTTCATCCACCGGGTCGATAAGGGTGAGTGCCTGCAGGGCGAGGGAGCGGGATGTATTGAGGAGTCCGCCCCAGAGTTTTCTTCCTTCCCAGAAGCGATCATAGCTGGCGCTATTGCGGAAGCCGAGGAACAGGGCCAGCGCGATGCCGAACAGGGTGAATGGCGCAGGGTTGAGGTGGAGGCTATAATGGAAGATAAAGTCTTTGACGAGGACGACGATAGTCGACCAGATGAACAGCAATAGCAGCTGTGGCAGTAATTTGGGTAGAACGGAACCATGCCAGACGAGCAGCATTTTGAACCAATGTAGTTTTTGGCGAATGATCATGCCAATAAAGATCGGTGATTTCCGGTAGGGGGTGCAATATTAACTCATCATTAATTCAGCGTTTCGGGCAGGGGGTGACTCTATGGGTGTAGAAGTTTTTACCTATGTTCGTCATCCATCAAACTCCCTGGACTGTCATGCAAGTACTATTTAATTTTATTACCCTTCCTTTCCTGGGAGAGGTGAATCTAACCGGAGGACTACTCATCTTATTCTTTCTCTGTCTGTTTGCGGTTGTTTGTTTCGAATTTGTCAATGGTTTCCATGATACAGCCAATGCCGTGGCCACCGTTATCTATACCAAGGCGCTGAAGCCGATGGTAGCGGTGCCCTGGTCAGGGTTCTGGAATTTCATGGGTGTATTCACCGGTGGCGTTGCCGTAGCCATGGGTATCCTCAAGCTGGTGCCGCTGAACGAGATGATGGCCTTGCCGGTAAAAGTGGGTGCTGTGTTGGTGCTGGCAGTGTTGCTGGCTTCGATCATCTGGAATCTGGGTACCTGGTGGCTGGGTATACCCTGTTCGAGCTCGCATACGCTGATTGGGGCAATGATCGGCGCCGGTCTTGGATTTACTATCTTTTATAAGGGCAGTGTCAACTGGGACAAAGCCGGAGAGATAGGGTTGTCGCTGATCATATCACCGTTGATCGGTTTTGGTCTGGCCATGCTGCTGATGCTTTTCCTGCGGCATGTGGTGAAGTCGCCGATCCTCTTTCATGCGCCGACTGGCGAAAACGACAGGCCACCTCTCCTGATCCGGTTGCTGCTGATCACGACCTGTACGCTGGTCAGCTATTTTCACGGTAGCAATGACGGACAAAAGGGTGTCGGTCTGCTGATGCTGATCCTGATCGCCTTCCTGCCCGCCAAATTCGCCCTTGATCAACGGGTTGACGATAGCAAAATTTTAGTATCTTTAAATAGCATCGAAAGTACGTTGAAGGCGGATCCTACCACGGCGGGGCAGGAAACGATAAGCCACCTGGGTACGTCGATCGCCGCAGCTAAAGCTACGATTGCCGCAGGTCAGAGCCGGGATCCCAAGAATGTATTCCAGTTCCGGAAGCAGGTACAGGCTGTGGTCAAGAATGCGAGGGCAGTCGAGGCGGATAAGGGGATCACGCTGACGAACGATGCCCGGGCGGCATTGTCCAAAGGGATAAGGGAGATGAACAGTACGACCGATTATGCACCCATATGGGTTATCGCCATGATCTCCATTTCGCTGGGTATCGGAACGATGATTGGCTGGAAGAAGATAGTGACGACGATCGGGGAGAAGATCGGAAAGGAGCACCTGAACTATGCCCAGGGGGCTACTGCTGAAATCGTTGCCGCCGGCACGATCGGAATGAGCACCTGGTTTGGTCTCCCGGTGAGCACGACACATGTGCTATCCAGCGGTATCGCGGGCGCCATGGTGGCTTCGAACGGTACGAAAAATCTGAACAAGAATACGTTGAGGGCTATTGCGATGGCGTGGATATTGACGCTGCCGGTATCGATTGCCCTGGCGTTTATCCTGTTCATGCTATTCCATTTATTTGTCTGATCGTTGAATCATCACTAACTCTTACAACATGAAAAAAATATTAGTTGCTACCGATTTTTCCGCGTGTGCGTCAAATGCTATGGAATACGCTTTGGACCTGGCTAAGGTCCTGAAGGTTGGTGTCCATGCCATTCATGCCATCGGGTCTTTCGAAGGACTCTTTAACAATACTTACAATGCCCTGTACATTGACGATTACTACAATAGCAAGCGGCAGGCGTTGCAGAACTGGGCGGCTACCTATACTTCACAGCCAGGCTACAGCCAGGTGACGGTGACGACGAGTGCCGATGTCGGGTCGGTGAGCGGCGTGATCGGGAAATATATCGAAACCAATCCCGTGGAGATGCTGGTGATGGGCACGATGGGATCGTCGGGCATTGCCGGGCTGTTCGGAAGCAATGCCAGCAGCATGGTGGAGCGGACCAAAATACCTACGCTGATCATCCCGCTGGGGAGTAAGTTTTCCGTGAACCCCGTCATTACACTGGCGACCGACTTTTCTTCTACTCCGCTGGCAGATGATATCACTGCACTGAATGAACTGGTGAAGGCTTTTGGTTCACCAAAGATGAACGTAGTGAATATCGTCGAAGGTGGGGCCTGGAAGACCAATGAAAAGGGCGAAGAGACCCTTAGGGGGCTTCTTCCGCATACAACACTGGAGTTCAAATATCTGAAAGAGGACGGCCCTATCGAGGGCATTATGAATTTCATTGCGAGCAGTGAAACAGATATCGTCAGCCTGGTGAAGCGGCATCATGGATTGGTATACAGGTTGTTCAATACCAGTACGGTCAACAGAGTGCTGAGCAAGTCGATCAAGGCTATCCTGGTATTACATGAATAGAGGCTGAGCGTGCCGGGACTTTCATGAGGCTTGTTTTAATGCAAATAATTGGGTATTTTGGATTTTCTAATATCCATTTTGCATGAAAAACATACTATTTTGTCTCCTTATCCTGGCGGGCGTTGCCGGTATTTTGCCGGGCTGTAAGAAGAGCACTACAAAGCCTGAGGGGAGTGATTCGACCACGACCACCAAGGTCGATTCCAGCACCTATGCATCGGTGAGCCTGCTAGCGGCCAGATGGTCGATCGTTCGTGACACTGTCACGAATGTCAACAGTTACACTTATGATTCTTATGTCCCATCTTCCCGGAATTATATAGGCGGACCTAACGATTATCTCAATTTTACTGCTGCGGGAGTGGTGTCCGGCAGCGAGGATGGCGTTTCCATTACCGGGACCTATACGTTAAGCGCCAACAACGGCATCTCCCTTTCGATGTTACCTGCCTTTCCCAATGGGAAGATCCTCGCGCTGACGGCCAATGCGCTGACCATTGCCGGCACGAATGGAAGCGGCAATAGTTCGATCACCGATACCATTTATCTGAGTCGCTAGTCGAGGGGTCAGCCGGATCCGGTCAGCACTAAAGCTGCTGCATTCTTTTAGCGGCCAGGAGAGACCAGGAGACGCGGAAGGACAGCATATCCTGGGATGGCTCGCTGGAAACGAAGATATGTTCGTAACGGATGCCGAAATTCAGCGGCAGTGACGCTTTTGGGATGATATAACCAAAGCCCAGTCCTGCGCTCGGGCCGGATAGATTCTCGTCTTCTGCGTTGCCGGCATTGTCATAGACGGTGTTTCCTGCGGCATTGACTTTGGTGATATCCGTTCCACCAAAGGTATAACCTGCGAAGGGTTCCAGATAGAAACCGGCGCCGCTGCCGTTGAGGGTATGGCGATAGCCGATCAGCAAGGGGATGTCGGCGATATGGGAGGCGTCATGCGTAAAAAAGTCCACGGCGGCTTCGACGCTGAGCTCGTCAGCCTTGCCGATAGGGAAGCCGGGTCGGAGAAAGACGCCATAGCCGGTGGAGGATTCACCTTTCGAAAATAAATGAGCTGTTTCTATTTGAGCGTGGAGGGTGTTGCTGATGCAAAATAATGCAAGGAACAGCAAAAGGTTGTTGTTGAGGCGCATGGATATTGGATATTAGAAATTAGGCCGAAAAGGTAGGAAGAGTTTGGAAACCGGCCAAGCATTTCCGTTTAAAAAATTGTTAGTCTATTGTAAAGAGATCGTTCGGTTACTACTGGTAGTGAATTGGGCGCTGCGGACTGCGCAGGTTCCGGTAAAGCGATACTGTACGCCAACGATATCCGAAGGTTCGTGGGGGAAGCTAACGGAGGCGGCCCGTCGCCCGTTGACGAAGAAGTTGACCTGGCGGTGGCTGCTGATGACTTTGAGTGTACTCCACTGCGTGAGGTCGCAGCCGAAGCCTGAGAGATCAGCCTGCTGGCTGCTGATGCCCTTACCAGGCGTCCAGAGGTAGATGTCACCGATGCAAGCCTTGGCGGCGAGAGGAATGATGAAGACATCATTCTTACACTGGATCAGTACCTCAACGTACTGGCAGACGCCCGATCCCTTATTGAAGCTATTGCTGAGGGTTGTTTCGAAACTGAAGTCGGCGTCGTTGAGTCCATCCATATCCTTTATATAGAATAGCCTGACCTTCGGCGCTTCCGGCAGGAGAGAAAGGTGGTAACGGGCGAGTGCGGCAGAATCGACGGCTATGCCTTCCTTCTTTTGGATGTCTTCTTTGGTGAAATAGAGCGGGATCGGGTCATTGTCCACGAGGCCGAGCCAGCCGCCGGAGGAGATCATGAGGTTCCGGGTCTTAACGATCTGGGTGTCGACTACGAGTTTGGCGTTGAAATAGCCCGGATGATAATAGATGGCCGAATAGACGCTGTCGGTAGCGGGTACGGCTTTTTTTCTGGACATATCCCAGGTCTGAACGATGAATACCGAATCGGTAGAGGTGACCGGGGCTTTGTAGTGAAAGACGACCGAGTTAGGGACGCCTTCCGTGACGGCTTTGTTGATGGTGAAGGCGAAGTCGGCTACCGGCAGGGGGTGATTGCCGGGTTTACGATTGAGGACCGAGTAGCCCAGGAGGGCGATCGGGAGGATGAGGAGTGGCCACCAGTGGGTGAGGGGGCGGCTTGGTTTTGGGGCTGTGGTCGCGGGGGGTGTCGCCTGCGGCAAGCCTTCGGCGACCGAGGCGTGTTGTTGCCGGAAGGCAGTCCAGTCTTCATAGCCGATGAAGCGGGCGAGGGTATTGAGTGTATGGACAGAGGGCAGGTTTGTATAGGATACTTTGCCGAAGACACGTTTGAGGGTAGAGATGCTGAGGGAGATGCCGGTGGTGTCATAGATATCTACGCTGAGCTTTTCAAAGTCATAGCTCTTCCAGTCCACGCTGGCGCCCCGTTGCCATTTGGCTTCTATGAGGCGGAGGCATTTTTCGAGATAAGAAGCTTCTGAATTTATATTCATTTTATAATCAACATGTTGCGATTCTGAACGCCATTGAACCAACGTGAATGGATTTGAAGACCGTTTAGCTGGCCGGCTCTCCATCTTTGTGTCATCCGATCATTAATTAAACATAAAAATAATCAATCTATGATGACAAAGGTATTTCTTGTTGCCGGCTGCTGTTGTTTTGCATTGGCGGTGTCGGCGCAAAAAAAAGATGCTACAGTAACGGTGCCGCTGCGGGCAGAAAACTGGACCTTCAGGCCCGGGGGGGTGGAATTTACCGGCGGCGACCATCCGGCAATGAAGATCATTTCTTCGGGGGGAACGGTGGCTTTAAAGGACTTTGATTTTACGGACGGTACTATTGAATTCGATGATCAGCCGGCGCAGGTGCGGTTTGCGTCATTTTATTTCCGGTGGCAGGACTCGCTGGAGAGCGAGTGTTTTTATTTCCGGGTCCCGCATAGCGGGGATGTGGATGCGGTTCAGTATGCACCCATCATCAAAGGCATCAATTTCTGGAATATGCTGGAGTATTACCAGGGTAATGTGGTGATTCAGCAGCAGGCGCCGAACCATGTCAAGCTGGTGATCTCGGGGCGGCAGATGCGGGTGTATGTGAATAGTGTAGCGCTGCCGGTATTGGAAGTGCCCTGCCTGGAAGGCAATACTACGCATGGTACACTGGCTTTTGACGGGGAGGTCACCATTTCCAACCTGGTGGTGCGGCGGGGGCAGGTGGAAGGGCTGGCCGCTGCGGAAGGGCTAGACCCAACCTATAACGACTCCCGGTATATCCGGCATTGGCAGGTGACCGAACCGGACAGCATTCCGAGAGGTATTGAGTTCAGCTATGACCTGTTGCCAGGCAAGCTGACTGCCTGGAAGCCGATCGTTGCGGAGCGGCGGGGGTTGATCGATCTTTCGCGGCTATATGGGGGGAGCCATAGCCGGCGGATTGCGTGGCTGAAGACGACCCTGCATGCCGAGGCGGCGCGTACGTGTCAACTGCGGTTGGGTTTCCTGAATGATACATGGGTGATGGTCAATGGCAAGTTTGTGTATATAGATAAGAATATTTACGGGCATCCCATGGCAAAGGTGCCGGATGGACGATTATCTATCGATAATGCAACCATTACCCTTCCTTTACAACAGGGGGATAATGAGCTGATAATAGGCGTCGCGAATGATTTTTATGGCTGGGGGATTATGGCGCGACTGGATGATCTGCGGGGGATCACGCTGGAGAAATGAGTGGGGTGTAGGGGGGCCATAGAGTAGTCGCGTACAGCCAATGTATCAAAAGCGAACGCTTATTTGATCCCGCTGAACTGTTAATGATTTGATTTATAGGTAAGTGAGTGGCTGGCATCGGGCTTGCAACCTGTGGTGTATGTTACGGAGTTACCTGATCACGATCATTGTGTTATTGAACGCTATCGGCGGGTTGGTTTTGCTGATCACCTGTATTCATTTTCTGGGGTGGCTTGCGCTGTTGCTGGCGGGGCTGGGTTTCATCACGGCGATGGTCGCAGGCAATTTCCTAAAAGTAGTGGGATTTATAGGATTTTAATTAAACGGGGAGAGGTAGAGGAGCTGAGCGTTCAGTTCCTTTTCCATTTTCAGGGCTTTGGGGATCAGCACTTCTTCCTCGATGTGGGCGTGAACAGAGAGGTCCTGTTCGAAGGCCTGCAGTTGGGAGAGCAGGATGCGGTACAGGGATTCATTGGTTTGGGGAGGGGCGTAGAGGCGGATCGTCTGGCGGATGTCTTTCAGTTCGTCTTCCGTGTCATGGTGATCGCTGAGGAACTGGTTGATGGAATAGTCGCGGCGGGCGATCAGGAAGTGGGAGAAGTGGGCGGGTGTCTTTTCGGCTTCCTGGAGTATCTTAATATAAGGCAGCAGCAATTGTTCTTCGGCATGGATATGTAGCGACAGGTCCTGGACATACCGGTGAAAGAAGTTTTGCAATGCGGCCAGAATGGGATGATGAGAGTCGTAGTGACCGGATAGCAGCAGTATGCTTTGTTCTATTTCGGGAAGTTTCTTTTGGAAGTAAAAGATATGCGTCCGCTGGATGTAATCGACAATTATTTCGACGGGAAAGGTATCAAAATCCCGCGCGTTGAACAATTTGTCCTCAAACACCCGAAGGAGGGTGGCTATAAACTCTATATGTTCACCCGGCATGGACGGTTGTGACGGATACCGTTGCATGACCTGGGGGTAAAAATCGCTGTTTTCAGGCATGGCTTCCAGCTTTTATATCAAACCGACTACAAAAATAAGGTAATTCCCGATAATGCAGCGGACTTACCTATAAGGTAACTATTAGCCGAAATAGTTTTCCTGCCGTCGGGGGTTTTGTGGCAAGGTTTTAACGGTATGTTTAGAATACAGGCTGTCGGCCAATGTCTGTTTTCATTTTTCATTTTCAAACCTAATTCTATTATGAGAAAGCGTACCTTTTTCACATTAACGACGTGTTCTCTCTTTTTATTACTGCTGGCATCGTGCGAAAAAAATATTACCGGGTCATCCGCTGGTAAGACCGAGCCGAGGGCGGTGACGGGGTCCTTCAAGGTAGTCGGTTATTTACCTTCTTATAGCGGTGCGGTGAGCCACGTGCAGTTCAGCAAGCTGACCCATATTATCTATGCTTTTTTGATCCCTACTTCCAGCGGCGGTTATGATGCTGTTGACAATCCTGTTAAACTGGACAGTATGGTGACCTATGCACATGCCAACGGAGTAAAGGCTATGATCTCTGTAGGCGGCGGCGGAGGTGGAAACGGATTTGCCGGTATTGTGGCCAGCTCTTCCAACATCACGACTTTCGTGAACAATATGATGAGCTTCTGCAACCAGTATAATCTTGACGGGGTCGATATCGACTGGGAATATCCCAGCGGGGGCACGCAGGCCACTAATTTCCTGACGATGATGCAGCAGCTGGGTACGGCGCTGCACAATGCCGGGAAGCAGCTGAGCGTTGCCGTCATCGGGGAAGACGGTGGCAACTATATCGAAAGCGGCATGTACAAGACGATCGATTTCATGACCATTATGGCCTATGATGACAATAATTTTCAGCATTCCACTTATGAGCTGGCCACGCAGTGCATGGCTTACTGGCTTGGCCAGGGATGTCCTGCCTCCGAGGCTGTGCTGGGGGTGCCATTCTACGGGCATGACTCATCGCTTAGTGAAAATGACCCCAATGACGAGCCGGAATATAATACGATCATTGCAGGGGGTGGTAATCCGCAGCTGGATGTCTTCGGCGCTATCGGGTATAATGGTCTGCTGACCATGAAGAGCAAGACGAGCTATGCCATGGCGACAGGCGGCGGCATCGGTATCTGGGAACTGTCGGGTGATGCGACGGGCAGCAGTTCCCTGCTGTCGGCTATTTACCAGGTGGTCCAGGCCAACGGGGTCGTCAGTACGGGTGCACCTGTAGGGACGATAGTGACATTCAAGGGTTTTAATGGTCTGTATGTCACCAGTAATGATGGTGATTCCTCGATGGAATGCAACAGGGCGACGGCGCAGGCCTGGGAGGATTTCACTGTTGTCGATGCCGGCTATGGCAAGGTAGCCCTACAGGCGATGAGTCATTATGTCTCTTCGGAGGATGGTGGCATACCGATCACCTGTAACAGGACGAGCTATAGTACCTGGGAAGAGTTCGACTGGATACCGGTACCGGGAAGTACTACGCAGGTGTACCTGAGAGGGACCAACGGGCTGTTCATTTCCAGCGAGGATGGATTACAGGCGATGACCTGTACCTGGCCGGTCGCGAGCGGTTGGGAGGCCTTTGGGGTAAATCAATAATTTTAGGCCGACAGCCTTTATAAATAAGGTAAAGGCCGCCCTGGTTCGGGCGGCCTTCTTTACTTTTTTGGGGCGGCTTTCTTTATTTCCGGCGTAGGTATTGCACCAGTTCCCTGGGTCTGTCCGTCTGAATGATCGTGGCGCCATGCGCGATCAGCCAATCCCAACTGTCCCGGGTATTCCCATCCTCCACGGCCATATCATCGCAGTGCCCCCCATTGAGACTTGGCCAAAGGGCATTTATCCAGATCCCGACATGATGGTCGTGGATGAAGCGGGTGTCTAACAGAACCGAGGAAGTATCCTTTTGGAAGATCAATTCGAATGCATAAGGCGTCATGTGTTGCAGAAAGGCATCGATCTTTGCCCGGGCAAGCGGTTTATCCAGGTAAACCACGGGCATGTAGATGATGCTGTCGAGCAGATCACCATATTTAGCCTGCAGATCGGTATAGTCCGCATCCGACTTGAAGATGGCCTGCCGGAGAGTATGCGTTTCCTTTAGAATGGCATATGCCTCCCGGTAATAATCATAGCTTTTATCCAGGTTGACCATCACCGGCTTACCGCGCAGCGCGATCATCACCTCCCGTAACGTGGGGATACGGTTATTCGTCAATACCCCCAGGCCGTCTTTCAACCGGAACTGTTGCAGTTCCGCCAGCATGTAATCGGCTGGCCGGCCTTTGCCATTGCTTGTGCGGTCAAGGGTCTGATCATGCAGGATAACAATCTCGCCATCCTTTGTCTTATTCAAATCGAGTTCTACTATGTCCACGCCCAGCCCGGCGGCGTCGAGGAAGGCCCGGACGGAATTTTCAGGCGCATCGCGCCAATCTCCGCGATGCGCCGCTACCTGTACCCGCTGTTTCGCTGCAAGCTGCGGTCCTTCTGTGGCTGCCGGTGCAGCCGACGGGCCGTACGAAACGCATAACAACAGTAAACTATATAGCTTTATCATATCAGTACCCTGGATTTTGTGCGAAAATACTTGGATTAGCCATGATTTCAATTTCCGGTTCGGGAATCGGATACAAATAATTAAACGACTGAAAGTTCACCGGCGTCAGCCCGGACGCTGCGAAGGCTGCTGCTGCCGAATTTGTCCGGCATAAGTCGAACCAACGGTGCAGCTCCAGCGGCAGTTCCAGCCGCCGTTCCTGCCATACCGCCTGGCGGAAACTTGCCTGATCGGATAATTGTGCAGCCGTAAACAGCGTCGCACCGGCTCTGGACCGCACGGCATTCAGATTGGCGAAGGCCGGCCCATTGGGATCTGAATCGTATCCGACTTCATTCGAGGCCTCTGCGTACATGAGCAGTACATCGGCATACCGCAACACGATGAAATCGTTGCCCAATGCCTTTGTATTAGGATCATAGGTGTCATAATATTTCAGCACCGGCTTGTCATTCGCATCCAGTGTGGCGGTAGTCAGCAACGCCCCCCGGGTATCCGTAGGCCCATAAGCGCTGATCAGGTTGGGGTCGAGGCCAGGTTGATTGAAGTATGACGGCAGCGCATGTCCTTCTCCCGGAACAGATTTATTATACTGGATAGCGAAAATGACCTCTGCATTCATTTTGTTATTGACATCGAAGACCGAAGCGATAGAAGGCAGCAGCGAATAGCCATAGGGATTACCGGCTGCAAGCAAAGGCTGTAGTGTGCTGACTGCCTGAGGATACTTCTCCTCTGTCAGGTATACTTTTCCCAGCAAGGCTATCGCCGCACCTTGTGTCGCCCGCCCCAGCTCGGTAGTATTGGAATAGGTCGGCGGCAACAAGCTCATCGCCTGGGTCAGGTCACCCTCGATTGCCGCATATACCTGTGGGACAGTGCTGCGACCTACCTTCAGCGACTGGCTGGCTGTGATAGGGGTCAGCACCACTGGCGCACCGCCCCACATCCTGACGATGTTGAAATAGTGGAGGGCGCGCAGGAATAGGAGTTCCCCCTGATATTGGCCCTTCAGGGTGGAATCTGTCACCACATTGATATTGGACAGGGCAAGATTGCACCGGTAGATCGCATGATAGAGCGAATCCCAGGCGGCAGCGATATCTGTATTGTCGGAGCCTGCCAGGAAACGGTCGACATTGTATTCCGTACCTGCATTAGCGCCGGGATTGAGATCCTGGATATTATCACTGCGTGCCTCCATCATTGTGATGAAAACCGGGGTCAGGCTGGGATAATTGCCCATATACAATGTCTGCAAGGGCGCATAGGCGGCGATCACTGCATTGTCGATATCGGTCGTTGTCTTGAAGAAATTGGCATCCGTCGTCTCCGAAGGCGGCAGCAAAGTCAGAAAGCTTTTCTTACAGGAGAACAGGGCCGCACTGAGGACAAGATATAGAATCGATCTTTTCATTGTCTGAGGGTTGATAGTTAAAATTTCACATTTAGACCAACGAGGTAAGTTTTGGAGACAGGATAGCTGCCATAATCGATACCCTGCTGGATGGGATTGGGATCGATGCTGACTTCGGGATTATATCCATTGTATTTGGTAACGGTAAAGGGATTTTCGGCTGTGACATACAGTCTCACACTCGACAGATGCGCCCAATGTAATGTCTTCTGGGGCGCCGTGATACCCAGCGTCAGGTCCCGGACCCGCATATAAGACCCGGACGAGAGATGATAGGTGGAGATAGTGGCGTTCAGTCCTGTCTCGCTGCGGTTGGCCCTGGCATCTCTGCCGTTGCCGGGATCCTGTGGTGACATCCACCGGCCCAGTGCGTCTGTCGTATTATTGCCATAGCTCTCAGAAGAATTGTAATGCCGCTGTGCAATATTGGCTATCGTATTGCCATACAACCCTTGTAAGGCCGCGCCGAAGTCCAGTATACCATATTGTAGTTGTCCGGAGTATCCATACATGAACTTGGGCTGATAGTTGCCGGTGATCGCTTTGTCATTGCCATCGATGACCCCATCCCCATTGACATCCTTAAATTTGAAGTCTCCCGGCTGGACACCGGCCGCCTTTGCCTTCGTCGTATCCACATCCGTCTGGTCCCGGAATACGCCTGTCTTTACCAGTGTATAGTAGTTGCCAATCGGCTTGCCCACCTGGGTAATGAAATAGATCACACTCTGTGCCTCGGTAATGATGGAATTCACCCCGCCCAGGCTGATGACCTTGTTGCGGTTAGCGCTGTAATTAATGGAATTGGTGAACCTGAACTTGCCCAGCTGGCTGGTGTTCGTCAGCGTAATTTCGATCCCCTTGTTATTCACCCTTCCGATATTGACCAGATTCGAGGCGAATCCCGATGCATTCGGGACAGGGACATTGAGCAGCAGATGACTGGTATTGTTGTTGTATACATCGACCGTAGCACCCAGCAATCCCTGCCACAACGAGACGTCCGTGCCGATATCGACGGCGGCCGTCTTTTCCCATCCCAGTTCAGGATTTGCGGGATTGTTTTCATACAGGCCGGCCTGTAGTGTACCCGATGCCGGTCCCGTTACGTAATTGGCCTGCGTAAGCGTGGCCAGGTAGGCATAATCGCCAATCTGAAAATTACCTGTCTGACCATAGCTACCGCGGACCTTTAAATTGCTGATCACCCGACTGTCTTTGAGGAAATCCTCGTCGCTCACCACCCAGCCGGCGCTGGCAGATGGGAAATAGCCGTACTTCGTATCGGGACCGAAGCGGGATGATCCATCCGCCCTGATCGCCGCAGACAGCAGATAGCGGTCCTTGTAGCTATATTGCACGCGGGCGATGCCTGATAACAGGGACCATTCATTGATAGCCGAGGACCAGCTGGTAATGGTGGTAGCGGCATTCAGCGTTTGCACGAGATCATTAGGGAAGCCGGTCGCTCCGATATTGGAGGCGTTATCCCGTTCCTTCTGGAGGGTGAAGCCCGCCAGCGCCTGGATCGAATGATCACCCCATCGTTTGGTGTAATTCAAGGTGTGTTCCATGACCCAGTTGGTGATATTGTTGCCGATATAGCTGGCAGTGGGTACAGAGGGTGTAGTCAGCGTCAACGGGCTGGGCAGTGTGGAAGGTGCAAACATGCTCCTGTTGAAATTGCTGATATCCGCGCCGAACGAGACCCGGTAGCGTAATCCCTTCATCAGTTCATATTCCGCGAACAGATTACCCAGCAGTTTTTGTTCGAAGGTCTGGTCCTTCTTCAGCATGGCCAGGGCCACGGGATTGACCCCATTCGACTGGGACCACTGCCAGGCGTATTGACTGAAGTTATAGGTGCCGTCGGCATTATGTACGGGAAAAAAGGGAGATGCGACGAGAGCGCCTTCTATGATGTTCTGATTGGCATTGTTGAACGCGCCTTCCGTCTGCAGGTAGTCATAGATCGCATAATCGTAGCTGATGCTGGCGCCGACGCGGAAGCGGTCATAATGAGCATCCAGGTTGACCCGGGTAGAATACCGTTTGAAGCCGGAGTTGACGACGATACCGTCCTGGTCCAGGTAATTACCGGAAATATAATACTGGATATGATCAGAACCGCCGGAAGTGGACAGCGTATGGCTCTGGATAGGCGCGGTCTGGAAAATGGCCTTCTGCCAGTTGGTATTCGTCAGCCCCGGTTCGTGGTTAAGATAAGGAAAGATCTCTGGAGGCATCTCGTAAGGCAGACTGGTATTGGTCGGTGCGGCCCCCAGGTTGGCCAGGCGCGTCGCATTGTTATCCGTGGCGTTGCCGCTGCGACCCAGGGCCTCCAGGTCATCGAAATAGGTATTGTTGTGTGCATCATAGATGAGCTGAGCGTACTGCGTGGCATTGAGCATGGGGATCATTTTCGACACCTGCTGCTGGCCATAGTAGCTATTGAGGTTGACCGACAGTTGGTCCTTCTTCCCCCGCTTGGTGGTGATGATCACGACGCCATTCGATCCTCTCGACCCATAGATGGCCGCGGCGGAGGCATCCTTGAGTACATCGATGCTTTCAATATCGTTTACGTTGATGGCATTCAGGGGATTCACCTTGAAGCCGGGACCGGTGACATCATTATCAGACAAGGGAACACCGTCTATCACGTATAGGGGATCGCTGCCTGCCGTAATCGTGCCCGTTCCACGGACATGGATCGAGATGCCGGCGCCCGGCGCCCCATCCGGTTCCAATACCTGCACGCCGGCCAATTTTCCCTTCATCGCTTTGTCTACTCCGGTTGACGGGAAGTTGTTGACGTCGTCCGCGTGAAGGCTTGCAATAGAGGTTGTAATATCCCGCTTGGCCTGCGTTCCATAACCGACGACCACCGCCTGGCCCAGGTTGTTCGATGCAATAGCCATGACAATGTTGATCACCTGCCGACCGGCCACTTTCACCTCCTGCATCGTATAACCGACATGGGAGATGATCAGCGTAGCATTGTCACCTACCGGGATGCGGAAATTGCCATCCTTGTCCGATGCCGTGGCAGCATTGCTATTTCTGACCCGTACCGTCACATCCGGCAAAGGCTTCCCGGATTCGTCGGTGATCCTGCCTGTAATCGTTTCCAGTGGAGATGCAGTTTTCGCCTTTCGCGTGACTACAATCGTCTGGCCAACGATCTGATAAGCCAGCGGCTGGTCTTTGAAGCAGAGGTCCAACGCCTGGACGAGGGGTACTTCCTTTACGGAGATCGTGATGGCAGTGGCGTCATTCAGCAGATTATTTTCGTACCAGAAAATAAATCCGCTTTGTTTTTTAATTTCGGTGAATGCTTTTTCGAGCGGAGCATCCTTCAGGGAAAGAGAGATCTTCTGGCCGTCACCGGCAAAAGAAGCCTGGCAGCAGACAATGACTGCTGTTACGAAAGCAATAATTTTCATAATCTAAATAGCTAGGTTGAGAATAAATCTAATGTCTGACCTTCGGTCTAATCGCCTTCGGCGATTTTTTGTGTGTTATGGCATGATCGTGATCTTTCTGCCTTTAACAGTGAAGTGTATCTGGTTTAACTCGAGTATCTTCAATAGTTCGGAGATGTCCGCCTTTCGCGAAATGCCCCCAGTGAAATTCCTTTTTGGCAGTTGTCCCTGGTATTCTACATCCACATCATACCAGCGGGACACCTTGCGCATGATGGCGGTTATGTCTTCGCCGGCAAACAAGGTCTGGCCGTTCTTCCAGGCCAACGCCTCTTCCGTATCGGCATCATCCAATAACCGGAACATTCCATCCTTCAATTGTCCCTGCTGACCGGGGTGCAGCAACTTTGTTTCTGTCCCATGCACCAATCTTATGGCGCCTTCCAGCAGCGTCGTTTTCACCACTCCCTCGTCTTCATAGGCCATGATATTGAACGAGGTGCCCAATACCTGCACCTCCATTTGTCTGCCGCCCTTAGCATTGTTCACGGCCACTTTGAACGGTTTTGACTTATCGGGCGCTACTTCCAGATAGGCCTCGCCGCTGATCTCCACCAATCGTTCTTCACCGGTGAAAGCCGCAGGAAAGCGGATCGAAGACGCGGCATTCAGCCATACCCGTGTTCCATCGGGTAGTGTCACGGCGTACTGGCCGCCCCTGGGTGTAGTTACTGTATTATATAAAGGTTCTGCGGCTGATGTTCTTTGCTGCTCGTAAGTGATCGCGCCATCAAACCGCTTAACAACCCCTGTGGTCCCCTGCATCGCCAGCAATCCATTTTTCGCGCTATCCAATATGACCTGCCGTCCGTTGGCTAGCGTCAGCACCGCTTTATTTCCACCCGGAAGGATCAGCGTATCGGCAGCGGGGCGTTCATTTATGGCCATCGATGGCTGTGGCGTCCGGCTGATATAGAGCGTTGTCAGCCCGCCAAGCAACAACAGGACCGCAGCTGCGGCGGCCCAATACCGGCGTATCGGTATGACCTTCTTCCGGGTTCTTTCCTTTTCAATCCCTGCATAGAGTCGTTCGCGCACGGCTTCGGGCGTCTCGTCTTCCAGCTCAGGCATCGTGCTGTCATCGAACCCGGCGTACCAGGTTTCCAACTCCACCTTTTCCTCCGGCGTCAGCCTTCCTTCTTTCCATTTCCTGGCCAGATCCGCCATCCTTTCTCTATCCTGTTGTCGATCGGTCATTCCTGTCGGTTTATTACCTACGAGTCAATGGAACCAGACTTAACCCTTAGTCTGGTTGTATATTTTTTTTGATAATGATTCCTTAATCTGGATGCACTTTTCTTTCCTGAAACATAGAAGTACTTTCGCCTTCAATAACTGCATTTCTTCTTCAATTTTATTATGTCTCCTCACAGCCAACTGAATGATTTCGAGCTGGTCGCTCTCCTCAAAGCCGGTGAAGAAGCCGCCTTCCGGGAGATCTATGATCGATATTGGCAACGACTGTACATCATTGCCCGCAACCGTCTGGGCGAGGTAACCGATGCCGAGGAGATAGTACAGGAAATCTTCCTGGACTTCTGGAACCGACGATCCGGATTTGAACTGGAAAAAGGGCTCGAAAACTATTTCGTCACTGCCGTAAAATTCAGGGTCTTCAACCGGCTGAGCCAATTAGCCCGCCATGGACGGCATGCGCGGGATTATGCCGCCTCTCAATCGGAGGCCGATAATAATGTCATTTCCCTGCTGGACTATAAGGAATTGAAACAGCAGGTCACCTTTGTGATCGGTTCCTTACCGGATAAATGCAGGCACGTGTTCCTGCTTCGTCATGAACAAGGTTATTCGCCCCGACAGATTGCCGAAGAACTCAACATCTCCGAAAAGACCGTTGAAGCGCATCTAACCAAAGCCCGCAAAACGCTTCGCGGGGCTTTGGATGTTATTGGCGTCACTACTCTTATCGCATACTTTTATTTGTAGAGTTGATTGAACAGAAGTTTGAATGTTCCGTGCGTCTGGGCGCGGAAGGTGATCTCCGGTCCGATGACGTATAATTTGCCTTCACCGACGTTGGCTACGAATGCGGCGACGCCGTCGCGGAGATACGCCTGGCCCCAGGCCCAGCCGCTGCGGAGAGGTTTGTCGTCGGCGAACCAGGCGATCGGGCGGATTGTGCCATTGGCGTAGGCGGCGGGCTCGATATTAAATACCGGGCTTGCATCGAAGTAGACGTCAGCCACGCTGCTCATTCCCCAGGCGGGTTGACTGGCGGAGTCCAGTGAGACCCGCAATACGCTGCCGGGGATATAGAACTTTTCTCCGGGCAGTTTGCGTTCTTTGCCGCCGACCAGTTCGACGAGGGCGTCGTGTACGGGCAGCTTCAGCTGATAGGCCAGATTGGCGCTCGAGCCGATCGTCACGATATGACCGCCGGCCTTGAGAAATTTTTCCAGTTCGGGGATCGAGTGTTCCGGTGTGATGCGTCCCAGGTGCGTGCGATATTCCGCGGGGAGGCTGTCAGCATCAGGCTGCCGCCTGTTACCGTAGGGAGATTCGTTGCCCGGGGAAACCGCCGGAATAGCTCCGCCTACGAAGACGATCACGTCATATTTCGAGCGGAGGTTGCCGGAATCGATATCACGGCCATAGATGACCGTTACAGGGAAATGATATTGTTCGGAGATCCACCTGATCCAGCCCGAGGGCATAGATCCGCCGTAGGTATCCCAGAGGGCGATACGGGCGGCGGTAATTTTAACTGTGTTTGCGGGACGATGACCGGAGACATAGAAATCGCCGTTTGAGGTGCTGCGATAAACAGGTTTGCCGGCCTTCAGGAGATCGTTGACAGCTATGTAGGAAGCGTTGCTGCGGGCATCCAGCCGGCCATCTTTTGGAGTGACAGGGGCTGCCGTTTGAAGCTCGCCGTAAGGAATGCGGTCGAAAGGGCCGTCAAAGGCATCTGTGATGCGGTCGAATTTGACGCCCATCGTATAAGCCAGTGTCCAGCCGGCTGCGTCATAAGGCGGAATGGGGGGACCGCCGGGGTAGGCGAAGTCATTAGGATGGTCCTGGGGTTCGAACATATCCAGCACGTGAGGTCGGAAGGCCTGGTCTGTCTTGACGATATAAGAGCCGGCGGGGTATTGTTTGCCGGCGACCGTGAAAGGCGCCGATGCCTTCGAGACGGCGATACCGTTGCCGATCAGGGCGTTGATGAAACGTACGGCGGTGGTGAAGTCAGGTTGGTCCGAGGAGACGATATATCCGCGGGCATCGCGGTAAGCCGGATTTTTCAGCACGCTGTCATAGAACCGGGTGGGGATCACCGTCTGACCTTCCCGCTCGCCGCCGCCGGGGGATTCGATCTCAGCTGCGGAGTCGGCGGCATTACGATTGCCGCCTGTGCGCGGGGTACGGGGGCCGGCGCCACCGCGGCTGGTATCCGTCCGGTTGCGACCAGCGCCACGACCTGTAGGGGCAGAGGTAGTGGAGGCTGCATAGAGATCGTTGATCTGCGCGATACGTCGCGGGGAGAGTGTCCAGTAGTCTTTGCTGCCTCTGTCGATAGAGTTTCGGCCCATCTTATAAATATTATATAGCAATTCGTCCCGGTAGCGGGAGGCATAGTCCAGCACGGCGTAGTTGAGCGATATAGAGTAGTCGATCGATTCCCGGAAGTACCATTTCTGCGGGGTAACGGGAAAGGGTGTAGCGTCGTTGGGGATGAGCCGTTGCGGTACGAGTGGTACGTCGGCCGGTGTCGGGCCGCCGATGATCTCCGTCAGCAAGCCTACCATATTGTGAAAATAAGTGGTGGTGCGAAGGCCGCCGTTGTACCAGGTGGAATAAACCGAGCCGGCGCGTTTGGTATAGCCGGGTTTGCCTTCCAGGTTGAGGCGATCGATCATGGCCGCGCCGACGGCGTCGAGACTGGTCATGACCAGGGGGTCAAAGACATAGTTAAAGGGATCGCGATAGGGTGGTCCTGCAAGGATAGAGCCGGCGGGGCCGGCCTGGTGGTGGTTATACATGATCTGCGGTATCCACTCGACGAAGAGCTGGCGGCCAATATTCTGTGTCTCTTTCAGGTTGAGCATGTAGAAATCGCGGTTATTATCATGGCCTGCATATTTTTCCCAGAGGCGTGGCACCTGTTCCAGCGAGCGTTTTTCCGGAATGGGATTGCGCATATACCAGTCCGATACCAGTTCCTGACCGTCGGGGTTGGCATGCGTTAGCAGGATGATGACGTTGTCGAGGATGCGCATCGTCTCAGGATCTGTCCGGCTGGTGAGTTGATAAGCAGTCTCGATGAGCTGATGGGCGCCTACGACTTCCGTCGCGTGCAGACCGCCGTCGATCCAGACGACTGCCTTGCCTTCAGCTGCCAGGGCGTGTGCCTGCTCATCGGTGATGCCATCGGCGTGCGCCAATTGCTGGGAGATGCTTTTATAGCGATCGAGCATTTTTAAGTTAGCCGGGGAGGAGACGATCAGCATGATCTGGTCGCGTCCTTCTTCCGTTTTGCCGATGACGGTTAGGCGGATGCGGTCGCTGGCGGCGGCGAGTTTTTTAAAATACGCCTCCGTCGTTGTGTAGTTCGCGAGCATATAGTTGTCGCCTATCGAGAAGCCGAAGTGAGATTTCGGGGTGGGGATGGCGGGGTTGAAAGAGGCCTGTGTGCCGGGGGAGGTAGGCTGTGCTTGCAGGACCAGGGTCAGCAGGAGGGCGCCAAGGATGAAGGCAAGGTGTCTGTTTTTTCTCATGTGTAGTTGTTTTAGTTGGTGAAGCGGCCCGGGAGTGCAGCCGGTACCTGAAAATATCGATAATTCGGTTTCCCGGTAAAAAAATACACGAGCGGGGCATTGTCGGGATATATTTAGTATTTTCCCGCCTCAGGGTAGGAAACTGCACCTTCGGTGTCAATAAGACAGGAGTATGCCATCATGAAGTATTTAATCATTGCCCTATTGATCTTACTGGCCGGGTATGCGAATGCGCAGACCTGCACCGGGGGGTTGGGTGATCCTATTGCTGATATAACGTTTGGGGCAGGTACTGGCTTTGGCGGTCCGCTGGCGGCTGGTATTACGAATATGTCTTATGTTGCGAATCAGTGTCCCAGTGATGGCTATTACACCATCGCCAGCAGCACTGCGAATTGTTTTGGCAATACCTGGCTGAACGTCACCCACGATCACACCGGCGACCCGAATGGCTATTTCATGCTGATCAATGCCAGTTATTCCCCCAGTCAGTTTTACACGCAGACCATTACCGGCCTTTGTCCGGGCACCTCCTACCAGTTTGCTGCCTGGATCCTCAACATGGATAATGAACAGGGGCTGATCCTTCCCAATATTACTTTTACCATTTCGAGTACTGACGGCACAGTGTTGCAGACTTATTCGACAGGTGATATTCAGGCGTCGGGCAGCGTCAACTGGGTGCAATACGCCACTTATTTCAATACGCCAGCCAGCGTCACCTCTGTGGTCCTGCAGATGACCAATAATGCCAGCGGGGGTGACGGCAATGATATTGCGTTGGACGATATCACGTTCAGGGCGGCGGGCCCCACCACTCTCGAGACCATAACAGGTTATACCACCGATAGTATTATCTTCTGCCAGAACAATCTCAGCGTATTGACCTTCAATGCTACTGTTGAGAACTGTTATCCCACCGTTGCTTATCAATGGCAGGAGAGCACCGACGGTGGGACGACGTGGGCGGATATTCCCGGCGCAACGGGGCTCAACTATTTGCGATCGCCGACAGGCACAGGGGTCTATGATTACCGGTTGCTCGTAGCGCAGGCCGGTAATATCGGAATTTCCACCTGTGAGGTGGCGTCATCGCCGATCAGCATCAATGTGGTGCCTATTCCATCGCCGGCGGTCACTATTACTGTCAATCCCGACAGCAGCTGTGTGGGGAAGACCGTTACTTTTACGGCGATACCCGACAGCGGAGGCGCCAGTCCGGTCTATCAATGGATGGTCAATGGAGTGGGTTCCGGGACGGGGGGTGTGACGTACAGCACTTCCAGTCTGGCCAGCAGTGATGTCGTCAATTGTATAATGACCAGCGATGCGACTTGTGTGTTGAACCCTGTTGTTGTCAGCAATGATCTGTCTGTTTACGTGACGACAGTGCCAGTTACGGGGGTGTCCATTGCCTCATCGGCGTTGAGCATCTGCCAGGACAGCGTCGTTGTTTTTACGGCGACGCCTTCTAACGGCGGGGGGGAACCGACCTATCAATGGACCGTCAACGGGCAGGGTACGGGGTCGGATGCGGCGGTCTTTGCGGACAGCCTGCTGAATAACGGTGATGTCGTCAACTGCACGATGACCGGCAGTCTGTTGTGTTCGTTGCCTGTTACGCCGCCTCAGCCTATAACGATGACCATATATCCACTGCCTGCGATATTGTTGCCGGCGGATACTGTGATTGCGGGTGGGCAAAGCCTGCAGCTGGATCCCATCATCACAGGTACTATCGCCAGTTATCAATGGAGTCCGGATACGTGGTTAGACAATACGACCGTGGCTAATCCGGTTGCGACGCCTGTAGGGACGACGACTTATTCGCTGATGGTGGTATCGTCCGATGGCTGCAAGGCGTCCGCCAGTGAGACCGTAGGGGTATTCTATTCCCTGCAGATGCCCAGTGGTTTTACGCCTAACGGGGATGGTCGCAATGATTTGTTTCGGGTGCCACCGTCGATTCCTGTCATTATCCGGCAGCTGGCTGTCTATAATCGGCAGGGGTTGATGGTGTTTTCGACCAGTAATGTTGGCGTGGGTTGGGATGGTACTTTTAATGGGCATCCGCAGCCGGCAGGTGTATATGTATGGGAGCTGGTGTATGATAATCCGCTGAGCCGGCGGATTGAGTCGGCAAAGGGGACGGTGATGCTGGTGCGATGAGTAGCGGCCGATCGTTTATTATAAAATTTTATTATATAATAGGTATCCGTTCGGATCAATTTAAGAAAAGAATGCAGGGAATAGCGCGGGATTCAGGCGAGGGGCATTAGTTTTGTGGCAAATTCAAAAAATCAATAGATGAAAGCAATTATTCTTAAGGAATTCGGCGGGGTAGATCAATTGGAATTGACGGAACTGCCGACGCCGGTGATCGGCGAAGGAGAAGTATTGGTACAGGTAAAGGCGATCAGCATCAACCCGGTGGATGTGAAGACGAGGGCGGGTAAAGGGGCTGCGGGGGCGTTGAAAGACCAGAAGCCGATGATCCTGGGGTGGGATATTGCGGGCATCGTGACCGAATCAAAGTCAGAGGAATTTGAGGCAGGGGATGAGGTCTTCGGGATGGTTCATTTTCCTGGTCATGGTAAGGCTTATGCGGAGTATGTGGCTGCGCCGGCGGATCAGCTGGCGTTGAAGCCTGCAAATATAAGTTTTGAGGCGGCAGCCGCGTCTACACTGGCAGCATTGGCGGCCTGGCAGGCTTTTTCCGATCACGGCAGGCTGCGGGCGGGTCAGCGGGTGTTGATCCATGCGGCGGCAGGCGGCGTGGGGCATTTTGCGGTACAGATCGCGCGGCATACCGGAGCCTATGTGATCGGCACGGCTTCGGCGGAGAATAAAGATTTCGTGCTGGGGTTAGGGGCCAATGAGTGTATAGATTATAAGGCGCAGCGTTTTGAAGACGTGGTCAAGGATATCGATTTTGTGCTGGACACCCATGGCGGGGAATATGTGGACCGGTCACTGCAGGTGATCAAAAAAGGGGGAACGATCGTGAGCATCCCTTCGTCAGTAAATGCGGGTGTGAAGGAAAAGGCGAAGGCGAAAGGCATCAACGGCCTGACGATGATGGTGCAATCGAGCGGGGAGGACATGCAGCACCTTGCGGGCTGGCTGGGAGACGGGACTTTGCGGGCGGAGGTTTCCAAGGTGTTTTCGTTTGAGCAAATGGCGGAAGCTCACCAGGCGGTAGAGACGGGAAAGACGAGGGGGAAAGTGGTGGTTATATTTTGACCGGCGGGGATTGGTTTTTACGAAATAAATGATTATATTTAGATTGCTATTGTCTTTCTATCTATTAAAATTGCTGCCATGTCTAAACAAGAACACCCCCTGTTTACTTACTCATTTTATACATTCCTTTTTAACAGCTATAAGAACCCGCCCGAGAGACGTCATGCCGAAGATTATCGGCTGAAGCATGAAGCAGCGGCCGATGTCGATGAGGGTTGGTATATTGGAGACGATACCTTGTATATTGAAGACGATACGCGGCAGAAGAGTCTTTTAAAATGGCGTATCCTGATGGTCTTATTCCTGTCGATGGCAGCAGCTGCGGCTTACTTTTCCATTATGATTAAATAAGGCGGGATCTACGGTTCGTAGTCGTACGGGAGCAAGGTGGCCATCTTTTGCGACCAGGTCCAGAAGCCAACGAATTGCATATCCGGATTTCTGGAACTGCCGTTAGAAAAGACCTCTATGGGTATCCCGCTTGCCAACTCCAGGGTGGTGGTCATGCCATCGTCGTTTGTGCGGGTCAAAGAATGCCTGACCTGGCTTTCCGGGTTGGTGGGATCCAGTCCGTAATCGTTAAGGTATTCCTGTGGGAGCGACTTGCGCAGGTATGTGACTTTCACCACACCTTCGAAGCTCAGCACCAGAGCATTGCTATCCCGGGCGGTTATAAGATAGGAAGGATCGATGGACTTATTTTGATCGACCAACGTGCTATCCTGATGGGCGAGCAGGCCCATCGAAAACCCTTCCTCCTTTACCCGGTTGCGGAACAGGGCCCTGTAGAAATGCATGGAAGATCCGTAATACGACACCTCCCGGTTTTTGGTCCATTGTTTTTTCTGCTTGGGGGTCCCATCCATTTCCTTAAACAAGGGGAAAGTGGAAAAAGAGATGTGCTGGTTATTAAAATCCAGCTTGAAGTCTTCCAGGTTCACCTGGAGCAGATAGCCCAGAGCACTGTTCTCGATGAGCATGGGTCCATTGGAATGAGCCGATAGAACCCTCATGATCCGGTTATAATGGATATGCACGATTTCCGGGTTGAGGAGCCTGCACTGTTTGGCAAAAGCCGAGGTGCCGATAAACTGCTCCCTGAAGAACTCCCCCCACCTATTCCATCCATCCTTGTCATAGCCCTGTACGGTAACCGCATTCAGCTCTTCAGACTTGAGGTGCAAGGCGATATTATAAAACGGCTTGAGGCTGCGGCTGTCGATGGACTCCAGGTCCGTCTGGTAGCCGACGTTCGAAATAACCAGCGTGTATTTGCCGGCAGGTATATTATGGAGGACGAAATCTCCTTTGTCGTCGGTCGCTGCTCCCTTTGAGGTATTGCTGAAAAAGATGCTGACTCCTGCGATCGGCGCACCGGTCTCGGCGGCCACGACTTTGCCCCGGATGAAGTCCTGGGCCACGGTGCGAATAGCGCAAAAAAAGAGGAAGGAAAAGAAGGCAAGGCCGCGTAACATGAGTCTCCGTTAATACCACAATATACACTTAATTAATAGAGCCGTATAAACACTTATGGGGGCTTTTTTTTAAAGGTATCGACGACTGCGTTTGAGCGGCGGTGATAGCTGGTGGTTTTAAAAACTTATCCACCTAATTATTTTTTTGGGGTATAGAGCAGTAGTTTGCCGTGTCATTTTAGGTCGATTATTAAATCTTATCACCTTAAAGTAGTCACTATGAGACCCAAACAAAGCCTTATTCTGAAAATGGCTGGCGGCGGCATCCGGCGCACGCTTGGCATTCGGCGCACGCTGATTGGCGGCAGCGCAATCCTGCTGATCTTCGCTGCCAGTTCCTGTAAAAAAAATCTGAAAGCGGATGGGGGGACCAACGGGACTATCCCGCGGGCCATTGCCTATCAACTCATCTGGGACGATGAATTCAACGGGACCAGCCTCAACACCAGCAACTGGAACATCGATGTCGGCAATCCGGGTGTTAACAGCGAGCAGGAGTATTACCAGGCCTCCAATGTAACGGAAACGGGCGGCAACCTGGTCCTTACCGCTAACAACCAAACGGTTGACGGGCAGCCGTACACGTCCGGCAAGATCGATACCTACGGGAAATTCTCCACGACTTACGGGCGGATCGAGGCCCGGATCGCTTTACCGATGGTGCAGGGTATGTGGCCTGCTTTCTGGATGCTGGGTAACTCCATCAATACGGGAACAGGTTGGCCGCAGTGTGGGGAGATTGACATTATGGAGCAGGTCAATACCAACAACACCATCCTTGGGACGATGCACTGGTATGACAATGGAGATGCGTCGTATGGCGGCAGTCTGCCGACGGACAACACACCAGCGGACTTCCATATTTATGCGGTAGAATGGACTAGCACGGGTATCAACTGGTATGTGGATGATAGTCTATACTGGTCGGGTAATACCACCAACAATATCAACAATACGGGCGCTTTCCAGGATCCTTTCTACATTATCTTCAACCTGGCGGTCGGCGGCACGCTATCGGGGCCGACAGTCAATACCGGCGCATTGCCGGCGAGTATGCTGGTGGATTATGTGCATGTATACAGCCTGACCGGCAGCGCCCCGCCTGTGGGCCAGGTGATCACGCTGAAGGGGAGTAATGGGTTGTATGTGACCAGCAATAACGCCGAGCCTGATTCGGCCATGCAATGTAACCGGGCGACCGCACAGGCCTGGGAGCAATTCACGGTTGGCGATGCGGGTAATGGGCTGATCACGCTGAAAGGAAGCAATGGGTTATACGTGACGGGCAATAACGCCGGGGCCGACTCTGCCATGCAATGTAACCGGGCAACGGCACAGGCCTGGGAGCAGTTCAGGTGGATTGTCAATTCCAATGGTACGATCTCGCTGCAGGGGACGAATGGAGACTATGTGACTGGCAATAATGCGACGCCTGATTCGGCGATGCAATGTAACCGGCTGCAAGCGCAGGCCTGGGAACAGTTTACTTATAACGTTGTGAATTGATGAGAAATACGCTTGGGGCCCCCCGACTGTTCGTCGGGGGGATTTTATTCTGTCTGCTGTTGGGCGGATCCCGGGGGGTGGCGCAAAGCAAGGCCGCCGATGCGTCTGGTGTACAACCGCTACAGGAGCCGACATGGCTGATCGGCCTGTCGGGGGGATATCAGCGCCAGGATTTCCGGTGGTCGATCGCGGGCAACAGCGCGGGCCGGGATCCTAATATTTATTCCGAACTGAAATGGCGGGGGGTGAGTGGTCCAACCGCCGCCATTGATCTGCACTGGAATGCGTGGAAACGCTGGCGGGTGTATGCGAGCGGCAGCCGGGTATTCACGCGTGGGGGAACGATGAGCGATACCGATTATGGCCTGGACAACCGGAATGATATTTTATATCACGAATCTTTTGCGGCTGTCGCCGGTTATGATGAGGCGGTTGCGGTGGGTATCGGCTATGCTCTGCTGGGCGGCGGCAGTTGGCGGCTGACACCTTACGTCGGCTACGGCGTCGACGCACAATATTTTCCTATCACGGACCCCGGTGGTTCCTTCGGATCGCTGGACAGCTCGTATTCCGCCAAATGGCTGGGGCCGCTGGTGAGGGTGGAAGCGTCGCTTACTCTGGGCCGGCGCTGGCAGGTAGTGGCTGATGCGGCTTATCATCAGGCGACTTATCATGGCTGGGCCGATTGGAATCTCATCCCGACGTTTGCGCAACCGGTGAGTTTCCGGCATAGGGCAGACGGTTATGGCGTCGAGGCGGATGGAAGTCTCCGGTATATTGCCGGACGGCGGATTTCGGTGGAAATCGGGGGCGGGTATTTCAACTGGCAAACGGGCACAGGCATCGATCAATTGTATCTCAGTGGGGGTGGTTCCGACCAGACGCAACTCAATGGGCTCGTCAGGGAAGGATGGCGGTGTAAGCTGGGCGTGGAGATCGGGATCTACTGATCGTGGAGGGTGCTGTAGCGGCTGGAAATAAAAAGGGTTGCCGATGGATGATGCCGGCAACCCCGGGGACAGAAGATGTTTATAAAGCTTCGATCGACAGTCTTGTCGTCTTTTCTCTCTTGTTGTATTCGGACACCATGACGTAGCCTTCTTTAGCAGGGAGGACATTGATGGTAGTGCTGCCATCCTTGCGTGGGATGGAACGGGCGATCTTGTTCTGTGTAACGTTATAAATATCGATTTTTCGATCCGAGTCAATGACCATGTAATCGCTGTGGGTTTCCGGATTGGCCAAGGTGTAGTAGCTGCGCGGATCGACCACGAAAAGGGGATAGGAGCAGAATTGATATATTCCTGTCTTCTCCGGTATAGCGTTCGCAAGGGATATTTTCCCGGCAGGATCTTGTTTAATCAGCAGGACGTCTTTAAAGGCATATCTATGTAAACCGCCTCCGACATAGAGGAAAGGAGGAAGTATGAACGGCGAAAGGATCGTGCCCCAGCAAAGCCCGCCCCAGCGGAATCTCCGTTTGACACCGTCGGCGGCAAACCAGGTATTGCCATTGAAGTCCTTAAAGGAGCGTTCCACATTGGCATAAAGGTGCGGGTCTTGGAAATAACCGTGGTTATCCACAAAGGTTTGAGAGCCGTCGGCCCAATAGGAAAAGGAAGAATGGATATCTTTTTTGCCATGTCCGTTGAAGTTGATGGTAAAGACACCATCATAGGGGCCATGGCGGAGGTTGTTGCCGCTCAGGAAATGATTGCCGTGCCTGGGATCGATGATCATGCCGGACACAAATGGCTTGCCTGTGACCGGATCGTTGTCATACGCCAATACTTTCAGCGAGTTTCCATTTTGGTCTTTCAGGAGGAATTTGGGGTAGTCTGTGGAGTCGTTGGTGTTATAGCCCAGGATTTCGTATCCGCCTTCTTTCATTTCCTCATCTTTTTTGGCGAGCAGGTCGATTTCCGGCCCGGAGGTGAGCAAGGTGAAATCAGTGGCTTCTTCTTTGACCTGTTTTTGCCAGATCAATATGCCCTTGGTATTATAGACCAGCAGGTTATTCTTGTTGTCGTCGCCGTAGAAGATGGCAAACCCTTTCCCGGAAATATTCCGGAGCTGGATCTGTTGTTTAAGCTTTCCGTTTCCGATCAGTTTAGCCCGACCGAAGGGCGCATTAGCGCCCAATTCAGTTTCCAGTTTTACGTCCAGCTTAACATTGTTGGTCGCGATGATCTTGCCGCTCAAGCTGACGAACTGCGTGAACAGGACTGTTTTCGCGTCCGAGGTCTGACGGCGGAAATCTCTTCCGTTCCGGAATTCTTTTCCGACGATGTTGCTTTTCACGTAAGCCAGGCAGAGAATGTCCCCTTCGAAGGACACTTCTTTCAGGATGAGGTTTTCCTGGCGGAAATCGACCTTGCCGATGTCATTCAGGTTTTCGTCCATAATGCTCAGGCGGTAATGCAAGGAATCCGCGCTGGCTTTTTCCAGGGTAGTGAAGGCCAGATAGCCCACCAGTTTACCATCCTGGAGGATAGTCGCCATCTGGGAGGAAATGTCGTCTCCTACTTCCTTAAATACTTTGGTTTGTGCCTGGGTAGAATAGGTCATCCCGGTTAGCAGAAGCAGATAAAAGGTTGCTTTCAGAAATCGGTCGAGGTTGAGCATGGTAATCGGTTAGGGTTATTTTTTTTCAAAGTTGTCTGCAAATTCACAATACATACTGCCGGCGTTGCCTGTGGCGAACGTATGGGCGGCCCTGGTTTTGTTATGATCGGAGTCATCGGGGTCCAATGCAAGGGTATAGAGCAGGTCTTTCATCCCTTGTTCCGGGGTGGAGAGGCCGTTCCAGAAGTCTGCTTTGCTCAGGGTTTCGCAGTATTGGCGGAGATTATCGCGGGGCACCTGTTCCAGGAAGGTCTGAAGGGCGTAGCAGTCCCGGGAAATAAATTCTTTTTGGACAATACCGACGGCGCCGAAGCGGTTGAGCTGCCGGTCCGCGTAATAAAGACTATAGAAGCAATTGCTAAGCATAAAATCGTACCAGGGGTCTTTGTTGCCTTTGTCTTTTTCCAGCAGGATCCGATAGATCACAGGGGTGACTTTGGATGAAGTGAAAAGTTCCCAGATCAGCATTTTGTTTGCCTTTTCCCCGACAGACGCGGGAATGGGCGTCATCTGCTGGTGTGCCGATGACCGGTCACGGGTCCGGGCGTAACGTTCGGGGCAATCGGGGTGGGTCTTCAGGGAGTCTTCGATGGTGGAAGTTTCCGAGAAATTATACGCCCGGGTGGAAAGGCCATGAGAACGTTTGGTTGCCCAACTGTCCTCGAAAGTCAACTGATAGGGAGTGAAATAGGCTGCCAGTGGTTGACGCAGATGTTGCAGGTATTCGTTGTCCGAGCTGTCCAGGTGAAGGAAAAAATCGGCGTTAAAGGAAATACTACTCTTCTTCAACAGTATGATGGCCAGAGAGTCGGCGTCCGATTCATGGTAGCGCTGGTGGCGGCTGCGGCTAAAGGTATAGCCCTCCAATATTTTTTGAAGCCGGGTGAGGCGATCGTAGCGGGAGCTCAGGACGGAATTCATGGATTGGCGATACTCTTCGGAGGTCAGCCAGGCCGCTTTTTCCTGAATGGCGGTTTCGAAATGTTGCAAATAATTATGAGACAGTTCGTGTGCGATGGTCAGGGCCAGGTCTTCGCGGCAGCGGGCGAAGGTGATCATGCCCAGGTTAACGATCAGGACATTATCCCCTAACGAATAGGCGTTAGCGGCAGAGCTCCTGTCGATCAGTAAAAGCTGGTTTGCGGGAACGTACTGCGGGTTTGCGGCCGCGATCTGCTGGACGATGCCTGCGATATAGCTGTAAACCTCCCGGTCATGAATATAGTCATCCCCGTTAATGGAGCTGATGATGCTTTCAGTGCGGGAGTCCCAAAATTCCTTGTATTGTTTTTGTGCGGCCTTATCGTCTTTAAAGACAACCGGGCAGACCCAGGTTTTTTTCAGCGAATCTTTTTGCTTTTGGTAATAGAGGTGAGACAAATCCTGGTAGTTGTACAGGCTTTGGGTTTGGCCATAGGCGGTTGCCATAAGACCGGACAGGGCGCAGAACAATAGGACTTTTAATAGGGGCATAGGAGGTTGGCCTTAAGCCAACCAGAACGCGAAAATGGATAAATTATTGGATTTTGCCGGCTTGTTTCTTTTCTTCCGCCTTTTCTTTCTGTTGTTGTTTCCATTGAGCATATTGCACCTGCTGCTCCGTATTGAGCAGGCCATAGATGCTGCCATCGGCGTACTGGTTGATGGCTCTACGGGCCTTCCCATCGGTTTTGGGATCGCCGGATGGGTTATTGCTTATGCTGTCAAGGGCAATGACTTTATTCAAGATGATCATGCGGATCTGTACGACCTGGTCCTGGTTAAGGTTGAGCTGAGTAGTCAGCGTTTTTAGCTGTTGAGCGGCTCTTTGAGCGGGAGATTTTTTCGGGGCGGCGGAGCCTTGCTGAGTCATGCTTTGCTGAGCAGGGTTTTGCCGGACGGGGCTGTCATAGAGGGAGCTGTCTGTCGATTGTGCGTGGATCAGACCTTGGAGGCCTAGTCCGAAGGTTAGCAGTAACAGGAAGGATTTCATAGCCTTACATCTAAATTATGGGGTTGAGACTGCGGGGAGAGCCAAAGGTTTAAAGGGTTTTATAAAAGATTTAAATCATATGTTGTTTTAAACTTTTGATGGCCCCTTGAATCCAATCCCGCCGGGGAGGGTATCCAAATGCCCGGCGTCGAACATGAAAACAGTCTTTAAAATTCTGGGGATAGTGCTGGTGCTCCTGGGCGGCCATCTTCTTCTTTCTTCTTTTATGGCGGGGATGCTGCCGATGCATGCGTTGGATGGCGCAAGGCTGTCGCTGCCATCGTTGGATGGAACGAGGATACCGCCCTACCGATTTCCCTTCCGCCAGGCGGGGTTGACCGACCGCCAGGCGGCGGCGCACCTGTTAAGCCGGTTTACCTATGGAGCCTCGCCGGGGCAGGTCGATGCTGTGGTGACGATGGGGCTGGAGAATTGGTGGGCGCAGCAGCTGGCGGCCGATCTTCCGGATGATTCGCTGTCGCAATGCCTGAGCCAGTATGATGCCCTGCAACTGACCAATCAGCGGGTAGCGGACCTCTATCCCAAGCCCGGTCAGGTGGCCCGGATGGCGATCAGGGATGGAGTGATCGATAAAGATTCTGTCAAAACGGATCGGAAGGAATACCGGGAGTTCATCCGGAGTTATATGCAGGAAAAGGGGCTTAAGCCGGAGCAGGATCTGTTCCGGCAATTTTTTTGTCAGAAGGTGCTTCGTGCGGCTTATTCCCACAATCAATTACAGGAGGTGATGACCGATTTCTGGTTCAACCATTTCAATGTATCCATCACGAAGAATGATTGTGCAGGGTTTATCCCGGCGTATGAGCGGGATGTGATTCGGCCAAATGCGCTTGGGCGGTTTGGGGATCTTTTGGTGAAGACGGCGAAGTCGCCGGCGATGCTTTATTATCTTGATAATTTTAGTAGTTCGGCGCCGTTGCCGGGGGGGCAGGAGATGGGGGGTGATACGACGTTGATGGCGAAAGTCCAGCAGGCACGGAAGAACAGAGGGTTGAATGAAAATTATGCGCGGGAGGTCATGGAGCTCCACACGCTGGGGGTTGATGGCGGCTATACCCAGCAGGATGTGACCCAGGCGGCGCGGGTGCTGACCGGGTGGACTGTTTACCCGATGAACGACGCAGGCAAGGGCCTCCTTACGCGTTTCAGCGAAGATCAGTTGGCCAGCCGGGGTTTTGTACATGAAGGAGATTTTTTATTCAATGCCAACCGGCATGATAAAGGCGAGAAGATCGTGTTAGGCCATACATTCCCTGCGGGTGGCGGCTATGATGAAGGGGTGACGCTGCTGGGGATGTTGGCGCATCATCCTTCGACGGCGCGGTTCATCGCGCGCAAGCTGGCTGTCCGGTTTGTGAGTGACGATCCGCCACAGACGCTTATCAATAAGATGACCAAGACCTTCCTTGAGAAGGACGGCGATATCCGGCAGGTGCTGATCACGATGGTGAGTGCTCCGGAATTCTGGAGCGCTACGGCGGTGCGGGAGAAGACAAAGTCGCCGTTCGAGCTGGCGATCGGGGCTGTGCGCAGTCTGCACGGCGTTATCGAGCAGCCTTATCCCTTGTATAACTGGGTGAGTAAGATGGGAGAAAAAAAATATTATTACCAGGCGCCGACAGGTTTTCCTGACAAGGGGTCTTACTGGATCAATACCGGCAGCCTGCTGAACCGCATGAACTTCGGGCTGGCGCTGGCGACAGGCAGGATACCGGGGGTGCGGATCGACCTGGTAGCGCTGAATAACGGGCATGAGCCGGAGGATGCGCAGGCAGCGTTGGTTATCTTCAGTAAGATCATGCTGCCCGAGCGGAATTTGGATGCGACTATCAAGCGGCTGACGCCAATGCTGAATGATCCGAATTTGGCACAGAAAGTGGATGCGGCGAGTGTGAGGACGGAGGATGGCGGGGGCATGGGAGCTGGTCGGAACGGCGCGGATGGCGGGCAAAGCGGGACGGCCGGCATACAGCCGGACAATGATATGGCGATGGTGGCGGCCAATGATGGACGGGCGGCGCAATTAGGGCAGGTAGTGGGTATCATTATCGGATCGCCGGAATTTCAAAGACGTTGATCCGTGACGGCATATCGAGATCACAACGACGTTAACATTTAAAACATACGATCATGGTAACGAGAAGAGGTTTCCTGAAGGGTGGTGGTCTGGCCTTATTAGGTGTAGGCCTGATGGGCGGCATTCCTGCTTTTATGGCGGAGGCGGCAGCGAGTGATAAGATCTTTCGACCATATAAGCGTAAGAAGGTGTTGGTCTGTATTTTTCAGCGCGGGGCCATGGATGGGTTGATGGCGGTGACGCCGTTTACCGATACCTATCTTCAGTCAGCCCGACCGGGGTTGTCGTTATCGGCGGCCAAGAGCGGCAATGGGAATCCGCTGATCGACCTGGATGGCCGCTGGGGTTTGCATCCGGGGATGAAGGCCTTTGAGCCATTGTTCCGCGACGGCAGGTTGGGCATCGTCCATGGAATCGGTTCGCCCAACAATACCCGGTCGCATTTCGACGCGCAGGACTACATGGAATCCGGGACGCCTTTCAATAAAGGAACGGCCAGCGGTTGGCTGAACAGGGCTGTAGGGTTGCTGGGCCATGATGCGGTAACGCCTTTTACCGCAGTGAGCCTGACATCGGCGTTGCCGCGATCTTTTTATGGCGATCATCCTTCGGTGGCTATCAGCAACCTGCAGGACTTTGCTATCGAGCTGAAGAGTAACCCCGCAGCGGCGAATACGGCGGCACGCAGCTTTGAAGACCTGTATGACCAGACTTCTTCGGGGCTGCTGCAGCAGACCGGCAAAGAAAGCTTTGAAGCCATGAAGATGTTACAGGCTGCGGATGTCCGCCATTACCGGCCGGCTAACGGCGCTATCTATCCTACCTCGCCGTTGGGCAACTCCTTGCGGCAGATCGCTCAACTCATCAAGATGGACGTCGGGTTAGAGGTGGCCTTTACCGAGTCCAATGGTTGGGATACCCATTTCAATCAGGGAACCGACAACGGGATCTTTGCGCGGAACGTGACGGACCTTAGTAATAGCATTGCGGCATTCTGGACCGACCTCGATGCCAGCCAGGACGATGTTACGCTGATGACGATGACTGAATTTGGCCGGACGGTGCATCAGAATGGCACCGGAGGTACCGATCACGGGCGGGGATCGTGTAATTTTATCCTGGGTAAAGATATTGCCGGGGGTAAAGTACATGGTCAGGTGGCAGCTCTGGCGACGGAAAATCTGGAAGACGGGCGGGATCTGCCGGTGACGACGGATTTCCGCAGTGTTTTTAGTGCGGTGGCGGATGGGCATCTTCAGATCGCGAATGATAAGGTGTTATTTCCCGATTGGGTGGGGGCGAAGGCGCCGGTCATGAAGGGGTAGGGGTAGCTTGTGGGCGAAGAGGGCCAGGGAATCCGGGCCTGTGGGGGAGGGCATGATTTTTTCATAACTATCGCTAAATGAGATGTTATGGAAAATAATAATAAAGAACCGCGGGATGAATCCAGCCAGATAGGGGATCCGAATGATTTTACTTCAAGCTTTCCCTTTATGAAAGCGCTGATGACCGGTCTGGCCATCGGCATTACAGATACTGTTCTTTGCCTGGGCTATAACCTGTTATACAGGGATGGGGGGCATGGATTTTTTTCTTCCGATATTATCAATGTGTCTTCGATCATTTTCGGGACGAATATTCTTTTCGTTTTGATAGGGGTGCTGTTCTTTGCGTTTGCGAAAGGCGCGATGAAAGGGGAGGTGATGTTCAGCATCCTCTTTATTGTGTTGACGATCATTGGCGCTATTTGGGCCGGGCATGTGCATCGGTCGGCCGATCCGGATATGAATGCGAGGTTTCATGGGTTGTTGGTGGGTATGGTGCTGATCTTCGGTGTCAGTGCGGCTGTAGGGATGCCGGTACTGTATCATAGCCGGAAGTTTGGGCAGTATGTGTTGTAGGACGAGGCGGCAGGTTAAAATTTCTTCATCTCCTGGATAAATTGCGTAGGCGTTTTGCCGAATTCCTTTTTGAATGCTTTAGTGAAATAAGACTGGGTTTGGATGCCGACGCGGACCATCACTTCCGTTAGTGATACGTCTTCGTGCGTCATGATCTGGACGGCTGTCTTGAGGCGGACCGTCCGGATGAAATCGCCGATGGGTTGTTGGCTGATGCTTTTTATTTTTTGATAGAGGCGGGTACGGCTCATGCCCATTTCCTGGCAAAGGTAGCCGATCTCGAAATCGGGGTTGGCCAATTGGGCATCGATGATCTGCAGCAGGCGGGTCATGAATTCCTTGTCTTTTTCGGAATGGACGAGTTCCATGGCCTGGACATGGGAGTCATGGGAGTAGCGTTGTTTCAGTTTGCGGTCCTGGTCGAACCGGTTCCGGATCGTGAGCAACAGCAGTTCCATGTTCAGCGGCTTACCGAAATAATAGTCGGCTCCGGCGTCGAGTCCTTCCACCTGGGAGGAAGTCGTTGTTCTGGCGGTGAGGATGATGACGGGGATATGGCTGGTATCGATGTCCTGTTTGACGGCACGGCAGAGGTCGAAGCCGTTCATGCCGGGCATGATGACGTCGGTGATGATGAGGCCCGGGCCATTGGCTTTTGCCATCGCCAGGCCATCTTTTCCGTTGGGGGCTTGCATGACGTGGTAGATTTCGCCGAGACTGTCGTGCAGGAATTGTCTTAGCTCATCATTGTCTTCGACGAGCAGGATGGATTCGGATAATGCAGGGAGGGATTGAGTTGACGAGGCGGTGTTTTGCTGTTCGTCGGCGATGAGATTAAAGCCTTCGAGGCGGACACCTCCTGAGGGTTGGGCCGTTGTTTTTTCCTCTTGTTGGTAGTCGGATCTATCAATAGGGATGCCGACAATGATCTCGGTGCCTTTCAATCGGTCACTATAGACATAGATATCGCCCTTATGCAGCAAGGTCAGGCTTTTGACGAAGGCCAGTCCGACGCCAGATCCCAGGTGTGAATCGGTGGTGCGGTAATAACGTTCGAATAAGTGTGCAATAGACTCTTTCGAGATACCGATGCCATTGTCTGCTACTCTTATATAGGCGTAGGCGCTGCCCCGGAACTCATTTTTCAGAATAAGCTCATTAGCGAACGTGGGTTTGAACCCTTCCAGAGAGGAAAGGTATTCGAGGGTGATGTGTCCGCCGGCCTTCGTATACTTGAAGGAATTATGGAGCAGGTTCAGCACAATCTTTTCCAGCACCTGTCTGTCGAACCAGGTATCCGGCAAAACGACAGTATCGAGGAAGGTGAAGTTAATTTCTTTTCTAACCGCCCAGTCCCTGAATTCCTCTGCGAGTTCATCGAGAAAGGTATTGAGGTTGCCCTTCAATACATTGAGGTGTAAAGATCCGCTCTCCAGCTTGCCGAAGTCCATCAATTCATTGATCAGGCTCAACAGCCGCTGGGTATTGCGGTGCATGATAGAATAATAGTGCCGGAAGGTCGAATGAGGGTTCTCTTTCATGATCTTTTCCAGCGGCCCGAGGATCAGGGAAAGTGGGGTCCTGAATTCATGAGATATATTGGTAAAGAATTGCAATTGCACCTGCCGGATCTCTTCTTTTTTTGCCGATTCCAGCTGGTTTAGTTTGAGTCGGGTCCTGAACCGGTAAAAGGCGTACAGGCAGGCTGCGATGATGATGAACAGGAGGATAATGAACCAATCGGTTTTCCAGAAGGGGGGAGTGATGATGATTTTTATAGCGGCGCCTTCGTCATTCCAGACGCCGTCATTATTAGAGGCCCTGACACGGAATGTGTACTCGCCCGGGTCAAGATTCGTATAGGCTGCCTTTTTTTCTTTGCCGACAAAGTTCCAACTTGTATCCAACCCTTCCAGCCTATAGGCATATTCATTATTTTCAGGGGCGATGTAGTTCAGTGCGGCAAAATTGAAAGAGAAGGTCGATTGCCGGTAAGAGAGCGTGATCTCTTTGGTGAGGCTGATATCGTCCGTCAAAGGGGAGCCTTTTTCGCCGGCGTTGACCTTTCTGTTGAAGAGCTGAAAGCCGGTGATGTATACCGGTGGTACGAACTGATTAGCCTTTATATTAGCGGGGTAGAAAGAATTGAATCCGTTGATACCGCCGAAATACATTTCCCCATCCTTTGTCTTCAGGCAGGCGTTGGCTTCGAATTCGACTCCCTGCAGGCCGTCGCCCGTATTATATTTCTTATAATAGCGCGTATCCGGATTGAACTCAACAAGGCCATTCGAGCCGGCGATCCAGAGATTGCCCTGGCCATCTTCGGTGATGCCCTTTATGAAGTCGTCCGAAAGTCCTGCTTTATCCGTGCAGATGCGGAAGCTATCAGAAGCCACATCTAAAAGGTATAATCCCTTCTGTCCTACCCACACGCGTCCCCTGCTGTCACAAAAGATCACCCGCAGATCGGCCATTCTTTCCCCCTTATTGAAATAATGAGAGAAATGGCGGGTAGTGGGATGGTAACAATTCAGTCCGCCATCGTCCGTACCGACCCAGATATTTCCTTCTTTATCATCGTTGATGGCGACAATGTTTTTGCCCGTCAGGCTTGTTTGACCGGAGGGATCGTCGACGAGGCGGGTAAATTTCCTTGTTTTCGGGTCCAGCAGGTTAAGGCCGCCGTAATAGGTAGCTACCCATATTTTCCCTTCATAGTCTTCAAATGTTTGCTGGACAAAATCGGAACTGATGGAAGTGCTGTCGGTGGCATGGTGCTGGTAGCGGGTAAAGCGTTGGGTCGTTTTATCGAGCAGGTTAAGGCCTCCCCCCCAGGTGGAGACCCATAGGTTGCCTTGTTTGTCCTGCATGACATTTAATATGGCGTCCGATCCGACGCTGTTATTGTTAAAGGGATCATAGCGGTAGTGTTGGAAAATGTGTTTATCCCGGAGGAAGAGATCCAGACCGCCGCCGTCAGTGCCCACCCAGATATTGCCGCCATCTGCTTCACAAAAGGTCCTTACATCGCTATAACTGAGGCTATTAGGGGAAGATTCCTGCCGGTAGAGGTTGAATTTGCCTGTACCGGGAGAGTATATATTAATACCGCCCCGGTGGGTACCGATCCATAGATTACCCTGGTTGTCTTCGAACAGGGCCGAGACCGTCCGTTGGGACAGACTTTCAGCATTCCCCGGTTCGTTCTCATAATGCGAAAAGGATCTGGCTGCGGGGTTGTACAGATTCAGGCCGCCATTGATCGTCCCGCACCAGAGCCGGCCTTTTTTGTCTACCAGCAAAGTCTTGACCATGTTATTGCCCAGGCTGCCGGGGTCTTTATCCGAGTGAGCGAATGAGGTGAAGGTCTTTTGGAGCGGGTCGAACAGGAGGAGGCCATCATTTTTGGTGCCGAGCCAGAGATTGCCCTGTCTGTCTTCGCCGATGACTGTGATGGCATTCCCGGACAGGCTGGCGGCGGCTGAATGGAGATAAGAAGTGAAATTGCCGGCGGCGGGGTTGAAGAGATCGAGACCGGCTTCGGTTCCCACCCAGCAATTCCCTTTTTTGTCCACATAGATATGATTCACCCTGTCATCTGCCAGACTATTGGCCGTGGAAGGCTGGTGATGGAAATGAATGAACCTGTTCCTGCCGTTGTCCAGCAGGTTGACTCCGCCACCATCGGTGCCGATCCACAGGTTACCTTTTTTGTCTGCAGCTATGGAAGTCACCCCATTACTACTAAGGCTGTTAGGGTCCGACGCCAGGTGCCGGAAGCGGGTGAAATTGTTTTTTGCCCTGTTGAATCTGTTCAGGCCATTGATCGTCCCGATCCATAAATTATGCTCCTGGTCTTCACCAATGCACCGGATATAGCTATCGCTGAGGCTGGTCGTATCGGACGGGTTATTCCGGTAGGTTATTATTTCGGAGCCGTCATAGCGGTTCAGTCCGTCCCGGGTGGCCAACCAGATGAATCCCTGGTTGTCCTGAAATACCGCTTCTATGGTACTGTTGGACAGTCCCTGGTCGTTAGATATATGCGTAAATGGAAGTTTGGGCGCCTGGGCGGGAAGAGTGATTGCGCTAACAAGC